>JAEZVF010000090.1 GCA_023443225.1 Bacillota bacterium
TTTTGACATCTATAAGCGTTTCTTGCTTGCACTTGGGGCAGAATAGCGGGAAGTTCTTCAGTTCCGTGTTTTCTTGGATTTTAAGTCTGGTTTTCTGCTGACAAACAGGACAGATAATCCATTGCTCAGCCATGCACCCTCACTCCTTTTTCAACAGTTTATCTATTGAGCATAGCACTCTATCCCGCTCACGCCGGATATTTTCGTTATATCTTTGATAAATAGAAATATAGGTTTCTCTTTCTTCATCGGTAAACATTAAGAAAGCTTCTTTCTCCATTTCATCAATCATGCTAATACTGTGTTCGGCGAATTGCCTTCCTGTTTCCGTTAAGAGAATCTTTTTCCGATTTCTCGTGCCCGGAATTGTCTCGAGATATACAAGATCTCGCTGCTGCAATTTACTGACTGCCGAGTTGATAGTCTGCACGGGATAAAACCAATCATTGCACAAGTCGTTTTGTGTGCAATCCCCGTCCGCATGGGTGATTGCGTATAGTATCCAAAATGCCGTATCAGTTAATCCAAAGCGTCCGGCAATGCCGCGATAGATTTCATCTGTTTCTTTATACAGACGATTGAGAGTATTCAGTTGTTGTTGAATGTCATGTCCCATACTCTTACCTCCTTCACAATTGTGTTTCCGACTTCGGAAACATACTGATTATAATCCGAAATCAGATACTTGTCAATAGTTTAATTGCATGCTTTAAGATAAAATTGAATCCAATATGTAAAATCGAGAACCGATTAGATATAGCATTATTGTAAAGGTACGAATGGTTTACCGTTTACTTTTCAAAAGACAGACTCCCAGAAATATTTACAATCTGGGAGTCTGCACTCATTTAATGTTAGTTAAAGCAATACTATCATTTTATTACAAAAAGTTTAACCGAATTGTATGATTATAATAATTCTTGGCTTGAGAGTCTGTATATGCTTTATCAACCCATTTTTGTGAAGAGCTGCCTAAATCTGAACTCTGGTTACTAATTGTAATATAGCCGGTATGTGGTCCCTTACTACCATTAGAATGAGAGTAGTTAATTTGTTTAACTACACCATCAGAACCTTTAATTACATCAGTTATAACAAGTACATGACCGCCGTTATCGAATCTAATAGTACACCCTGGTGTCATATCTGCCGCTCTTGATAATTTAGAACCATAACTTGTACTTGTCAGATTAGCAGCTGAAATACCATATGCATATGTTAAGGACGTGCCAGGAAATTTTGCCTCAAAATATCTTCTCACTGCTCCACCAGTTGCTTCATTTAACGCATAATATACTAATCCGGAACAATCAACTGCTGTTTTATCCGGATTATTAGTAGCCCATGTCTGTAATGCACTACCTGATTTTCCAGAATTTATAAGGTTTAATATGATTTTAGAAGGTGTATTTTTCGCACCTAACTTGTAAGGCAGATTAATCTTAGTTCCGCCAATAACCATGTTAGTATATTCATTACATTTGTCAATTAAATCCGTTGTGAAGCTCATAATATTCTCTCCTTTAAATTTATTATTTTATAAGCGCTTATACTTATAAATAATGTTTTTTAATGTGAAGTGTAAACAAAAGAATATTATAAATTTTTTCTTAATATAGTTCGAAATAATGAGACCAACTCAATTTGCCAGACAGCGTCTGGCATCTTTCATAATTCATATAGAATGATCTCATATTCTGCAAATTGGACCGGGAAAATCCCTTTCCAAATTCAGCAGTCAATGTACCAGTTTTCTTTCTATCTTCCTTTATTCTCTTGTACTATTGATAACAACTTAAGCCTGAATTATTCCGGCTCACATTAATTTTCCGATTTCTATCGTATGAAGATACTTCTGGTACGGTTCAAGTTCAAAATACTCCGATATTTTTGAAAACCTCATGTCACCAATGGAACATGCACCCAGCCCCAGTTCATATGTCTGCATCTCAAGATATGCAGATGCAAAGCCTGCATCAAGTATTGAATAATAATATGCCATATCCTGATATTTGGGCATTGAAACAGCGGCGTTAAAAAAGATATAAATTGAGAAGGCAGAGGACTCATAAGTATCCTTATTAACTGCAAACTGGAATCCTCTATCAAGTAGTATATTGTTATTTATCGTATAAAGTTTCCTTTCCACAGGATCAAATCGATATAAGCCCTGAGGTATATTTTCAACTCTTCCCGCTTTTACAAGAAGATAAAAATCCAATGGATAAAGTCCACCAGCGCTCGGGTAGACATACTGTGCCGGTATTTGATTTTCTTTACTTTTTTTATTAAGCGGACATAATATTTCAAGACAACAACTAAAGGTATCCATATCTATTTCAGACATATCAAAATTTCGCACGCTTTTTCTCGTCTTATAAATCATATTGAGCTCAGCCTTTTTTAGTTTAATTATTCCTTCCTTCGAATGTTCCGTACTTCTGAAGCTCTGCTCAAAACGATATTTTTCAACATTTTCCTTATTCATAAAAAATTGCTCATCTTTTTTTGCACCCTGACAGAATATAGCTGCTTGTCCTTGAAATATATCCACAGGTGCTTGTATTTCAGAAACCAGTGCCCCTAGATCTTCTAGATCCTTTAAAACTCTTTTTAAAAACATAGGATTAGTTTGGGTTAATATCATCGTAAGCTTTTCATATGTAGTTCCATTCACGCATAATTCATAAAGCTCTGGAAAGAGCTCTGCTACTTCCAAAGAAAATGTCGTTCCATTTACGATCAATTTATCTTTTTCTTTGTTCCAGTTATAACTGGGTGCCCAGTATATATCCTTATTCATCTTATCACTCCTTTATTACTGAAGGTATAAATTTTTCTCTATAAAGTCAGCTGTTCTCTTGGGATCATCATAAAAATAAAAATGCCCTCCTTTAAACAGTTCCTTTTTAAATGTTCCGGTTATCTTGTTTGACCACTGTTCTACTGTTTTTGAATCGAAACTTTTATCTTTTTTTCCATACATCCAAATCATATCCGTCTCAATCTTCATGACTTTTTTCCTTGAATCATAGGAATTCATAAGGTGAAAATCGCTCCTCAGCCTGGCAAGCAGTGTTTCAAGAAATCCGGCATCACTTAAAAGACGATTATCTGTTCCTCCCATAAAATGTAAGTATTCCATGAGGGCTTCGTCTGTATTAAATTCTTCTATACAAAACTCCGGTTTTGGGGAGGGTTCTCCAGAAATGAATACCTTAACTGGAGGATTGTCGTAAATATACTGCATCTGATATGCCACCTCATACGCTACATAGGCACCCATACTGTGCCCAAAAATCACATATTCTTCATCCTCTATAAATTTATAACATTGATCCAAACAGTCTTTTACCATTGTTTTAAAATCTCTGCATTGATTTTTTCCATCTCTTCCCTTATAATTACAGGTCATTGATTCTATATTATTCCAGTATTTTAAAAATATATTGTAGCTGGCTTTCGTACCTCCAGCAAAAGGGCATAAAAAAATTTTCACCCTATTCCCTCCATTAATTTTATAATCTTTTCTATATCTGTCATACAAACTTTATAAAACACATGATATGCTTTTTCATTACAAATGGAGAGAAATAAGTCACTCTGCCTTTTAGTTTCAATAAAAAGCCCTGTCCTTTGATCAAACCAGATACCTGTTTTCCCCCCTAGTTCCAATTCCTTTACATTCCCCTGTAAGCCTAGCGACTTATATTTAAGAACACTTTCCTTTTTGGTCCAGGCCGCCGTGAAATACTCGTCTTTATCAATTTTATTTGTTAAACGCTTCCATTCGTTTATCTCAAGGCATCCTAGCACTAGCTTTGCCATACCTTCCGTACATTCCGTGACTTTTTGAGCATCAATACCTATTTCACTTTCAGATATGGCGCAGGCAACAAAATTCCCCGAATGTGTAAAGTTGAATTTTAATTTTATATCCTTTAAAATAGGTCTGTGATATTTTGTGTATTCAAACTGCACACGTATAAGTGAACCACTTATTTTGTGCAGTGCATAGACAAGAAGCCAGTATGCTACAAGTGACTGCCGTTGATGCTCTTTTTTTTTCATCTTTATTATCTTCATTTGCCGCTCCTGTGGCAAATAATGAAACAGACTATCGTACAAACCATCCGATAACTCATTAATTTCATTACAATAATAAATCATATTTCTATATCCAACCGCAGATATCCTTTCCCAATTCTTCTTCTTTACCAAAAATATAAAAATGATTCCCAGCATAAGTAGCTATGTCAAAATGCTCATTCTCTAATTTTGTCCATTCTTCCAATTTGTCCTCTTTAATCAAAGGATCCTCCAATCCATACAAGACAATTAATTTTTTAAATGGCTTAGTCTGTTTGTGACATTCAATGTACGAATTAACTAGAAGAAAGTCATTTTTTATTATATTCATATACATCTTTTTCAAGGATTCCTTTTCTACTATTTCTCCGCGATTTTTATTAAGAACCTTTAAATAACGCATAATATTTTCTTCATTCATTTTATTGACATCTATCTTCTTGAAATTTGGGGATGTGAGTCCGGATACAATGAGAGCATTTACGTTTTTACCTTCATTCATCATGTATTTGGCCACTTCTAAAGCAATATAGCTCCCCATACTATGCCCGAAAAAAATATAATTATCTGCCGGGAAATTCTTATATATATCTTGAAGTATACTTTCGATTGCTGTTTTAAAATCAATAAATGCCGCTTCCTTTTGTCTTTCTCCCCTTCCCGCATATTCATAGACAGATGTTGATATACCCGTATTTTCTTCTACTTTACGCGCAAGCTTAAAATACGAATATGCTAGCCCTCCCGCGTGAGGAAAAAATATAATTTTTTTAACGCAAGACATTGACTACCCCCTTATCTCCATCTACTTCAACAAGAATACCGTCATATAGACGTTTTGTGGCATCTCCAGTTGCGAGTACAGCAGGAATACCAAATTCTCTCGCAACGATTGCGCTGTGAGAAAGCGGACCACCAGTATCTGAAACAACTGCCGATGCTATTAAAAAGAGAGGCGTCCACTCTGGGTCTGTATAGCGGCATACAAGAATTTCCCCTTCTTGAAGCTTATCAAATTCAAGAATTGACTGTATAATTCTTACCTTACCTGTTACTTTTCCTGAGTTACCTGAAACTCCGTTTAATACTGTAACGGTATGATCTTCTCTGTGAGCCTCCAGATTTTCCCACATGATCTGATTCTTTTTCCTATTTACCTTTCTAATTGCAATTTTATCTGCCATTGAATTTATCTGATTCGTATTTAAAGTACATATTTCTTTTTCCGTTAGATACAGTGCATCTTTATAGCTTAAAAGCCCCTTAAAGTTTCCGTCCATTAACCTTCTGAGAAGTATTCTACTGTATCCATAACAGGTTTCCAACAAATATAAACTTTCTTCTCGCAGAACATGATATCTACGATTATTTTCTATCTTGGTTTTAAGTTTCGCAGCCTCTTTTACCGAAAGTTTGCTATCAATATCCCTTATAATTGAAATATATTTCGTTTCGTCCGATTCTATGGAAGATTCGGCTTTTACATATACACTCAAAAGCGAAAATAATGAGGCTTTGTTTTCATTCCAGGAGGTTGTACTAAATGCAACATAGCTATTATCCGACTTCCAGCCGAAATCAGTTAAGAATGTATTTATTTCTTCGTTAAACGCCTCTGATGCTATTTTCATCTCCTTTAGACAGGATTTAAAATCTTTAGTTGCCATTCCCTTATTAAATATTTCTTTAAGATTTGAATCATCTTTAATCAGTCTTGTGAGCTTTGCAAGCCCAGTATTCATATCCCTGGTCTTATAGGAAAGACCGCACATGAGATCGTAGTTACTAAGTTTTGGATCGACTTTATGAAGTGCTTTTTCCATAAATTCAGCTTGCAATATATATGGGAAGATCGCGTATCGAAATCTAGAATAAGAAAGGCTCTTTGCTATGTCAAGAAGCTTTGCAATTGACTTTTGAATGCTCTCTTTGGGAACTTTATAAGGATCAATTCCAGCAAGTTCATTTTTTGCAATATCCAGTGACTTTTTACTTTCGGCATTATTTAAGTCATAATCAAGGAATCCTTTTACTTGAAATGGAATTTTTACTACTGATAACTTATATTTGGGTTTTTTGACATTTGTTGTTATCAGCCCATTATCATCCATAAGAATCACATCATCTTGTACGATACCAAAGTTATTTAAAATAATTTGTTTCGCATTCATTACTGTCATAAGCGGACCAAAATCTAAAGGAAATGGAGTTATCGGACAATGCTCTATAAGATTATTCATTTGCATTCTGATGGCTTTTTTCTGTCTGTCATTATTTGCTGCCTGCTCTGCCACCTCTGCCTGAGGCTTCAAATGTGTTTCCTCTCTTACATTAAGCGTGGTAACTGCTCTTGCCTGAAGTATGTAAAGTTTTCCGTTCTCATATGCCCATTCAATATCCATGGGCATTTTGTACATGTCTTCGATTTTTTTTGAAACATCTGAAAGCTCTACGATCTGTTCATCCGTCAGAGAATAGCTCTTTCTTTTTTCCTCGACTGTCTCAATAGTATCTGTCCCATTCTGCGCATTCGTAAATATGGATATCTGCTTCGAACCCAGTGTTTTCATTACTATTTCACTCTTGCTTTTACTATAGATAAATATATCTGGATTTACCTGTCCTGATACAATACTCTCTCCAAGTCCGTATGAAGCATTTATCATTATTTCATCGGAATTTCTTCTTACGGGATTCTCAGTGAAGCTTACACCGGAAACATCACTATTAATCATCTCCTGAACAATAACAGCAAGTGCGACATCCGTACTATTGAAGCCCATTTTTTGACGGTATAAAACCGCTCTGGCATCGTAGAGTGAAGCGAAGCATTCTTTAATCTTATTAAGAAGTTCATCGATTCCACAAACTCCCAGATATGTCTCCTGCTGTCCTGCAAAACTTGCTTCCTTAAGATCTTCAGCTGTTGCAGAGGAACGAACCGCCACTTTCTTTCCTTTAGGCAATTCGTTGTACAGACTCTCTATTTCAGCTCTTAAATCCCCGGGATAGCTTCCAGTTATTATTGCATTTTTCAAAGCTTCTATCTGTTGGCTTAACTCTGTTGTTTTATCATCTTTAGCCGCATTCACAACCCTATCAATTTCATTTATTATATTGTTGTATTTCATAAACTGCCAGAATCCGTCACTATTTACACAGAATCCTCCTGGAACCCGAAATCCTCCTCTTAAAAGTTCTCCCAGGTTAGATGCCTTTCCGCCTCCGGTTTTGACATCTTCTTTTTTCAGTTCCTGCAGCTTAGTCAAATATTTCATGCTTACCCTCCTTTTATACTTTTCCTAAAAACTTTTTATTATGTCTATAGATATATTTATATGTAAGAAAAATTATTTCTTTTTTGTGGTTTTAGTTTTTCATCAACTAGTGCGGCAATATCTTCGATTGTACTCTTCTCAAACAGCTCCTCTGTCGAGATCTCTACATTAAATTTTTCCTGAATATCCTCAAGTACTATATATGCTGTAAGTGAATTACCCCCTAATTCAAAAAATGAAATATCAGTCTTTGTCTCTTCTAATTCAATATCCAGGTTTTCACACACTATTTCTTTAATTTCTTTTATTATATTCATGAAGTTCTCCTTATATCTATAAATTTACTTTTATAACTCAAACTATATTTCTCAAAATTTTTCCCGAAATATTAATCGGAAACTCCTGTGCTCTAATATAAGTTTTCTGTATCCTGCTGAAAACAGGCAGTGTTTTATTGATTTCTCTTGTGATGTTATCCGCTTCTACCTGTTCCATTCCTCTGGCACAATAAATTACAGCTGTAATTAAATCACCGTCTGCCTTAACAATTACTTCACTCACCTGGGGAAAGGCTTTATATTTTTCTTCTATGTATTCTGGTGAAATATTTTCTCCTGAAGATGTGATTATAAGATTTTTTACTCTTCCGGTAAGGACTATCATATTTTCTTTATTCAAATATCCAATATCTCCAGTCTTAAACCAATCCCCGTCCCACATGTCTTTCCATTCTTCTTCGTTTTTATAGTAGCCCATAGCTATTGTCGGCCCCTGAAGCTGTATTTCACCGTCTTTAATCCTCATTTTCAAAGACTCAACTAACAGACCGTCTGCAAACGGATTATCAAATCCGTTCTGATTAATACTTATTACTGGAGAAAGCTCTGTCATACCGTATCCCGGACGGCAGTTTATTTCATACTGAGCAAGCTTGAGTATTGACCTGTGATTACTCTTTGCTCCTCCACACCCTATAGCACGTAACCTGCTTCCGGTTACAGATTCTTTTACCATCGCTTTCCTTGCACCTGGTATTTTATCTTCGACCCGAGAGAGCTTTGCCGCAAGTAAATCGACCATCATAGGTACCATAATGAGTACTGTTGGCTCTGTCCTGTTAAAGCCTTTAAAGGCAGCTGCTGTATTCTTTTCAAATACAAGTTCAATACCCAGATATGTTGCAAGCAGTACTTCGACATTAAGTCCAAATACATGCGACGGCGGCAGCAGGCTCACAACCCTGTCATCGATGGTGTAATCAGTTCCATTATGTATATCAAAAACGTTTGCTACAAGATTTTTATGAGAAAGCATGACCCCTTTCATCTTTCCTGTTGTGCCTGAAGTAAATGCAATAACAGCCATTGCTTCGGGTACGAGCTCCGATATAAATTCTTTTCCCAAATAATTTTGTATCACCTTTGTGATACAAGTGACAGATTCATAGGTGCTAATCGCTTTAAGCTTTAAATTCATATGTTTTTCTATATGTTCAATTCGTAATTCATTTATGTCATATACAACTGCAAAAGTCTCTGTCGATAAAAGAAGTTCGGCTATCATTTCATCCGGTAGAGCAGAGTTGATTATTACGGTTGTTTTTCCGCTTCCTATGCAGCCGAAAAATCCAACTAGGAATTCATAAGTAGTACTACATAGGAATCCAACCTTATCTCCTTTTATATTTTCTTGAAAATATAAAGCCATTGCCTTGCTGTCTTCATATAGATCCATACGATCATGAGCCTTATCATTTTTTAGATCTATATACTGCTTGACACTTCTGTCCTTGTCTTTTGCAGCATCTTCAAGCAAATCCCATATAGTAAGTATATTATTCATGAAGGCTTTTTCTCCTTAACTCCAAAGATCCTGCTGCTTCTCATATTTTCAAAAAGCTTATTGCCGTTTTCACTCCATTTTTCCAGATTTGCATCTTCCGGATAGCTTACAGCCTTTTGCATCCATTGATAACAGTACGTACAATATTTTGTCTGCCCTTTAGGAGGATCAACGTTTTCTGTCCAGCACGGCTTTTCTCTGCATGGATATCTTCCTAAAAAGTGATTTATAAATCCGTCCAGCTTTTGATTATCAACAATGACATTCGGAAGTTGAGTAAAGAATTTAATGTACTGATTAATGGATTTAGCATCCATCTTTCCCGATAAAATCTCCTCCAGAAAAGCCTTATTATCTATGTTTTTGTTTACAACATTTCCGGTATCCGCCCAGTTGAAAAGCTTTCGCAAATTTCCCTCATATTTTTCATCAAGGTATGCCTGTAGTACTTCTGAAAGAAATTTCGTACCTTTAGATCGCTCTACGAGTTTTATTATAAGATTATGATTGCCCGCCCTGTCGCAAAGTTCGTCATAATAATGTACATCTTCAGGACGGATCCAGTCTGAACATATAAGATGAGTTGGTTTAGTAACCTTACGGAAATAACAATTGATAATGTTATAATCTATGTATTTATCGTTGCCTTTTCCGTCCTTTGCACTAGAATGAGAGACTCCACTTGCATGATGTATCGCAAATGGACAGTCATGAAGGCACGCATTGTTTGCAATTAGTCTGAAATTCACATGCGTATCCTTAAATGCCTTTAGTACATGTTCAAGCATCTCAAAATCGCGGTTCATCGAGTGAGGGAGAGTAATCTCGTCAGCTCCTAGCGTAATCCAGTTGTTAATTTGCTGTATCCCATTTACCATTGCATACAATCCAAGTGTTACCCACATATCCGGGTAATGTCTCTTAATGACCTCGCATAGGTACGGAGAGTTAACGGTAATCGCCGGGATTCCCATCTCTCGCAGTTCATCAATAAACATTAAAATCTCTCTGTGCGAATCACTATTTAGATCCTTATTTGCTATACAAAGTGGATTCATAAGATAATTAAATTTAATTC
The DNA here is from genome assembly GCA_023443225.1 of Bacillota bacterium. Taxonomy (GTDB): domain Bacteria; phylum Bacillota; class Clostridia; order Lachnospirales; family Lachnospiraceae; genus Anaerocolumna. Next base: position 10,288 of record JAEZVF010000090.1, read on the forward strand.
CAAGCTGATTGCATTTATTTACAATTGTTTGAAGTTCTTCTTTGGATACCTCTGGAAGCGTAACAGAGGAACGTCCTCCTCCTATAATATCTTCCTTTAATTTGCCAAACATCGAAGTCACTTGATGTTTTATATCATTTTTTTCTATATAATTTAAAAGTTCCATATCAAAATTCATTGCAAGATCGTAATTCATACTATTTTACCCTCATATATTTTCTTCCTTTTTTATATTTTTGCTTATTATTTCTGCATTTTTTTTGATAAACGGTTCCACAAGCATAAGAGGATGAAAACCGAGCCCCTGCTGCATAAAAAATGTTCCCGTGGTATTTTTAACCCACGCTTCGGGTACAGATTCAACCTTTCCGAATTTGATATACGGTGGCTCACTTTTAACAAAATAAATGTCCGCATGAATCTTTCCTGCAGTATTAGCTGTTAACAGAAGGTCCATATAGTTGTTCATACCCTCCTCATCAAAATCAAAATCAATTTGATTATTTCTAATAATCATTTGCTTAATCAGGATTCTGAAGTTACGTTTTAGTTTTTCGGTATCGTACTGCTCTATATTTTTGAAATAAAAGCTGTCCAGCATTATAAGTGCTTTAATGGATACTCCTTTTTTTTCAAGATAGGCAGCTACACTATATGCTAAATTCCCTCCTGCCGAATGTCCTCCAACAATAATGTCACGGCCTTCTGACAATGCCAGTATCTTTTCGGCATATACTTCTGTGGCTTCCTTAAGTGACGAAAAGATTCTATAATCAAAGAGAGTCATCGGTACATCGGGCATGTGTTCCGCCAGAGGCATATATGCAACCGCAGAGCCTACAAGAGGTGGAAGTAAATATACATTGCTCATCTTATCAATATGAGTCTCTATATATGTGATATCTTCTTGTATTTCATCAGAATGCTCGATCACATCGGCCATTTCTTCAATCGTTTCTATATTCTGCATTAAGCTAAGCGGAACTGATACGTGAAATTTTTTGTTAGTCTCGGAGATTAACTGAAGTGCACGTATTGAATCGCCACCAAGATTATAATAGCTTTGATCTATCCCTATGCTGTTTATCTGGAGGACTTTCTTCCATATTTCGCAAAGATCCTTTTGTATTCTGTTGCATGGTGCTTTCAGTTCTTTTTTTCCTTTTTCTGATATAAGATTTCTAAGAGCCTTCCTATCGACCTTTTGATTAGCAGTAAGCAGCATTTTGTCTAACACTATAACACCCGATGGTATCATATACGAAGGAAGCACCTTTTTTATCCTTTTTATAATTTCTTCCTCTGACTGCTGGGTTCCTGCCACAAACACATAAACATGCTTTGAGTTATTAATTTCGACCACATCTGCAACTGCCTCGTTTACACGTACCGCGTCACATACTGCGTGCTCAATTTCTCCTAGTTCAACTCTGTGTCCATTAAGTTTAATCTGTCCGTCCTTACGGCCGAGAAACTCTATATATCCTTGAGAAGTCATACGGCCTCTGTCGCCAGTTTTGTATATACGCCCAAAACATTTATCCTCTACAAATGCAGCCTCCGTCTTTTCCAGATCATTTTGATATCCTGCTGCAACTCCCACACCTCCAATCCAAAGGTCACCCTCTATGCCCACCGGACATGGAACTCGGTTTCCGTTAAGTACATAAAAGGTCTGATTGGAAAGCGGCATTCCATACGGTATACTCTTCCACTCTTTACTCACCTGATTTATAGGATAATATATAGACCAGATAGAGCCTTCTGTAGCTCCACCAAGACTTATTAACTGTGCATTTGGTACATATTCACGTATTTGCTCGGGAAGAGTAAGCGGTATGTAATCTCCACTCATCATTACAAGACGTATTGATTCAAGTTTATTCTTTTTTTCACTTTTCTGATAAAAGGTCATCATTTGAATGAGCGCCGGTACAGAATTCCACAAGGTGATTTTTTCATTATCAGCCTGCTCATATATTTCAGCCGTATCATAAAGATCCTTTACCATGACGAGCGTCGCTCCGGTACTCATCATTGCAAACACGTCATAGACCGATAAATCAAAATTCATGGCTGAAAGACCAAGTATGACATCCTCTTGTGTTACTTCAAATCTTTGATTAATATCAAACACCGTATTCATAACTGCTTCTATTGTGATGAGGACACCCTTTGGTTTTCCTGTGCTGCCTGATGTAAATATCGTATATGCCGGTTCAGATCTGCCAGCACCCTTATGCACTGTATTCGATTCTGTTATTGCGTTATCCACTAACCAATTGCTATCAATGATCGCCTTGCTCCTGCTCTTCTTAAGTATTTCCTGTATACGCTCTTTTGGATGGTTCCGTTCTACAGGTACATATGCAGCTCCCGCTTTTAGAATTCCCAGTAGTAGAGCTATTGTTTCTATATGACGGTCTCCTATGAGCCCGACAAAATCACCTTTTCCAATTCCCAGGTGCGTGAGTCTGTCCGCAACACTATTGCTGACCTTATCAAGTTTATGGAAAGTATAGCTTTTTCCAGTATCCTTGACCGCAATCTTATATGGCATTCTTTCAACGATATGATTAAATACCTCTACAATGGTATTTTTCGGAAGCTCTTTAGAAGTATTATTATAATCGTTAATAAGTTCTACTTCTTCTTTACTTAATACAAATGCACTTTCCGGATCTCTGTTTTCCAAGAGTAGATGAATTGAATTTATAAAGGTCGAAAAGATATTCTTCATCATATCTTTATCAAACAGCTCTACTACATAATCCCATGTAACTGAAACATCTTTTCCACTGTACATGATCTGACAGTCAAGATAAACCTGCGAGGTCTGGCTGGCACTATATATTTCTTCTCCGAATTCAAGTTCCTCTATCTGTGATCCCAGTGTACTGGTAAATACATAAGGTATTACCCCCTGTTTTCTAAGGTTTCTCATTTTTTTCAAATCTCGCCCAACAGAAATACCTGTATAGGCTCTATGCTCAAGTCCTTGAATAAGATCTTCCTGGATTTTTTTTGCATTGTTGCTAAAATCCCTGTTAATGCCATCAACAGCAATAAGCATTGTTGATGTAAAGTCACCAATAAGGGTATGAATGTCCGGATGCATCGGATATTTATTAAATATAGTAACATTAATACCGGTCTGCTCCTGTCCACTCCAGAAAGCAAGGCATTCTCCGTACAATGTAAGTAAAAGTACAGAGGACGTAACTCTCATTTCTATTGCTATTGAATTAAGCTTCTCCATATCCAGTGCAGATATCTTTGCAGCAACCCTTTCAAAATGCGGCTGAACAACATCTTCTGCTGACATTTTTTGTAAAAGCGATGGAGCTATAGGGAAGTCTTGAATCTTCTTTATCCAATATTTTCTGTCTGCCTCAACCTTTTCAGGTGGATTGATAACGGAAAGATTGACTACAAAGTCCCTGAAACTGAATTCGGATTCTTCAACTGGAGCTTCCGGATGAAGGTATGTATTCATGACCTGTGTCTTGAACAAACCTACACTGGCAGCATCCATGCACAAAAGATCCGCACTGAATATAAGAATGCTCTCTATGTTGTTCTTCCTTACTGCCTGAAGAGAAAACAAAGGCCACTGAGATACATCTCTCATTTCTTGCTTTACTTCGTCTCTTATAGATAAAATGAAAGCATTGAATTCTTCCTCCGAAAGATCACGCGCATCGTTAATCTTCATCTCATAGTAAGTTTCTTCTGGTTTAAGAAAATGCTGAAGCCCGTCTTGATTAATGACCATGCGAAGCATTGGTTGTGCAGCTATTACACGGTTAATTGCCAGATTAAGTCTGTCCAAATTTAATTCTATTCTGTACTCGTAATATCCGTGGGTTGATACACTTGAGATTTCATAAATATCATCTCGTCCCATTAAATATGCTTTCTGTATATCGGTAAGCTCAAACGGATTATATCGATTTTCTTTATCGGTCGTTATCTCTAGTTCTTCTCTTTCAACAAGTCTGTAATCTGGCAGTACTCTTTCTACAAGCATTGCACACTGTCTAATATTTTCGGTTTCAAGCACCTGAGAATGAGTTAAAGATATATGAAAATAATCATTTAATTCTGATGTAAGTAATATAAGCTTAAGCGAATCCCCACCTGCATCATAAAAATTATGATCAATCCCCACTACTTCCAGCTTAAGGACATGTTTCCATATTTCGGCTATTGCCTTTTCAAACACAGTTTCTGGCAGCTCTAACTTAAAATCAATTTTAGGTATATACTCAAGTAGTCTTTTCCTGTCGATCTTCTGGTTTCCTGTAAGAGGAATGTTATCGATATGTATTATTTTTTCTGGAATCATATATGACACCAGAAATTCTTGAAGCTGTTTTAAAGTTAATTCCTCATCTAGCTCTTCACCTGTATAGAAGGCATATATTCTCGGAGAAAACTTCCTGGAATTGTCAATCACCGCAGTACATTCCCTTATTCCTGGTATCTTTAAAATATTGTTCTCTATCTCTCCAAGCTCGATTCTATTTCCTGCTATCTTGACTTGACCATCATAGCGACCACAAAATTCCATATAGCCTTCACGCCTCATGCAGCCTCTGTCACCAGTTCTATAGATTTTTCCTAGTAATGGGTGAGATATAAACGCCTTTTCAGTTTTTATAAGGTCGTTAAGATATTCAACCGCAACTCCTGCGCCTCCGATCCAGATATCCCCTTCCGCATCTATGGGGCACTGTTCAAGGTTATCATTGAGTACATACATCATTTGGTTTGCTAATGGCATTCCATAAGGTATGCTTCTCCAACCTTTTTCCACCTTTCGGATTGGATAGTAGATCGACCATATAGATGCTTCTGTGGCACCACCCATGCTTATGGTCTCCATTCCAGGAAGTACTCTCTGTATCCGTTCTGGAAGATCAACAGGTATCCAGTCACCGCTCATTATCATAAGCCTTATGGCATTGCTTGAAGCATATACACATTTATGCCCCCTGCTATCTTCAAACTCCTCCTGCCTTTCCAGTTCGGAAATATACATCTGTACGATAGCTGGAACCGAATTCCACACGGTTATTCTTTCTCTAATTACTGTTTTTGTAATATTGCTCAAATCATAAAGTTCTGGCACCATGACTAGTGTTGCCCCTGAAGACATTGCTCCGAATATATCATATACGGAAAGATCAAATGCCATAGATGAAAGCCCTATTATCGTATCCTTTTCTGTTATAAAATATGTTCTGTTAATATCATCTATGGTATTCATAGCACTCTTGTGGGTTATTACAACCCCCTTTGGCTTCCCCGTACTACCCGATGTATAAATTACATATGCTCTCTTTTCCGGAGATGCAAGATCTATTGTCTCTGTGGAAGGCTGAACATCAATTAAATAAGCTGTTGTTAAAAGCATTTTTGAGCCGCTGTCAGAAACAATTTCATTTCTTCTGGTTTCAGGATTTTTAATTTCTACCGGAACATACGCTGCTCCTGCTTTTAAGATTCCCAGCATAAGTGCTACGGATTCTTTTCTCCTTTCACACAAAACAGCAACAAAATCATCTGGCTTAACACCGTCACTTATAAGCTTTTTAGCAATACCGTTTGAAAGCTGATCCAGTTGCCTAAATGTATATAAACTTCGTTTATCCTTGATGGCCGTCTTTCCCGGTAGCTTTTCAGCCGTATCTTTAAATGCAGCTGTCATTGAACGAGGCTTCCATTCTACGTATGTACTGTTATATTCTGAAAGCAGCTCTCGATCCTTGCTCGAGAGCATAGGTACCTGAAGTGGGTCATTGTTATTTATAAATGAAGTAATCAGCTCATGCATTCTATCAAGAAGAGTGGATATATATTCTCTGTCATACAATTCTTTGACATAATCCCAACTTATAAGAATTCCTCCATCAGCTCTCCACGAGGCCTGACAGTCAATATAAACCTGAGTAGTCTGGCTCGCAGCATATAAGAGTTCTCCAAATACAGCAGGGAAAGCCTCACTTGTTCCCAAAGTACTTGTAAAAATGTATGGCATTGAAACAGAAGTTCCGGTAAAATGGTTTAATTTTTTATAATCTCTTCCCTGTTCAATTCCGCTGTAAAGTCTATGTTCCAAATCGCTATATACCTGTACCTGAAATTCTTTAAGCATTTCTGCAAAGGAACTTTCCCTTTTGAATCCTACATTTACAAATATCGTAGATGTAAACTCTCCAAGCAATATATCTGCTTCTCCACTATTTATATATCTGTTAAATATTGTAACATTAAGCCCACACGAGCTTCGTCCTGTCTCGTAAGCTAGAACTCGTCCGTAAATAGCCATAAGAACTACGGAAGGAGATACCCGAAGTTTTTTTGATTCTATAGTAAACTTCTCTGCCTCTTCCTTGCTCAGTCTAAACTCAACTCTATCAAAATGGGGTTTTGATATCGCGGAAGGAGAAACCAGCATTTTTATCATTCCTACGGGGGGAAAATCAGCCAATTTTTTATTCCAGTAGGTTTTATCTTCCTTGTAAAGCATTGTATCAGCCATATTGTCCATATCAATTACATAATCACGAAAGGTATAGGAGCTCTCTTTATATTCCACTTTCGGATCGTCATAAGCTTTTGCAACAAGTTGAAAGAACATTGATACACTTCCTGCATCAAGAGCAATAAGATCAACTGCCGCACAAAGAATGCATGTTACTTTTGATATTCTAAATGCCTTAAAGCGATAAAGTGGCCAAGCACCTACACAGACAGTATCCTCTCTGACTTCCTTCCGAAATGCTTTAATTGCATTTAGCATCTCAGCCCTTTCAAGGTCAGACACATTCTCTTCTTCAATCGTAAATATTGTTTCCTCTTTCGGAAGAAAACTCTGCATACCCTTTTCGTCAATGTTCAATCTAAGAGCCGGCTGTGTATCTATTACCTTCTGAAACGCTCTTTCCAATCTATTAATATCTGCATTACAGTCAAACTCATAATAAAGCATGGTCCTTAAATTTGAAATATCAAATATTTCGTCCTGACCTATTAAATATGCCTGTTGCATTTGAGTAAGATGAAATGGCATTTTTCTTTGATAAGGATCTCCCAGTCTTTCAGGAAGCTGTATATAGCTTTTTTCCTTATATTTTCTTATCAATTCAGCAAGTTGTTTATCGTTATCAATGGATGCAATTTCATGAAGTGGTATTCTTACATGCTCTTTTTCTAGAAGATCGGCTTCGAGTCGAATCAATTCGATAGAATCTATCCTTTTTTCTAAAGCATTATCTTCATTCAAGCATGTCATCAAAAGACGTCTGTTTTTCTTCCCGCTTGCTGTTTTTGGAATTTTAGGTAGTGTATGTACTGAATCTATAACAAGAGAATAATTCTTATAAACCAAGCTTCGTATCTTTTTTACTTTCTGTTCCGAAAGAATGGTTTCGTCATCAGTTTCCACAAATAAAAATATGCTGCCGTTTCTATCATCTGATATCAGCGCCAGATCATATCTTCCTCCCAAAATAGCTGTTGAGATATCAGCCTCTATATCTCCCGGATAATAATGCAGACCATTAACAATCATCATGTCATCAACTCGTCCTATAACATAAAGCTCTCCATTTGACATTACTCCCAGATCTTTTGTATGGTAATATGTAGCGTTCTCTTTTAAATTTTTCATATTACCAATGCAATTAACACTTATTCCTATCTCACCTGGAAGATTTTCCTGTGTAATCAACTCGCCGTTCTCATTAAGAAGAGCAATATACCCATTTGCATTTGTTCCTGCATTTGCTCTGCCCTTTACAACTGCATACGATTCCGAAGCCATCTCTTCAATCTTTCCCATAAAAGGCGAAAGATCCAATGTATTGTATTCCTCTCTGCCAGCCATAGTCACACAGGAAAGACATTCAGTCATTCCATAAAATGTACGGATAGCAGTTGTATTATATTTCTTCTGTACCCTGTCAATAAGAGAAACATCCATTACCTCTCCGCACAAAAGTATGTTTTTCACTCTGCCAAGACTCATCTTCTCTTCATCGGTTACAGGTATCTCGGACAAAGTACGCAACACATAATTCATACCGTCTATATCAGATACGATGCTATCTTTAAGTACTTCAAATAAAAGCTTTGGATTTGAAATAAATTCTCTGTAAGGAATTTGTATCTGATCAATTCCAAGTTGAACAGGTGCAACATAGAACATAAAAAATCCTATGACATGAAATAAAGGAAGTATATTTAAAGTGACATTTTCATCAACTCTTCCTATTAGTGAATTTATTCTCTCCATTGACGAAACAACCTGAATATTATTAAACTCGATTCTTTTTGGTTTCCCTTTGGTTCCACTTGTGTAAAGTGCGAATACCACATCCATTTCATCGAATTCATCTGTATTTTCTTCTTTCTTCGGCCAAGTTTCACTTTTTAAAAGATTATCAATTTTGCTGATAAGAGTATCAACGCTTAATATATTGATGTTGTTTAACCATTCGGAGCAGGAAAAGTCAGCTTTATCGCTGATAAGGATCTTTACCTGCGATTCTGTAATCAAATTTTCACCCTGAACCGAATTTGCAAGTGCATCGCTTTCGAAAGGAACAAGTTCAATAACGATACCAGCATATACAGCTCCCCAAAATATATCTGTAAACTTAATCATATCATCTATACATATAAATATATGATCTCCCTGTGATATTCCCTCGTCTTTTAGAATTACGGCCATAGCTTCTGCTCTTCTGTATATTTCACCATATGTAATTCTACTTTTTTTACTACCATAGAAGCTAATACTCCTGTTAGTGAAATTTTCAGAAGCATTTTTCAAAACGTTTATAAGGAATTTATTTTCTTTCATTTCCATGTCATATAATCCGCTTATTCATCAATATTTTATAAAAGGATTATATTTTTCCCTTTCTCTTTATTGGTTATAGCTATAGATTCATAAACACAGATGTCACGTTCTTAGATTTTAAACACTTGGACTACGGGTAATTATGCTGTGAAAACAAAAGATGTAACTACTAAAAGACTATTGCTGATTAATATAGTAATCAACAAAAAATGTTCTTAAGAATGTTTTGTGTTCCAATTAAGTAATTTTTTATTGGATTTGTGTCAATAACGCAGACACAAATAATTTAACTTCTGCATCATTATGTTAACTCATTATACAATAAACATACAACATTTTACATTACATGTAAGAAATGCGACACAGCGCGTCATTTTTAACTTGCTTTCTATTCTATAATCTCTGGTAACAGGATACGTCAGAAACCAAACCTTTAGCAACTTATATCATCTTCAGATTGAATTGGCTGATTAATCTTTCAAACTCATCTAAACTAAGTTGCTGTTTCACATCTGAAAGAGCCTTATCTGGGTCAGGATGAACCTCTACCATAAGGAAATCTGCACCCGCTGCAAGAGATGCTTTGGCCATTGGAATGATAATATCCTTTCTCCCAAGAGAATGACTTAAATCAACAACTACCGGAAAATTCGCATTTTCTTTTAATAAAGCTACACATGACAAATCTAATGTATTTCGTGTCTGCTGTTCAAATGTTCTAATTCCTCTTTCACACATAATGACCTTTTTATTTTGAGAACCTCTAATATATTCTGCAGCATATATGAATTCTTCTATGTTAGCCATAAGTCCTCTCTTTAACAATATCGGTTTGTCTATTTGTCCAAGTTCTTTTAACATACTATAATTGAACATATTACGACTTCCAACCTGAAGAATATCAATTTTATCTTCCATATATTCTAACTCACGAATATCCATAATTTCAGTTACAGACACTAAATTGTGTTCTTTACAAATCTCATTAATTATTTTAATTCCTTCTCTGCCAAGCCCTTGAAATGTTCTAGGGGATGTCCTTGGTTTATATGCACCCGCTCTTAAAATTTTCACTTGTTTCTGCACTAAGAATTCCGCAACCTTTTCCATTTGGGATAATGATTCTACTGCGCATGGCCCTGCCATAAAATTTCCTAGTTTTCCAGATATAACTTGTTTCCATAAATATTCACTATCCACCATTTTCATTAAATTATTCTCCTATAAAAAATTTATAAATTAATACTAAAGTGTAAGACATATTTCTCCATTTGTTAGAATTCTTTTTCATTCAGATATTTTCTCCACGCTCTCGTCCCCACAATAAGCGAGAATAGGAACGCGCAAACACTTGCGGCCGGTTTGCACCAAATTAGCCCATCAAAGCCAAATAGGAGCGGCAAAATCAACACCGCAGGAATGAGAAAAGTTCCGTTTTCCGATATCGTTACAAGCGTTGCTGCTCCAAAGTGTCCGATGTTCTGTAAGAGCATCCCGATCAAAATATAGTAGCCCATAAATGGCAGGACAGTACATTGCGCTTTCAAAATACTCGTCCCAATCTCCCGCACAGCATCTTCACTTGAAAACAGGGATAGAAGGCTATCCGCCTTGAATACAATCATAATTGCCGCGATGATTAAAAATGCGGTTGCGGTGACAAGAGCATCCCGAAACGCTTTCTTGATGCGGCAATATTTCCCCGCACCGTAGTTTATGGCGCATATCGGCTGAAAGCCCTGACCAAAACCGATTACAAATGCATAACCCATTGCCAGTATTCTAAGCGCTACGGTTACGCCTGCTATTGCGGATTCTCCAAAAGCTCCCGCCGCCAAATTTACAAGGACGGTGGAAATGCTACTGATTCCCTGACGACAGAAGTTAGGCGCGCCGCCCGTCAGAATTTCTTTAAGATGACAGAAATCGAATTTTGAATTGCGTATATTGATTGAGACATTACCGTTCCGCCCAGTGAAATACCACAAAAGGAAAAAACCGCAGACTTGCCCAATCAAACTTGCCAAAGCCGCTCCAGCAACGCCCATATCAAAGACAAGTATCAATATCGGATCGAGTAACATATTGATCAGCATCCCGACCATAAGGCCTAGCATGCTGTCTCTGGCGCTGCCTTGCAGCCGCAGTTCATTATAGAGCACATTTGCGGCAAGCATAAACGGGACGGAAATGAGTGTGATCCTCAGATAGGAAACAGTAGCTTCCATCAGTCCGTCCGATATTCCGCCGCCAAGCAGCAGTACAAGCGGCTCCAGAAAAATCAGCCCTCCAAGGAGGATAATAACACCTACCACCACGGAAAGCACAAGCCCAGTGGAAGCCATAACCTCCGCCTCTTTCTCGTTTTTCTTTCCAAGCTGCCTTGATATGTAATTTCCAGAACCATAACCGAACCAAAAGCCTATCGCCTGAATAATGGAAATGAATGAAAACACCACACCGATAGATGCAGTCAGTTCCGTCCTGTCAAGCCTACCGATAAAGAAGGTGTCCGTCATGCTGTAAACGGAGCTTACTATCATACCAGTCATAGAGGGAAGTGCCATCCGCCACAGCAGGGGATATATTTTTGCTTCCGTTATCCTTTTGTAGCGCTCCTCCTGTTTGGATACATTACTCATTTTCTCACCTTCAGAAAAGCATTGATCTCCGACACGCAGAAGATTTTATAGATATCTTTGAAATACTTATCGCCAATTAAAGGGGCGTTTGAAAACAAGATGCTGGCAGCTCGTATCGTATTCATGAGTGCGTCAATATCCGCGTCCACTCGGTATCCGTGCTCTCGCCAAAACTGGATCATCGTTTCAAAAGCATCTTTGTAATGATTGCTGATCCTTTCGTTTACTTCGGGTTCTGCATTGTAAAACAGCTCAAGCGTTCCGCTTATCATGTTGTCAAAAGCTTTGTTCTCTTTCAGGTGCATACCCTCCTGATAGAAAATCTCGGCGATATAACCGACGGGGTCATTGAGCGAATCCGCTTTCTTTTCTATCATAATCGCTAGTTTTTCTGTAATCCTCAATTTGATAAGGTCGATCAAAAAATCCTCCTTATCCTTATAAAAGGTGTAAAATCCACCCTGAGCAATGCCTGCTTCAGAGGTAAGGTCGCGTATCGATACTCCCTTAATCCCTTTTTCAGCGAAGAGTTTGAGCCCTATGCGCCGCAGTGTTTCCTGCACATCGGCCCTTTCTTTATCGGTAAATGCTTTTCCCATAATATTGTTCTCCTTATAAGTCAATATAACAATCAAGCGTTTCTATGAACATATTAAGCTTATGTTCATAGTTATAATATTCTTTCCTTAGCTCTTTGTCAATCCCATTTCCATTATCATAATATCTACATAAATGAAGCCATACCGTTTTCTCATTTCCCCGGTACCTTTCATTCATTTCAATGGTTATACCGTTTCTCTCAAATTCCAACAATTTATATTTAGGATAACTACCAAGACATTGTATATCGCAGAAGAATTTTTTTGTATAATTATTAATATTTTTAATTGTATTTTCAGGATTACAATCTTCTGGATAATTAGTCCCATAAGAGATCAGGATCATAAACATCCTCTGTCATAAAACCGCCGATATCTGTTGTCCACTTAAAGGAGCCGCGCCTCGAATAGATCGAAGTGTGGCTCCTTTAAGTAAATTATCTGGAAGCGACTGGAGGCACAATTTCATGCCCAACTGTTGCCGACATTTGGGCGATCGCCTTCGGATCAGAATTTCTAACATTCACATCAATACGAGGAGTGTATGATGCCTCCAAACGTGCGGCTTCTTCATCGGTCAACCTGATTGAAAGTGCTGCTATTGCATCGTCGATATGGCTGGTTCTGAGCGCCCCAACTATAGGTGCCGCAACAACTGGATTGCGATATAACCATGCAAGAGCAATTAGTGCACGGCTTACCCCACGGAGTGAATGGGTCAGCGCGATGGATCTGGTAAAGATCAATGTAATCGGTGCCAAGTCGCTTCAGACTTTGATCAATTTCGGTCATAATCGCCTTACGTGAGAGGCCATACGAGTTAGGACCCATACGCATGGGAGCGCCAAGTTTAGTGGCGATGACGACATTCTCGCGTTTAGCGAAATCCTTGATTGCTCTGCCGACGATCTCCTCGCTCGATCCCGCCCCATACAAATTGGCAGTGTCGAAAAAATTAAGTCCAGCCCCAATTGCGTGTAGACGCTCTTTGTCCTAGGCGTAGACAAGCGATTAACTAATACTAATAGAAGAAAGAACCTCGTTGGCGCTTTCGCCAGGCAGTTGGATGCCACGCCAGCCGCTAACATCACTCAATCCATATTCAT
>JAEZVF010000095.1 GCA_023443225.1 Bacillota bacterium
AATAACCGTCTTTATTCTATCTTTTTTACAGGCAGATTGCAATCTGTCTATTTGTTGTACAAAAAATTAATCTTTAAAAATAATCTTACTTATTTTTGAATGATTTTATCTTAACTTAATGACATTATGGCGACAAACGGTCTCCTTATGGATAATAATAACACGCTATTCTTTTAAGTTATTGATGTGATAAACATTCTACTATTCTCGGGCGCCATTTTTCAGTTTGGACGGCAGCTCCTTCCTTTTAATACTGTTTCATAAAATAAAAAATGGTTTGGGCTTATGACACCCAAACCATTTTTAAAGTTGTTCAATATTAGATACGTATGTCATGTATTTATATAACAATCCCCAACAACCATCATTGTATTTTGGTTGTAAGCCTACATTTCTACCAGTATTGTGAATCACCCTATTGAAACCGCTTATTCGATCGCTTGATTTTTTAGTTTCAGTCTTACAAGTCAAACCAGAGATCTGAAGAGTTGAAATTCTTTGGATTGGAAGGTAAGTCAATAAAAGGAAAAACACGAATGCGAATGCAGTTCCTGCAATCAGATACAGGGAATCAAGCCTTATAGTGCCATAGACACCGAATCCTTTTAATGGTGAAACCAGCCAGTGTATCAAACACAATCCGACACTACCTAGTAAATTTCCAAAGAATGCACCTATGAAGCTGTATAGGAAGCCTTGTAGGTAAAATGCAAGCTTTACTTTCACAATTGTAGAACCTTGAATTAAGGAGTTGTGGATGTTTGAAATTTGATTTTTTATATTGTATTTGAACAAATTGTAAATCACATAACCGCTAGTAATAATTGCAATGAGAAGAAGGAAAAATAATGAAACTATATAAAGTGTAAAAGGGTTATTTTTGGTCTCTTCATTTATTACTTTTTCAGCTGTAAAATTGGAATTGCTTTCATTGAACATACGAATTCCTTCTTCTATCGAGGACTCGGAAGAATCTGCAAGTAATAGATTGTAGTTCCCCTCTTCGCCAAATTCTGTACTTAAATAATGATATGGTATAAATATGGTGAAGGATGCCGTGTTATCATTAATAAAAGCTCCTGTGTTAGAACATAAGGCTACTACTTTGAGGTTTTTTACCGAGCTGCCGATGATGACTTGGAGATGATCACCGGTTTTTAGATGATATCTATCTGCAATTTTGTTGGATATAATACAGGCCTCTCCCTCAAAATCTTTTAGATTTCCCATGAGGATAGTGGTAGTATTAATATCCTCCATTGCTCTACCACGCACGTTAACTTTCTGAATAATTTGCTCTTGTGTATTATTTTCCTGAACATATTGACCAGTAATACATAGCTCCTTTATTATGCTATCTTCCTTTATGCCAATTGGATTTAAGCCTTTATTTGAAAAAAATACAGAGTTTATATCAGCAGAGTGAATTAGGATTTCTTTATTCTCATATGATTCCGTCTTTGGAGTAACGAGAGCATTTTGCATAACTTCCGATATTTCAAAACTAATCGTAAATAAAGCCGTACTTATAGTGATTGCGGCTATCAGTTGAAAAAAACGTTTTTTTGACTCAGTCATACTTTTCCATACATATGTCATAAATACTTTCACTCTTAATCTCCTTTACACATTTACTTACTTTATCATAGTTCTAATAGCAAATTTTCGTAAGTGCAATGTGTCATATAAAAGATATGACAAATGTAACATTGTTTCATAAGAGATTAAATCGATTTTTCTTCTAATATTTCTTGATAAATACGTTCGATTTCCGTATCTTTAATTTCCTTTTCCAAAAAGAATTCAACAGCATATTTGGCTTGAGCAACTAGCATCTCCAGTCCGTTTATCCCCTTAATACCTAATGCTTCTGCCTGAAGTAATAACTTAGTTTTCAAAGGATTATATACAATATCAACCACCGATTCACACCCAGGGAAGAGTGTTACATCAATCGGACTTTCTTCGACCTTTGGATACATTCCTACTGGTGTTGTGTTTACAAGTACCTGCGCATCCAGATGTTTTTCAAAACATTCTTCATAAGAGATAGCGTCATGATCGGGAATAATGTTCACTACGACAATCTCACTGGCATTCAGATAACGAAGAACTGCAATTACAGCCTGAGCGGCACCACCATTGCCAAGAACTACTACCTTCTTATCTTTAATTATAATACCATTGTGGTTGAGCATATATAAAAAACCGGAGAAATCCGTATTATAACCGATTAATTTTTCGTTGGTGTGAACAATGGTATTTACTGCACCGATTCTTTTTGCATTATCATCCATGGAATCAAGATAGGGAATTACAGCTTTTTTGTAAGGGATTGTAACATTAATAGCTTTGAATTCACGTGCTTCCATAAAAGATTTAAATTCCTCTTGTGTTAAGGGAGTAATTTCATAAGTATAGTCTGCTAATTTCTCATGTATTATTTTTGAAAAGGAGTGTCCTAATTTTTCTCCGATTAATCCATATTCCATTTAACTACCTCCAAATTTATTTGTTTATTTGCACATTATATTCGTGCTTCATTCTATCATCAAGAATAATATAACCCAGATTATTTTGCAAGAAAAATGCTAATATATTGAGGTCATATTTTGAATGCGTGGACATATATTGTTCTAAAGGAGGAAGGAATGAGATGAATAAAAAAGACGAGCTGTTAAAAATATTTTCTATCAGACTACGCACGATTCTCTCAAGAGTCAATTTTGACTATGAATTATTACAGGAAATCCGGCTTAGAGTAAATGCACCCTTGATTGTTATTTGTGATAATAAAGAGTATTTTGTTACGGAACAATCAGAACTGGCAAGTAGTGATGCGGCTGCCTATATCATTACCAAGAATGAGATCAGAGAAACAATGGAGTATATCAGTAACTATTCCCTATATGCCTTTGAAGAAGAGATGCGACAAGGGTTTATAACGATTACTGGTGGACATAGAGTAGGTGTTATTGGAAAGGCGGTTCTGGAAGAAAATAAAATAAAAAACATGAAACACATATCATTTTTGAATATTCGATTATCCCATCAGGTAAAAGGCTGCGCCGATAAGGTAATTCCCTTTATTACAGATGCAAATGCGGATAACTGCTATCATACATTAATTATCTCTCCTCCACGGTGTGGTAAGACAACCTTGCTTAGAGATGTTATTAGACAATTATCAAACGGTAGTGATATAAGACCAGGTGTAACCGTTGGAGTTGTTGATGAACGATCGGAAATCGGAGCATGCTATATGGGGATACCACAGAATGAATTGGGAATTCGAACCGATGTACTAGACTGCTGTCCCAAAGCAAAGGGCATGCTTATGCTGATACGATCTATGTCACCAAGAATAATTGCGGTAGACGAGGTAGGCTCGGTTGAAGATATCGAAGCAATACAATATGTAATGAATTGCGGATGTAAGCTTATTGCTACGGTCCATGGTAATTCCATAGAAGATATCAGAAATAAACCCATTCTTGGTAAGCTTGTCAGGGAAAAATTATTTGAACGTTATGTTTTATTAAACAACCGTGAGAGTGTGGGACACCTAGAGGAGATATATGATGAAAGGGGCACCAGGATTTACTAAAAAGGAGGCTTAAAATGATTTATATTAAGATATTAGGATGCATTTTAGTTATTTCTTCTTCCGCTGGAATGGGTTTCTTCTTCAGTGGTGAATTAAAAAATAGGATTGGGGATTTAAAGGAATTGAAGAAATTAATCTTCCTATTACGAGGTGATATCCGATATGCCAAAACTCCATTACCAGAAGCTGTACAGGCTATGGCAATCCGCCATGAAGGAAAGTATAAGCATTTTTTAACGGTAATCGCTCAAAGGTTAAATGAACTGGGCGGAATATCATTTTGCAGTATATGGAAGAGCGCAGTGGATAAAGACCTGGAAAAAACTTCGCTAAGTAAAAAAGACCTGGAAGGGCTCGCTATGTTAGGTGAAAATCTTGGTTATCTCGATATGGATATGCAGATAAATACGTTGGATCTTTATATTTCCCAGATAGAAGAAGAGATAGTGGATTTATCCCGTAACGTAAAAGAAAAATCGTATTTATACAATTCCCTTGGTATTCTGGGAGGTATATTTATAACACTGGTTATGCTTTAAAATTTAACAAATGGGCGCATGGATTACAACTCTTAGTAATTATGCAGAAAAGAGGATAACATGACTATCAATCTGATATTTCGAATTGCAGCGGTAGGCATATTGGTATCAGTACTCAACCAGATACTGAAACAATCAGGAAGGGAAGAACAGGCATTTTTAACTACTTTAGCAGGACTAATTTTAGTGTTGTTTTGGATTGTACCTTACATATCGGAGCTGTTTGAAATCGTTAAGAATTTATTTACTCTATGAGAAGAGAGGAGTACCCCCGTATGATTCAAGTAGCTTTAATCGGAATTACTGTGGTTCTTATGTCTATCTTATTTAAAAACAATAAATCAGAATATGCAATTTATATAAGCCTAGTAGGCTGTATTTTAATCTTTTACTTGGGAATTACAAAATTAGAAATCATAATTAATACCATAAAGAAGATTCAAACATACATATCTCTTAATCAAACCTATATTGCTATACTAATCAAGATAATAGGGATTACCTATATAGCGGAATTCTCATCAAATATTTGTAAAGATTGTGGACAAACTGCAGTTGCCAATCAGATAGAGTTAGTCGGAAAACTAACAATACTTGCAACAGGTATGCCGATTTTATTAGCATTACTCGATACGATTAATGATTTCCTGAAGGCATCCTAGCAAACTGAATATACATGAATAAGGAGGATTCGAAAGTGGACAGGCTTTTTCCTAGGTTGTTCAAAAGAAAAAAAGTCCTGTTGTTCGTCTTTGTAACTTTCTTCGTTTTCAGCCCGGAGTTAAAAGCATACGCGAAGGATGGGGCAATGATTAAGGATTACGATTATAGTGAAATTCAGGAAATAATTGATGAAGTCTTAGATACGGAGAATAAAATCAATTTTGAAGATTATGTTGTAGATTTGGTGACAAGCAGAAAGAGTTTCTCCTTGGAACAAGTAGGAAATGATATTAAACATGGTGTTTTAAATGAAATCAAAGAAAATGTAGGTGTATTGACAAGTCTAATCTCAATTGCAGTTATAGCTGCAGTATTTACTAATTTTTCCTTTGCCTTTCAAAACAGTCAAGTGGCAGAGACCGGCTTTTATGTGGCATATTTACTGTTGTTTAGTGTACTTACCGTATCCTTTATCGCAGCAGCCAATTTAGCTTCTGATACACTTTCAGCAATATTATCATTTATGAAAGCGTTAATCCCATCTTACTTTTTATCCGTTGCTTTTTGTACTGGTGCAGGAACTTCGATCGTATTTTATGAAACTACATTATTTGTAATAACCTTTGTAGATATGCTGCTGATTAAAATCATCATTCCGATGATCAATATATATTTGGTGGTATCCATGGCCAATAATCTTTCAAAAGAAGATTTGCTTTCTAAATTTACAGATTTAATAGCAATTGTAATTCGGTGGTCACTGAAAAGTTTACTGGCTTTGGTATTGGGCTTTAATACAGTTCAGGGACTGATCCTTCCAGTTGCAGACAAAATCAAAAAGTCAACCTTAATGAAAGCAGCAGGTGCAATTCCTGGGGTAGGGGATGTATTTGGAAGTGTTGCAGAAAGTGTTTTGGGGGCAGGAATTCTATTGAAAAATGCAATCGGAATTGCTGGTGTATTAGTCATTGTCATTGTCTGTGCTGTGCCCATCATAAAGCTTGCTATTACATCTTTGATTTACAGGGTGAGTAGTGCAGCGGTTCAACCAATATCGGATAAACGGATGTTAAACTGTGTCAGTGCCACAGCAGAAGCCTCGAGTTTATTATTGCAGACTGTATGTATAGGAGCAGTGCTTTTTTTGCTGACGATTACCATTGTTTCAGCAACAACAACTTAGAAATGAGGAAAGAACATTGTATGGGAGAAATCTATAACTGGGTTAAGGATATCATTATCTTCCTTGTTTTGACAACAATTATTTCAAATTTACTTGGAAAAAGTAATTATAAAAAATACGTTAATTTAGTGGCAGGAATTATTTTGGTAATCCTTGTAATCTCACCTTTGCTTAAGTTGTTTCAATTAGGTGATACTCTGGATTATTATTTTTCAGTAAATACATTTTCTACAGAAGCAAAGGACCTAAACGGTAAGTTACTGGATATGGAGAAAGGACAGATGTCAGCGATTCTTCAGGAGTATAAAGAGGGGATAAAGGGGCAGGTCATCAAGATTCTAGAAAATCAGGAGTTATATTTGATAGATATACAAATAATGATAGAGGAAGATTTGGATAGCGATGCATTTGGCAATCTAAAAGCCTTGGATATTCATGCTAGTTATATCCGGCAAGATATTGTGAACAAATCTTCCAAGATAGAAAAAGTTGAAATAGATAGCATTGAAATAGGAAGTCAAATAAAAACTGCAAGTAATGCGGACAGGGACACCCTATCTCCAAGTGAAATTAATGTAAAAAACCTGTTATCGGACTTCTATAATATGAACCCGGATAATATAAATATTAGTATACAGGAGCAATAATCGTTCCTGTCTTACGGTAAATAGGAGAAAAGTATGGAAAAGGATAAGGAAAAGGAAAAGAAGAAGCTCAGTTTAAAAGAGATAGGACCTTCCAGATTAGTAATATTGCTCTTGGCTGGAGTATTTCTGCTGGTATTATCATTTCCCAATATGTTTTCTACGGATAATACCACAAAAGATAGGAGGGACAATGTAGAAGCAATTCCCAAGAATACTTCTATCTCTGCAGAAACAGGAGATGAATCTGATATATATACAAAGACCTTAGAAGAACGATTAAAAAAAATCTTGATTAAAGTAGAAGGTATTGGGTCTGTTGAAGTCATGATTACATTAAAAGGTTCTAAGGAATTAGTCTTACTAAAGGATGAACCATATACACAAGAAAGCATGAACGAAGATGATGGGGAGGGCGGAAAGAGAGAAAGTAGAAGTATTAACAAAGAAGAAGCCACAGTTTTAGTAAGCAAAGGAAATGGTGAAAGCCTGCCATATGTCATTCAGGAACTCGAACCCAAGATAGAGGGTATCGTCATTATTGCCGAAGGTGGAGGCAATAGTGAAATAGTGGGAGAAATAATGGAGGCTGCTCAGGTATTATTTGACGTACCTGCACATAAAATAAAAGTAATGAAAATGAATCAATAAGAGCTATAAAAGGAGGCTAGTATGAAAAATATATTTAAGAAGAACCAAATCATTATCGCTGCTCTTGCAATTATGATTATAATCGCAGGGTATCTAAATTTCTCAGGAAAAAACCTTGAGGATAAAACAGCTGATGTAGGAAGTAATGGTGCTGTAGATTATGATACATATGCGGAAACTACCGGAGATGATATAACAGATGGTGATACAGTAGTATTAAATGAAGATCCGGATGTTGTAGACATTAGTTTATTAGAGCAATCTGGTTTAGATACGGATACTATAGAAGAAGATGCTGTTGCAAAAGACGAGGCAGATGCACAGACGGATAGCGAGGATGTCGCAGATATTTCTGATGTGGATGTTGTGTCCGAAGAAGTTGACAAATTAGATTTAACCGATACCGGTGAAGTAGTAGAAAAAGGAAATGATAAAAAAACAGGTGCTGCTGAAGAAGAAAGTGCACCAGGAGAAGCGATTCTTGTAAGTACCACAATTGCATCAAACTATTTTGCAAATGCAAAGCTGGAAAGAGAACAAAAAAGATCGATTAGCAAAGAAACACTTATGGAGCTGGTTAATAACAACAACATTAAGGATGCAGAAAAGGCAGAGGCAATTAGCGGGTTGTTAGATCTTACAGCTAAGGCAGAAATGGAAAATGCTACAGAGACCCTATTGGAAGCAAAAGGATTTAGTGATGCCATAGTAATTATGTCAGAAGAAGGTTCTGTAGATGTTATTATCAATGCAACAACCGTTAGCAAACAGGATGTAGCTAAGGTTGAAGACATTGTAAAGAGGCAAACAGGAGCAGAATCTTCAAAAATTGTAATATCACCAGTAGTTATAGAAGAGTAATGTCACAAAAGGGATTGTTGTATAATAGTAAGGTGTTCAGCTTGCATTCGTGCGGATGGATAATCTTTACTTTTAGCAATGGTCCCTTCGTGAATTCCTCTGTTAAATTTGGCAATAATAAAAATATTGGTTTGCAATTAGGTATAAGTCTGATATAATAACTACAAGAATATTTTTTTTGGAACAAAGGGATAAAAACGTGCAATAACTTAGGAGGTAATGACAGTGGTTAAGGAACAGGAGAATAGAAATACTTATCAGATACATGCAAGTAGCAATGTGGGAGAAGTTCAGATAGCAGATGAAGTTGTAGCCACGATTGCTGGATTAGCAGCTACTGAAGTTGAAGGAGTTGCAGCTATGTCTGGTAACATTACCAATGAATTGGTTAGCAAATTAGGAATGAAAAATCTCTCTAAGGGAGTAAAAATTGATGTGAATTCTGATTCTGTAGCAGTTGATTTATCATTGACCTTAGATTATGGATATAGTATACCGAAGACATCAAAACTGGTTCAGGAGAAGGTAAAGTCTGCAATTGAGAATATGACTGGTTTACTTGTTTCGGAAGTAAACATCCGAATATCCGGTGTTAATATTGAAAGAAACAAATAAAAGAAATAAAAAACAATAGTGTCTAATCCTATACAACCCTTAGATAATTGCTATTTAAGGGTTATTTATGTGTTAATAAACCTTGGAGGAAGAAATGAGTAGAAGAGAAATTAGAGAACATCTTTTTCGTATGTTATTTCGTAAAGATTTTCACGAGCTGACAGAAATGAACGAACAGATTGATTTTTATCTGGAAGCATTAGAAGAGCCTCAGGCAGATGAAGTTGAGTATATCAAAGAACGATTTCAAAAAATCTTAGCGAAGATTCCTGAAATCGACATTATCTTGGAAGAGGCTTCTAGTGGCTGGAAGTTGAACCGAATGGGTAAAGTGGATTTAACGATAATGCGACTGGCAATCTATGAAATTAAGTTTGATGATGACATACCGACGAAGGTCGCAATTAACGAAGCAGTTGAAATTGCAAAGATCTTTGGTGGAGATTCTTCCGGATCTTTTGTAAACGGTGTATTGGCTAAGCTGGCATAGTAAACTGTGTTTTCTGACTTACCAATATCCGTATTCCAGGAGGGTTTATGAATAGTGTATATTCTGTAACACAGGTTAATCTATATATAAAGAATATGTTTATTCGCGACTATGCTCTTAATAATATATATATTAAGGGAGAAGTATCGAATTGTAAATATCATACATCTGGGCATATCTATTTTACGCTAAAGGATAAGCAAGGACAGATTGCCTGCGTCATGTTCGCCGGTCAGAGAAGCGGATTGCGTTTTCAAATGAAAGAAGGGCAAAGTGTTATTGCGTTAGGAAGCATCAGTGTTTATGAACGAGATGGAAAATATCAATTATACGCCAAGGAAATCATATTGGATGGATCTGGAGTATTGTATCAGAAATATGAGCAATTAAAGAAACAATTAGAAGAGGAAGGCTTATTCGATGCAGATCATAAGAAGAGCATTCCTGCTTATCCTAAAAAAGTAGGAATTGTAACAGCTAAGACTGGAGCCGCCCTACAAGACATTATTAATATTTCAACCAGAAGAAATCCATTCATACAGCTAATCCTATATCCGGCTCAGGTTCAAGGAGATGGAGCAGCAAATACAATTGTATCTGGTATTAAAAGATTGGATAAGTTGGGTGTGGATACGATTATTGTAGGCCGTGGTGGAGGCTCTATTGAAGATTTGTGGGCCTTTAATGAAGAAATAGTAGCAAGAGCAATCTATGAATGTCATACACCAATCATTTCTGCTGTTGGACATGAAACGGATGTTACCATAGCAGATTTTGTTTCCGATCTTCGTGCACCAACTCCTTCTGCAGCTGCAGAATTAGCAATCAGTGATATTAAGGCTATATTAGCAGATATGGATATCTATAAACAGACGCTGTACCATTCCATGAAAAAGATTATCATTCATAACCGGAATGAAATAAAGCAGTTATCAATGAAATTGGAATATGCAAGTCCAATATACCGAAGCCGTCAGAAGAGACAACAATTGATGGACTTAGAACAAAAATTAATGCAGCTGATGCAAAATGCTATTTTAAGTAAAAGACATCAGCTTGAACTTTATATTGAAAAACTGGAAGGCTTATCACCACTTAAAAAACTGAATAGTGGATATGCTTATGTGTTGAACAGTCAAGATAAGATACTAAATCATATTGAAAAAGCTACCATTGGTGAACAGATTCGTGTTTGCGTAACAGATGGTGATGTTTTAGCACAAGTAACTGAAATTATGAAAAAGGATAGAAAGACCTGTTAATTTTATTTGCAGGCAGAACGGAGCTAATATGGTGAAAAAAGATAAGACTTTGGAAGCTTCCTTTGCAGAATTGAACGATATCATAAGCAAGCTTGAAGAAGAGGAAATCAGCCTAGAGGATTCCTTTCAATTGTATCAAAATGGAATGCAATTATTAAAGTATTGCAATGATTCTATCGATAAGGTAGAAAAACAGCTGATTATTTTAGGAGAAAATGATGAGTCAGATGAATTATAAGGAAGAATTAAACAAAAGAACCAGCTATATTGAAACGATAATAAGAAAATACTTACCGGCAGAAGAGGGTTACCAAAAGACAATTATTCAAGCTATGAATTATAGTATTCTGGCAGGTGGGAAAAGAATCCGTCCTATACTCATGCTGGAAACTTATCAATTATTTGATGGAATGGACATGGTAAAAGTAGAACCTTTTTTGGCTGCCATTGAAATGATACACACGTATTCTCTGGTACATGATGATCTGCCGGCAATGGACAATGATGAGTACCGTAGAGGGAGGAAGACAACACATGTTGTCTTTGGTGAGGCTATGGGAATACTGGCTGGTGATGGTTTGTTAAATTGTGCGTTTGAAACAGTTAGCAAAGCATTTGCATATCATAAAGTAGATTATGAAAAAACAGCAAGAGCTATACAGATTCTATCTGAAAAGGCTGGGGTTTATGGCATGATCGGTGGGCAAGTGATTGACATGGAAAGAGTCGCTTCCCCAGAAGAACTTACGAATGCAAAGGCTTATGAAACTGCTAAAAAGCTCTTAGATCAAATGTATATGCTAAAGACAGGAGCTCTCATGGAAGCCTCGATGATGATTGGCGCCGTTTTAGCAGGAGCAGAGGAATCGGAGTGTCTTATAATGAAACAGATAGCATCTGACATAGGTCTTGCTTTTCAAATACAGGATGATATTCTTGATGAAACCTCTTCAACGGATGTACTGGGCAAGCCGGTACATAGTGATGAACGCAATGCAAAAATAACCTACGTTACACTTATGGGAATTGATCAAGCTGGACTTGAAGTAGAACGGCTATCCCAGAGAGCTTTATCAGCCCTCACAAATCTAGGTAAGAAGAATGAGTTCCTACAGGAATTGATTACAAAGCTTATTTCTAGGGAAAAATAGCAATAGAAAGCACGTAAATGGGAATAAATAAACAGAAATGAAGGTGGCATCTTGGCACAAATATTGGATAAAATTAATCAAGCAAATGACATTAAGAAAATAAGTTCATCTGAATATAAAAAATTAGCTGAAGAAATTAGACATTTTCTGGTTAAAAATATTAGTAAAACCGGAGGCCATTTAGCCTCTAATTTAGGTACGGTTGAACTAACTATGGCCTTACATCTGTGTATGGATTTTCCCAAGGACAAGCTGATATGGGATGTTGGACATCAGGCATATACACATAAATTATTAACTGGCAGGAAAAATGAATTTAGTACATTGCGGAATTATCAAGGATTAAGTGGGTTTCCTAAAGTTAAAGAAAGTGACTGTGATGCTTTTGATACCGGTCATAGCTCAACCTCTATATCGGCTGCTATGGGTGTAGTAAAGGCCAGGGATTTGTCCGGTGACAATTATAAAGTTACGGCAGTCATAGGAGATGGTGCTTTGACTGGAGGTCTGGCTTTTGAAGCATTAAATAATGCCGGTAGGTTAAAATCCAATCTTATCATCATATTAAATGACAATAACATGTCAATCTCTGAGAATGTGGGAGGTATGGCAAATTATCTGGGAAAGTTAAGAACAGATTCTAAATATAATAATTTTAAAGCGGGTATTGAAAAAGTATTAAATATGTTACCTGGTCTTGGCACTTCTATGGTAAATAAATTGAAGAAATCGAAAGATTCCTTAAAAAGACTTGTAATACCAGATATGCTTTTTGAAGACATGGGAATCACCTATATTGGACCAATCGATGGAAATGACATTAACGAACTTATCACTGCATATAAAAGTGCTTCAAAAGTAAAAAAAGCAGTATTAATTCATGTGATGACCAAGAAAGGGAAAGGTTACAAACCCGCGGAACAAAATCCAAGTAAATATCACGCAGTAGATGCTTTTAATGTTAAAACTGGTGAAAAAATGAATCCTAAAAAGGACGTAAGCTATACAGAAGTATTTTCAGATAGTGTATTGGATTTGGCTAAGGAAAATGAAAAACTGGTGGCAATTTCAGCAGCAATGCCTAGTGGTACCGGTTTGGCCAGATTTAAGAGCTTATATCCAGACCGATTTTTCGATGTAGGTATTGCTGAGGAGCATGCGGTAACCTTTGCTGCTGGTTTGGCTTCAGGAGGAATGAAACCGATTGTTGCGATTTATTCCACCTTTTTACAAAGAGCTTATGACCAGATTCTCCATGATGTATGTATTAGCAAACTTCCAGTAATTTTTGCGATCGACAGGGCCGGATTAGTAGGAAATGATGGTGAGACACATCAGGGTATCTTTGATATTTCATTTTTATCCCATATACCATCACTGACATTTATGGCACCAAAGAATCGTTATGAATTGAATAAGATGCTGACCTTTGCCTATTATTTCGATGGTCCGATTGCAATACGGTATCCGCGCGGAAAGGCTTATGAAGGACTTAGTGATTACAATACACCAATAGAACTTGGAAAAAGTGAAGTAATCTATAAAGCCGAACAAAGAAAAGGTAAAAATAATAAAGTAGTCTCTGTTGCTCTCCTTGCAGTTGGAAGTATGGTAGAGACAGCTGTTGTTGTAAGGAATATGTTATTGGCTGCAGATTATCCAGTATCTTTAATTAATGTCCGTTTTATATCACCAATGGATGAGGAACTATTGAATCAACTGACAGCAAACCATACAGTTTGGGTTACCATGGAGGAAAATGTTAAGGCTGGTGGATTTGGAGAGAAAGTTGCCGGTTATCTAACCGAGCACAAACATAATAGAATTGACCTTCTTAATATTTCATTACCAAATAAGTATATTACACATGGGGATGTCTCTGTGTTAAAAGAAAAGCTGGAAATAGATGCTGCGTCCATTTACAGAAAAATCATAGGCAGGATAACTACATGAAAGAACGGTTAGATGTTTTATTAGTAAAAAGAAATCTAGTGGAATCCAGAGAAAAAGCAAAGGCTATTATCATGTCTGGAAATGTCTTTGTCGAAGGTCAACGGGAAGATAAAGCGGGGAGCACCTTTAACGATTCCGTAGAAATTGAGGTTAAGGGAGCACCATCAAAATACGTCAGCCGTGGTGGATTCAAATTAGAAAAAGCGGTTGAACAATATGGAGTTATGCTCTCTGGTAAAACATGTATGGACGTGGGTTCCTCAACAGGAGGATTTACCGACTGTATGCTTCAAAATGGAGCAGTCAAGGTATATGCCGTCGATGTTGGAACAAATCAGTTGGCTTGGAAACTAAGGCAGGATGAGCGAGTAATCTCCATGGAAAAGACAAACATTCGCTATGTAGAAGCTGATCAGATTCCAGAAAAGATGGACTTCATTTCGATTGATGTTGCATTTATATCCTTAACGAAAGTTCTTTTGCCGGTAGGAGAATTATTAAAAGAACAAGGTGAAATTGTATGCCTGATAAAACCTCAATTCGAAGCAGGAAGAGAAAAGGTAGGAAAAAAGGGAGTGGTGCGTGAACAAAGTGTTCATGTTGAGGTAATCGGGAAAATCATACTATATGCAGTGAGCATTGGTTTTCGAGTTCTCAATTTAGACTATTCCCCCATTAAAGGACCGGAAGGAAATATTGAATATTTATTACATATTCAAAAGTGGGAGGAAATACCAAATATAAGCTCGGAAGTTACCTTAGCTGAAGGTAACAGATATGTGATTAATGACAATTTGGCTGATTTACCAAAGTATATTGTAGATTTGGTGGCTAAAGCTCACGATACATTAAACTTGTAATGAATTAAATAATGTGTTACTATGATAACATCCATTGTATAAATAAACATTACAATGTAATAAACAGGAGTTACTAAATGGATAAATTTTGTGTAATAACAAATCTGGATAAAGATAATAATCTTGAGACTACCACTAAGATTATAGAATATATGAAGAAAAACAAAAAAGAGTGTATTTTTTTAGATAGAAAGCACTCCGAAGAGTCCGACCGTTTTTTTACAGATGTGGATATGATTCCGGATGACACAGAATGTGCGATTGTTTTAGGTGGGGATGGTACTATCATTCAAGCTGCACATGATTTGGCGGAAAAAGGGATACCAATATTAGGAATTAATCTTGGAACGCTTGGTTTTCTTGCTGAAATAGAGAAACATAACTTATACGATGCTTTAGAGTTATTATTCAGAGATCAATGCAGTATTGAAGGCCGGATGATGCTGACAGGTACAGTCAAGAGAAAAAATACCCAGGTATATTCTAGTTTTGCATTAAATGATGTTGTTATAGCCAGAAGTGGTTTTTCGAGAATTATAAGTTTTAGTGTGTATGTAAATAATGAATTCGTAGATAGGTACCGTGGAGACGGTGTAATTATTTCAACCCCAACAGGCTCAACAGGTTATAATCTTTCTTCTGGAGGCCCTGTTGTGAAACCGGATTCCGAGGTTATGATTATCACACCCATATGCCCTCATTCCTTAAACTCAAGGAGTTTGGTAGTATCATCGAATGATAGAATTAAGATAAGAATTCATGAAAGCAAGAAAACCCAAGAAGAAGAGGCAATAGCAACTCTAGATGGCAGGATGGCAATCTTACTCCAAACCGAGGATGAAATCGAAGTTTATAAGGCTAGTGAAATAACTAAATTAATCAAAATAGACCAGGCTAGTTTTTTTGAAATACTAAGAACAAAAATTGGACAAGGTGGAGATTAACAATGAAAGTTGGAAGACAAAGCAAAATTATTGAATTAGTTAACAACAATGACATCGAAACACAAGAGGAATTAGCAGACCTTTTGACGAAAGCCGGTTATAATGTGACACAGGCCACGATATCCAGAGATATTCGGGAATTAAAACTAACGAAGATTGCTTTAGAAGACGGAAAACAGAAATATATTATCTTAAATACTCCTTCAACAGTATTAAGTGAGAAGTATATTCGTGTCTTAAAGGATGGTTTTATCTCCATGGATATGGCGCAAAATATCATAGTTATTAAAACAGTTTCCGGGATGGCGATGGCGGTTGCTGCTGCTTTGGATGCCTTAAATGTTAATGGAATTCTTGGATGTATTGCAGGTGATGATACGGTTATGTGTGTTATTAAGACAACAGAAGAAACCATATTTGTTACTGAGAAATTAAGCAAACTTATAAATTCAAAAAACTTGTAAAACGAATAGTATCATGATAGAATAATTGCTTGGATAGTTTTATTAAAGAAAAAGGAGAGTTAGTATGTCAGGACATTCGAAATTTGCCAATATAAAACATAAAAAAGATAAAAATGATGCTGCTAAGGGGAAAATCTTTACCAAACTGGGAAGAGAAATAGCAGTTGCTGTAAAAGAGGGTGGTGCAGACCCAAATAACAATAGCCGATTAAAAGATGTTATTGCAAAAGCAAAATCCAACAATATGCCGAATGATACCATTGATCGAAGCATCAAGAAGGCTGCGGGGGATGCTAACGCTGTTAATTATGAATTTGTAAGTTATGAAGGCTACGGACCGAATGGTATCGCCATAATCGTTGATGCTTTAACGGATAATAAGAATCGTACGGCTTCCAATGTACGAAATGCATTCACTAAGGGTAACGGGAATGTTGGAACTCCGGGCTGCGTATCTTTCATGTTTGATAAAAAAGGTCAGATTATCATCGATAAAGAAGAATGTGAAATGGATTCTGACGAACTGATGATGATTTCTCTAGATGCCGGCGCAGAAGATTTTAATGAAGAAGACGACAGCTTTGAGATACTGACCGATCCAGATACCTTCAGTGAAGTCCGTGAATCTCTTGAAAAAGCAGGAATCCCAATGGCACAGGCAGAAGTAACCATGATTCCACAGACCTGGGTAGACTTAACCGATGACCAGGATATCAAAATGATGAACCGTACCTTGGATTTACTGGATGAAGATGATGATGTACAGGAAGTATATCATAATTGGAATGAGTAAGGAAAGCTAGTAAAATCAATGGGTATAGCGATTTTAGATGTTAAAAAATGAACCAGTGATGATAACCTGTATACTTTTATTGATAAAATGAGGTATACGTCCAAATCCCACTGTCTATCGTAACTGACACCACGATGGATGGAGGGATTTTTTATGTTAAATGAAGATATTATCAAGGAATTTTTATTCGATTGTAGAATGAGAAAGTTAAGCGAAAGAACATTAAAAGGTTATAAGAATAATAATCTTGCCATGTTTCGATTTATTGAATCAGAATATAAAATTATAGAACTGGAAGAAACGAATCACATAGCAATTAAAGGTTACATTGAATTTCTGACTAATAAAGGTTTAAGCGAAGTTTATATTAATGGGTTGATAAAATGTTTTAAGGCATACTTTACCTATTGTATGAGAGAACACTATATCTATAAGAATCCAATGGATAAAGTTTATAGACAAAAAGAACCTATCACACTAATAAATACCTTTACCAATGCAGAAGTAAAGAGAATGATTAATTATTATACTGGTTCTAAATTTCTTGATATAAGAAATCAGTTAATTATGGTTATTCTATTTGATACTGGAATGAGAAATTCAGAATTATGTGGATTAAAATTAACAGATATTCGTGATACTTATATTAACATATTAGGTAAAGGAAAAAAAGTTCGTCATGTTCCTATTACAGCAATCATTAATAAATATATGATAAAATACTTGCGTGTAAGAGATAATTATATCAATGATAAAATCAATTATGATACTGAATATCTCTTGTTATCCCAAAAAGGAAAACAACTCACAGTGGAAACGGTTGAAAGAGTAGTATTGAATTGTGGAAAAGAATGTAATGTTAGGCAAGAGATTCGAATATCGCCCCACACTTGTAGACATTATTATGCTCAAACACAATTGAAAAATGGTTGTGATCTATTTACTGTAGCAAGATTATTAGGACATACTAAAATTGATATAACAAAAAGGTATCTTCAATCAATGCAAAGTGATGACACTTTAATCATGGGTGCTAAGACAAGTCCTTTAATGAACTTATAACTGAATATTGTATAAGCAGAAGTCACTCTATTTATAACTATTTAAGTTGTAGATGGGGTGGCTTTTTTGATAACAGAAAGGAGTTCTATGAACACATTACAGAAACAATTTAGTGATGCTCTCAAACGTGAGGGTAAAACTATTACAGGATTTTATAATAAGGTGGATTATAAATGCTTATTCAGAAAGAATAATAAAAGCGAAAATGATGTAAAAGATTATGTTACAATATTTTATGATATCCTAACCCCCATATATCAAGGGCAATTACTGTCTTATGGTGGTAAACATTTTATTACCTTGAATCAAGAATCAGTTGAGAATGATGTTTACTATAAATCAGCACTATTAGAATGTAATACCAGAATGATTGTTGGAGTAGATGGTATAGGGCATATAGTACCATGCTATTCAAGTAATTTAAAAGCACCTTTACCTAGTGAGGGTAAAATTATTACTACTTTAGATGGAAATATAGAATTAATGACAGAAGATAATTATATTGGTGAAAATATATTTATTAATAACAGATATATTCTTATGGGTGGTACATGGCAAGTAATAAACAAGGTTGATAAGAGTGGTATTTACTATTTCTATATGCAGAGATTATTAAATGCAGAGCCAGTATATTCGCTTACTACAACTACTGAATTTGATACATATAGTATAGATGATACCGTAGAAACAATAATACTACCTACAGCAGATGGAATAACTGATCCTGAAGCAACTATTATATGTACTTCATCTGATACTTCTATTGCTACAGTAACCAATACTGGATTAATTACTTGTATAAGTGCTGGTAGTGTAATAATAACAGTAACATGGCTAGAGCAGAATTTAACAAAGACAGTTACACTTACAGTAAAGGATAATGCTCCATTAATCTATGTTGTAACTATTACTGGTGATTGGGAAGATAATAACCAAATGTTAGGAATAGAACATACATTTAGTGCCACAGTTAAGGATAGTTTAGGTAATCCAGTAACAACAACTAATCTAGTATATTCCACTACTAATGTAGATACTGCATTAAATGGCTATATTACATTAACAGATAATCATAATGGTACTGGTAAAGTTATAGTTGGTGATTTTGATGATAATCAATTAATTACTAAAACTTTTGACTTAGTATGTACTGATACTCTAAGTGGTTTCTCTGGTTCAGTAACACTTACAATTGTAGGATTATATTAAAATACGCTTTAGAATAGATTTAAGAGGGTTTATTGTTGTAGGCATACAATTTACCCTCTAATGATTTTAAAACGAAATTTAGGTTGAAATTAAGCCATTTTCTATTGAATATAGGGGTAAGTGTGTATGATATAAATACAAATTTTTATTAAATTTTATTGAAAAATAATGGATATTATTGAGAACGGAATTTCATAAAACACCCCATTTAAGCCACTTACAGCCGATAAAATCCGTCCGTTATATGAAGAGAGAACGTGCGAGATAAGTTTTTGATAAATTTTGCAAAAAACGATTAAAACTTACTTAGTTAAAATCTGCAAAGTCATTGTTTTCAAGTGTTGCAGCAGATAAAATGAGGGTGCTATATGAAGAGAAGTGTTGAAAATAGTAAAATATTAAACGGTTCAATTTCTGAAACGCCCTATTTAAGCCACTTGCAGCAGATAAAATGAGGGTGCTATATGAAGAGGGAACGTGCGAGATAAGTTTTTGATAAATTTTATAGAAAAATAGCAAAATATTACTTTACGGAATTTCCCAAACGCCATATTTAAGCCTATTACAGCCGATAAAATTCGTGTGCTATATGAAGAGCGAACTATTTATATACAAAACAAGCCAATGTTTGTCGTACCGAATGTATTTTAGTCTTTACAAATGCCCTATTTTTGCATGTTTCAAGAGTTAACGAAGTCCAATCTAATGAAAGAAAAAAAGAATACCACAAATACTGCAATGATTGTTCAGGATATCAACCCATAGGTACTAAAACAATTAAGTGTATTGACTGTGGTGAAGATGTAGAGGTTGATGCTAAAGATAATAAAACCGAAAGGTGTGATGTATGCTATAAGAAATATAGAACTGAATATTATAGACTTAATAAGCAAAAACAAAGAGAGAAGGCTAGAATGTCCACAGAGCAATTTTAAAGTTAAAATCGCTGAAAGCCTTGTGGTTAGTGGGTTTGAAGTTGTTTTAATAAAAATAAATTTTTACTAAAAGCGATGCAAGTCCACTGTTTATAAGCATCGCAGCGATTTTGAGATAACGACATAAAGGGGAAGGACAAAATAAGAAGAGAAAGAGAAAATATGTCCCTATGTTTTATTTTAAAGTTAAAATCGCTGTAAGCCTTGTGGTTAGTGGTAAAACATCTACTTTTACCATGTTATATATACAGTATAGGAAGAAATAATAAGATATGTTAGCTTAACCATTTTAAAGTTAAATATACCTCAATACATTGATTTTACTAGGCTATAGCCATCATTCAAATTTTTCTATATGGTATATAATATTGAACACATGAAATCATCTATTTATGAGCGATTATAAAAACATACAAAAATTAAGAAAAAACTTCGAAATATTATAAATAGAAATCCTGTAACATAGTAAAATCAACACTTATAACAATTATATAGTGAAGAGATTAAGGAAGAGATATTACATCTCCATTTATTTTTTTAAGCAAATTATTTGCATAACTCATAAGCCACTAATTTTGGTGGCTAAAGAAATAATAACACAGATAAAAATATCTGTCAATAACAAAGTTAATCAACCAGTCGATTTTTCGGCTCGTTTATTATATATCAACTATTAATCAATCAATTAGGGGCAATCCTATGAACTCATAGAGGGCAAAGGTTATGCAACTAGAAAAGGAGTAACACATGGAATTAACAGAATTAGGATTATCAACGGAGCAATTAGAGGTAGTAAATAAAGCAATTCAATCTGAAACAGATAGGGTGCGAACGGACTATAGTACGAAACTTAAAACTGCAAATGATGAATTAGCAAAGCTTAAACCAGTTGAGAAATCCGATGCAGAAAAAGCATTAGAGAAACGTGAACAAGAGATTGCTAAGAAAGAAAGAGATTATTTAGTCAAAGAAAAACTTGCAAGTGCTAAATTACCATCTGAATTAGCGAAGTATCTCAATATTGGTGATGATGTAGATACATTAGTAACGGAATTAGGGGGTACTTTAAACAACTACTTTCTCGAAAATGGACACAAGCCAACTAATCACAGTAAAAATGAAGGAATTACCAAGGAACAATTCAAGAAGATGCCTTATGCAGAACGTAATCAACTTTTTGAAACGAATCCTGAACTTTACAAGAAACTAGCAGACTAGGATTTTCCATTTAGGAAGTCCTTTTTTTATGCAAGAAAGGAATGGTGCGATTGATAAATGGACTTATCAGTATGGCAAACTGCAATCACCACTCTAGGATTTCCTATTGTATGCGTTATTGCTATGGGTTGGTTTATAACTAGGTTATGGAATAAATCACAAGAGCAAAATGAGAAACGAGAAGAAAAACTTTACGAGGTTATTAGTAAAGCACAATCACAGAATGAAGTGTTATCTAAGACAAATTCAGAATTTGTATCGGTATTAACTGCTTACAAATTAGATTTAGAAACTATTAAAAATGATGTTAAGGACATCAAATCACAATTATAAGAAAGAATGAGGTATAAATCATGGCTTTAATTAAACCAGTAGTATATGCACAGATTACAAGAGAAAAGTTTGAAGGTAAAGTAAAAGTAGCAAAATTAGCAACAAATTTAGGATTCCTTACTAATACTACAGTAGGAGAAGTTGTTTCCTTTCCAAAGTGGAAAAAGATTTCTGATGCTACAGATGTAGTTAAAGGAACAGCAGTTGGAACTGAATCTTTAGATCAGGAGACAAGCACAGCAACAATTAAGCAAGTTGCTCCAAAAGGTGTAAGAATTTTTGATATGGATAATATTACAGCAGTTGGTAATGCGATTGAAGAATCAGCATCACAACAGGCAGTAGTTATCGCAAGAAAAGTTGACTTAGATTTAATCACAGAGGCATTAACTTCTCCATTAAAATCTGCAACAGCAGCAGCAAAGGTAATTACAGGAGCAGAAATGATGACAGCATTAAGCCTTTATGGTGATGAAAGAGATGTATCTGACTTTGCAGGTATTGTAATCAATTCCTTTTTACTTCCTTCTTTCATTGGAATGGTAGAGTTTACAAGTGTTGAGAAAACTTATGCTAATCAAGGTAATGGTATTGTTGAGGGTGGCTTAGTTGGTTATTTCTTAGGTATTCCAGTATTCCTTGCTGACCATGGTACATATGATGCTACAAAACAAGAATGTATTACACTTATCATTAAGAAAAACTCTTTAGGTCTTATGACTAAGAGGGATATCAATGTTGAAGAGGATAGACAACCATCCTTATTTGCATCTGATATTTATTCTAATATGGTTTATGCAGTTAAATTGATTGCAGACGATGGAATTGTTGTTGTAAGAAAAACAATCGTTTAAGTAAAGGTTACATAATGTTTTGGGGTATACTGTAATTTACGGTATGCCCCATTATTGAAAGTAGGTGAATATATGTTAAATGGTAAGAAACTACAATATTTACGAATATTAAAAGGATTTACACAGGTTTATATTGCTGATTGTATTGGGGTGTCAGAACGTTGGGTTAGTAAAGTAGAATGTGAAAATTGCTCCATTAGTCAAGAAGTATATGATAAGTGGATATTAGCTTTATATGGTGGATTAAAGCCAGTAAAGAAAGAGAAAGTTGAACCTACAAAGAAGAAATCTCAACCGACAAAAGTTCCGACTAAGAAACCAACTACAAAGAAGAAATAATTTAATAGAAGGTGAGAACAATGACAGGTAAGGAGTTTCGCAAGTGGAGAAGGAACGAAGATATTACACAGAATTTGGTTGCAGAATATTGTGATATCAATATCAGCACTATCTCCAGATGGGAACATGAGTTAATACAATTAAATGAATATATCTATTTAAGAGTTATGGAGTTTGTAGCACAGAACTAACTGAATAGTAAGAATATTACTATATATTACAGCAAAATAAAGCCTACGGGCAGAGGGGAAGGTGAATTTTGGAATGGGAATATATTCTAATTCTCGTTATAAATTCACTTTCGTAAGTCGATTGGAGCATATAAACATTCCAATTTATTATGAAAGCAGAATACAAAGAAAAATTACCTCAATGGTATACAAGCAAGGAACAATATGACCTAATCTTAACAGATGATATAGACAGTTTATTATCATGTGCAATATTAAAACAGATTAAAGGTTGGAATATCGAATATGTAATGTTATTCAAGCCAAAGGAAGACAAATTAATTGATTATATGGGTATAACCAGTAATGCAACAAACGAAACGGTCGGTGTAGACCTTGCATTACAGAACGGAAAAAGCTTTGACAATCACTTATCAAAATTACATTCAGATGATAAAGTGAATGAAGAGTGTATCAATCTCAATTTTATAAAGAATGTTACTAGACAGAATTATTTCAAGAAATATAATCTATCTACAGTGTTATTATTATGGTCTTTGTATGATTTACCTATTCCAGAGAGTGAAGAAGGTAAAATGATACTTCTAACAATCGATAGTTCTTATTATAGCCATTTCAGTAGATATCAGAATGATAGAGATATGAACAAATTTTATATGTGTAATGTTATGGGACTAGATGAATTATATGAGTGTCAATTAAGGCACAAACAATCTGATTTTAGGGAGATAGAGAAGAAATATAAGCTTGATAAAATCAAAGGTAAAATCAAATCTAGTAAAGGTTATTTACATACTGAAATTAATATTGATGATATAAATGAACAACTAAAAGACACAGGAGTTATATGTGAACTTCCTAAAGATAGATTCAAATTACATAAGACATTCCAAGATATTCAAATTCCTATAACGAGAACATCAACTAAATTATCAGATATTACACAGAATCCTTATTCAGTCGCATTGACTAATAGGGATTTTTTATGTTATTCAGAAGAAATCATAACAGAAAGTGAGAAATAACTATTATGGTATACACAGACGAAGAAAAACAAGCAATTATTATCTTTGCAGGTAGAGTGGCAAGGGAACTATTAAGACGTGGCTATACAATTATTGATGTTAAGCCAGATAAAACCAATAAAATAAAGTCAATTTTTGTTTTCAGAAGAGAAAATGAAATTGAAAAGGCAGTAGCAGATATTGCATATAGGGAAGATGGAGAAATATTCTAACTAAAGTGTATTTGCACTTAAGTAGTCAGCCGAAATATCGGCTTAGTAAACAACTAAATAAACAATCAATTAGGGTGCGACATATTTGTCGTACCTTTTTTGATGCCACAAAACACACAAAAGGAGATAATAATGGATAAATTACAAACAAAAGTGAATGAAAATTTAGCAGAAGGATTAATTGTCAAGAATTATAAAGAAATGTGTAGTTTACTAGATGAAAAAGAAAAGGGTGGTAATAGCAAAACATTACAAGTTGGAAATTGGAATAGATATTTTGATTATGAAAATCAAGGCTATAAGTTCATTATAACAAAGATTTTTGACGAACCAATAGAAAAGAATGATGAACGTTCCAAAGGTAATAACGCTATTTACATAAAGTATATTGAAACTCTCCTTTTACATTTGTTATCAAAGCAAGATGATCAAACTTTAGTATGCACAAAGAATTATCTATTGGTTGCATTAGGTATGGTAGATAATAAATACACAAATGAAACAAGTAGAAAAATACTTGCTAAAGTTAACTCAATTAAAGATTATGAATTGCATGATTTTGACAATAGAGCATATCAAGTATTCCATAAAATTTTATTCAGTTCATTGAACAATCTTAAGAATAGATGTTTAGTAAACTGGAAACAAGAACTTCATTACGAAATGATAGATAAAGCCACCGATAAAACTATAACTGGTGTTGCTACAGAAGATGAAGAAATAAAATATATGGCATTGAAACGTGAAGTATTAGAAAGCATGGGTTATGACCATTTGAGAGATATTTATTTTCGCAATAGAACAGAAGAATTTTATGAGTTATTAACTGATAAAGCATATGATGAGTTTGGTTGGGATAAAGCATATACAAAATATCGTATTCTATTTACTAAAAGTAATGTAATAAAAGCAATTCCAATTACAGAGAGCCAATTGAATCGGTTACAAATTAATCAACAGAAGTTGGAATTGAACGATAAAATTATTGATGCTTTAAATAATAATGCACAAAATAGATATGATAATTTAGTTGCTAAATATCAAAAGGAATATAATGAATTATGTATGATTAACAATTGTGACTTTATTCCTAATGATGTTGTTAAGGCATATTTGCCACCAAAGAATTATGTAGAAGTACAACAGATTATTACAGAAGAGTTAGTTAGAATTAATGATAATAAATCAATTAAAATAGCAATCTAAAATGTTGACACATTAAACGGTCTAATAAGGGTTATATATCTTCTTAGTCCGATTAAAGTGTCAACAATTAATTTAATGAGTATAACGTTGTATGGCTTTGCTTGCAAAGACAGACAAGACAAACGTTAGTGCGTCAGAACAAGCCAACAAAGTAAACCTTAGTCGATACACTATCGTCAGTGGTACATACGGTCATAAAGCAAAAGACGCTTTATTCCCTTTTCTCAAATGGCTAAAAGACAGCCATTTTCGACTTGGAACTAATCAATTATTTACAACAGAAAGTGAGGATTACAATGAATAACGAGATTAAAACATTAGATGATATAGTAATAGCAATGGATGGTATTCTAGTTAAGCAGAACAGAAATAGAGAGATGATGAATCTACATAATAAGCCATTTATGGAATTAAATAAGGATGAATTACATAGGGAAATTGATTACCTATGGGGACAATATGACTTTGTATCTCAAAGCGAAGTATTACCTAGAGATTATAGGATTAACAAATCAAAATACTTATGGGATGAAATAGATGCATTAACTACAAGATATCTTCTATTGAGTATGGAAAGTGTTAGAGATACTATGGATTATATATCTGATGAAATGAAAGGAATGAGGGAAGAATGGGAGTATTAAAAACTGAATCATTATTACAAAAACTAGAGAAGATTGTACCTAAATATATTGCAAGATTTATTTTGTGGTATTACACTCCAGAGGAAAAAAGATGTCCTTTTGAAGAGTTTATGCCATATGAACCTAATGTAAAATCACTAGAGTTAAGTATGGAATGGCTTACTAGAGAAGATGCACAAGATGCTATGCAGGTGTATCATAAGCACATGAAAAAGTATAATCTAATGCAGATATATGACTCCATGCTAGAAAAAGCCATGAAAGGTGATGTTAATGCAGCCAAGTGGGTTGAAACATTTTCTAATAGTGATTTCTTTGATGAAAGTACAGACGAAATGGAAGATTTCATGAAGACAGTCAATATATCTGCTCTTAAAAAGGGTGGTGGGAAGAATGGGAGTAAGTAAGGAAACACAAGAGAAATTAATGTATCTATGGAGAGATGAAAACACTTGTGAATGGATTGAAACATTCTTGAAGATTGCCGATAAAACAGGAAAGATTGTGCCGTTCGTCCTAACAGAAGAACAAAGAATGTTAGTTGCTGATATGCATAGAGAAAATATTATATTGAAGTCACGACAATTGGGAATCAGTTCAGTTGTTGTGGCTTTATCTATTCGAGCTTGTATTGTAAATGATAATACTACTTGCTTATTGGTATCTCATAATCAATCTAGTACAAATACTATTTTTGATAAGTTAAAGCAACAGTTCAATTCATTACCTGACTTCATTAAGCCAGATATGACAACGAATAATAGGCAAGAGTTAAAGTTTGTCAATGGTAGTAAAATTACTTGCCTTACAGCCGGTAATAAAGATATTGGTAGAGGTGATACATTCAATGGTATTGTTCATTTGTCAGAGTTTGCTTTTTGGAAGAATCCAGATAAGCAACTTAAAGCATTATCACAAGCATTATCAGACACAGGTAAAATTATAATTGAATCGACTGCTGATGGATTTAATAAATTCAGTGAAGTATATCTGCAAGCCAAGAACAATGAGAACTCTTACAAGGAGTTCTTTTTTAATTGGATTAATGGCGGTGCTTTATTTGAGAATCTGTATAAGCAGTCAGTTAAGAGATATGTAGAAGTGAATGGTAAGGAATTGTCTATTGATGACTTAGATGCAGATGAAACAGAGTTAATTAATATGGGTGCTACACTAGATCAATTAACATGGAGAAGACAAAAGATTTCCACTGATGGTTTAGAAACGTTTAATGTAGAATTTCCTTCGCTTGATACTGATTGCTTTATTACTACAGGACAACAGTTATTCGATGCTAAACGCATTGACACATGCATTAAGGGGTTATTAAAGGACAAGGTAACATTTATACCAAAAGAGAATATTAAAGGCTTACCGACCATATTACAGGGGTTATATCCTAAGACATTTAAGATATGGGGTATCCCCAAAATTGGGGAACGATATTTCGTTGGGGTGGATTGCTCCGAAGGTATTGGTAAGGATTATTCGACTGCAATTGTATATAACAAAGATGGCGAACAGGTTGCACAATTAAAGAATAACCAGTTAAAACCTTATGAGTTAGCAGATGTAATTGATACTTTAGGCAGATATTACAATAAAGCTTTGCTTACAGTTGAAAAAGCGAGTGGTGGTCATAGTGTTATTGAAAGATTAAGACAGGATAAGAAATATATGAACATGACTAAATATAAGACCTATGATGAATATAATCGTGCCATATGGAAAGTTGGATTTGATACGAATAATAAGACAAAATCTATTATTGTGAATGATGCTAGAGAGTGGTTTGAAAAAGGTATGATTCAAATTAAGTCGCAAGAAATATTAGACGAGATGAAAACATTTGTATCTAATGATAATGGCTCTATGGGTGCAGTAAGTGGACAACATGATGATTTAATTATGGGTACTTGTTTGGCAATTGTAGGATTAAAAAGTGGTATATGGTATGCATGGTAAGGTTCAATTGAACTAGAGTGAGTTATTTTAAATGGACAAGATGTCCCATTAGAAAATGTCTCCTTTACGGTGAGGGAGAGTTACTTTTGGCAAGTGGAAATCCACCTTACCCTTAAATATGAGGGGTAGGATAACACATTTTACACCTATTCCTTTACAAAATGGCACTCTATACGTTCAAATTCGGCTTATAATCTATCTAATGGTAAATTGCTTGCCTATGACTATATAGTGGCTTATTTTTCGTTTTAAAGGGTGTTTTTGTATAGAGATAATACCTTGAAATATTAATGAAAATGAAAGGAGTACAACATGAATATAAATGAATACAAATTAACCTTTGACGATTCTGCAAGATGGTTCGTTGAAGAGGTTCAAAAAGGTTATCATGCTAGAAGAATAGCAGAGGTAATAAACAATAGAAATTATTTATCAGGACAACATAAAGTATTACTAAGAGAGGATAGCAAGTATAAGGGTAAGGAATTAATCAGCAGAAAGACAATTATCAATTATGCTAAGACGATATTAAATTTCCATGCTACATATTTGTTAGGTAAGCCAGTTACATTGTCTGGTGATGAAGAGATAGTAACGAGGTTTAAGGATATTTACAAGTTTGGATTATATGATAGTGTTGATTATCAGATACTTGATCGAGTGAATAAGTTTGGTGATGCATATGAAGTTGTCTTTGTGTCTGATGGAAAGATTAAGAGTAAGGTGCTAGATAGTGGTGACTGTTATCCTGTTTATAATGATATGGGCGAGTATATAGCCTTTATAGAGCATTGGACAGATGTATATAGCAGCATAAGTTATTATAACGTTTATTACCCTAATTACGTTGAATATTGGTCTAATGAGGGTGGTAGGGAAATGTTACTTGATAGTAAGATTAATGTGTGTGGGTTGCCTATACATTATCATAACTATAGTGATACTGATTATGCATTTGGTGAGAGTATATTACAAGATATACAGCCATTGTTAGACGAATTGGAAGATATATTATCAAAGATGGGTGATGCTATTTATGTTAATAGTTTGAATCCTATGCCAGTTGCTATTGGTCAGAGATTAGAAAACAGTATACCAGCAGATGCTACAGGTTATGTACTGAATATTGATAATGGTGATTTTAAAGTGGTTAATACGGTTATGGATTATCAGACAATTAAGTTGTATCTTGATAATGTTAAAGAGTTTCTTAATGAGATTGCTTGTATTCCTACAGTATTAGGTAATACGAATATTGCTAATGTTAGTGAGATAAGCTTGAAGATGTTATTTCATATGGCTAATATTAAGGCTATGGAAACAGAGAAATGGCTTAATGTAGGTATGCAAGAGAGATTTAAGAAGTTCAAGCAGATACTTAGTATGCAAGGAGTTAATATTGAGAATGATTCCTATGTTGAAGTTGATTTTAATTTAAGTATACCAGTATCTACAGATGAAGTTGTAAAGAATGTAAAGACAATGAGAGAAATAAGTGCTATATCTATTGAGAGTGCTATGGAAAAGAGTGGTATGATTAAGGATATAGAGGTTGAGAAGGAGAGATTGAAGAGTGAGAGTGTTTCGGTAGAATAGTATAATAGGAATGATTACTGATTTGACTATAAAATTATACACCTATAGAACAATGTTCTACAGTCAGATTTTCATTATATATGACCGTAATATCATGCTCTGGTAGCCATTTCTAGCCATTCTAATGTCGAATAGGGTAAATACTATGCATACGTCATTTGAGTGGCTAAAAAGGCTCATACAAGCAAATTTATAAGAGCATCTTGTACTGGGATTAATAGTGTAGTATACTAATTCAAGGTATCACTGATAAGGATAAATAATGTTGCCAAATCAATACTTTAGTCAATTAAAGTGGTAATGTAATACTGTAATAAAATGTTAAATAAGTGTTAAGTATATTACAAATATGTTACAACTGGTATAAATTGGATGAAATTATAATTATTACACACTTGTTAAATGTGTTGCAAAAGCGTTACATATATTACATAATTATTAACAGGTATAGTTCAAATGTTACAAGGGGTAAGAGTAAGGTTTTACGAATAGTTAAAAATGGCTACAAGGTGCATAAACACTACATTCTTGGCAAAATAGTGGTATTTATACTATACTAAAAACTGATGTTTTGCGAATAGTTAAACTAGATTATTGATGAATTTCTGAAAATAGAAGATTGTTATAAAGATTACATAAATGTTAACTGTTTAATACTTATGTAACAAATTAACAACGGTGTCTAGCGTGTCACAATATAGAAACTAACAACTGTGCCTAGTGTATCATATGGCAATGTGAAGAGGTAATGTAATAAAGTATTTCCGAAATCGCAAACATTTTGTAAATAGTATTAACACATTATAACTGCAATACGTTACCGTGGTAAAGTGTCTGTATAAATCACAACCATTTAATAAATAGTATACTGTAACACGTTATAACTTTACCTTACTAAAGTGGTCTGGACTGTAGTTCAGGACGTTTCATGGGGCAGCAGGAGCAAAGTCTTCATATAAAGCTTTTAAAT
This sequence comes from Bacillota bacterium, assembly GCA_023443225.1. Lineage (GTDB taxonomy): Bacteria > Bacillota > Clostridia > Lachnospirales > Lachnospiraceae > Anaerocolumna. Next base: position 30,440 of record JAEZVF010000095.1, read on the forward strand.
TCATTAAAATAGTACAAGGGTAGAGTTTGTCCAATATATCCATACAGTGGCTCTATAAGGTTATTACAAAGCCACAGAGCATTGATAATAAGACGTTACCCCTGTTTTCTAGTTGACTTTTTATCTAATCACTATTTTCCCCACAGTAAAAAATTGAGTTTCACAGTCGAATTTACGACCATGAGATTTAAACATACCACTACCCTAAAACAGAGTGCAGTATCCATTTGGTAAAATTATGGTTTACTTCTTCGACAATAAGAGGTAAAATATTCCTATAAATTAATAGGGGGTAATTTCTATGAGTGCTAATAAAAAAATCAGTTTTTGGAATGGGGTATTTTGGATTACTCTTATATCATTTTTTCTAATTGGTTATATTTTTCCCCAAGTAGTAGAAGAAGGAAGCATAGGTGCTAAAATATCATTTTTAATAGTAATTATTGATATAGTATTATTTGTAGTTTCGATAGTACAAGGAAAAAAGGCAAAGGCAGAAAGTTTAAATATATCAGTAGAAGAATATGATCGCATAGCAAGAGAGGAATTGGAGAAAAATAGAAAGATAATTGAAGAAGCAAAAAAACCCAAAATAGATTCAGAAGGTAAAGTAGTATGTCCTAATTGTGGTTCTACAAATATTCAGATAGTAAAACGTGGATGGAAAGTCACTACTGGTTTTATTGGTAGTGGAAAGAATGAGAGAGTTTGCGTAAATTGTATGAAGAAATTTTAGGGGGTTGTTTTTATGAGTAAATGTCCTGATTGTAAAACAGAATTAACTGCTGAAATGCTAGAAGTAAATATGTGCTATGAATGTGGTTATATTATTGATAAAAATCTATTTGATGATACTCCTAGTGAGGATAAACAAGTTTCATTTGTCCAATCAACTCAAAAAATAATTGAACAACAAGAACAAGAAGAATTAAAATTTAATCAAAAAATATCTCAGCATACATTAACATCAGGATATAATTTTGAAGGGTATAGTATAAAAAAATATAATGGTGTTATTAGTGGACAAGTAGTAATGGGAACTGGTTTTATAAGTGAAATTAAGGCAAACTTTTCCGATATTTTTGGTGTGCAATCAGATGCTTTTGCAAATAAATTAGAGAATACAAAACATTTGGCTATAAATAAGTTGATTTCTAAATCTATATCATTAGGTGGGAACGCGATAATAGGTATAGATTTTGATTACATAACCTTTTCAAATAATATGTTAGGTGTATCTGCTAATGGTACATCCGTTATCATAGAGAAAAATCAATAATAGAAATGAAATAGCAAATATTTTAGGTGTGTTCTTAGTGAATGCACCTTTTTTGATATAGGAAAGGAGATTTACAATGACAATAATAGAAAGATTAAAATTAGAATTAAACAACAAAGAATATCTTACAGATACAGAATATATCCAGTTTCTATCCGAGAATAATTTAACACCTACAACTGCTTACAATAAATCTACTATGCAGAAATCTCTACTCTTTACAGTAATAGATATCTTAGAAGTAGTATCTAATGATGTTGATATTATGCGTAAAGTGGAAACTGAATTTGCAACTACTTCAGATGCATATAAACACCTGCAAAATAGAATACAACAAATTAAAGATCGTATTGCAAGTATACCAGTACCAGATGAAGAATGCAGTCCATTTAGTTTGATATTTACCAGAAAATAGTGTTATACCCCTTTGTTTCGACATATTTTACCAGTTTATAGGTTTATAGTGTAATAGTAACTGTTAAAATACATAAGAGAAAGGAGTAAAAATATGGCTAATACATTTAAATCTGGAGAAAAGCCAGGAAAAGGTACATATATATGTACAAATTGTGGTAATGATGTAGTGCTAGATGATGAAACTGATACATTGCCACCATGCTCTAGATGTAATAATGGTGAATTTACAAAAGAGTAATAGTATTATCTAAAGGCACTTACTTCGGTAGGTGCTTTTCTATTGCGTGTGTCCAGCAAAGCTGGACCACGCTAGCCGGTGTAAGTCCGGTCGCGGTAATCGCCAGTGAGCCGTGTAGCCAAACTCGGTGCGTTGCAGTAATGCAGGGTGCTAAGCGAGTGGGTAAAGTAGC
>JAEZVF010000109.1 GCA_023443225.1 Bacillota bacterium
GCTACTTTACCCACTCGCTTAGCACCCTGCATTACTGCAACGCACCGAGTTTGGCTACACGGCTCACTGGCGATTACCGCGACCGGACTTACACCGGCTAGCGTGGTCCAGCTTTGCTGGACACACGGTAAGAAAAATAGCATGAAACCTTCGTTATTATTGTAAAAATACGTTACGAAGATTCATGCTGTAAAACACTTGCTCATTGATTTAATTGTTTATTATCGTTCCCATCCACCGATTATAAACTACATCCTCCTGCCTCCAAGTCCCAGCAGTCCCTACATAGTTAGATATCATAATAATTCATCATCCCTTTAGTTTTTAATCTACTGATTCGGTTTTATCTTGAACGTATTTCTCAAATGGTTGAATCATAGTTGGTAGCATCCGATTTTTATATATTTCCTTCCTGAAAGAAGGAATTTTTATCATCAATAAGAAAATTGCATTTTGTACTCTAACTCTAATATTCTTTTGTGGGAAATCATAAACTTTTTGTTTTTTATAAGCCTTGTGATCAGCTACGAATGGGAATCTTATATCTCCCCATATATTATCCCTAAATATTGTCCTTCCGCCCTCACCTAAAAAATTAATCGGTTTGATATATTCTTTCCTAGATAGATTGATTAGATTCGCGCTTAAAGCATCAATTCGATCATCAATTTCTTGGCTTGAATTGTATTCATCCGTAACAAACCCAACTAAATTTGAACACTGCCATTGTACGAATCCATCAAAAACCTCACGTATGTTTTGTATTTGGTTTAGGGCTCCTGATAAAATGAATCCAAATTGTTTCCCCGTCAGAGAAGGAGTATGAGTATTAAAGAATCCCCGATCGATAAATTGTTTCCATTCAGCAGATAAAAACCTATTTTTTATAGCGCCTGCAAAGACGATTATGTCAGCTGTTTTCAACTTACTATTATAAACGAAGCTGTAATTATCTTTCCCCTCATAAGCACACGTATAGTCGTAGCCGCACCTCATGCAACCAAGGCAGCTTCCCTTCATACCGAAATCATTTATATAAAGTAATTCTGTATCCACAGCAAAGGAATCCCTAAACCTGCTTACCATATTTTTCAGATTATTATCCTCTAAAGAATCAACTACGATAACTACCTTTTTGCCAGTGTTGTCTATTTTATTCCGTGGCGTTTCTGGACTATATTGTATTGGGTTATATACAACATGGTCAAAGCAGCGAAAGGTTGAAACTTTATTTTCTATGTTCTGAATAAAGTTTTGCATAAAATTAATCAGACTTTTCCTAGTCTCTTCCTTCGTCAGATCATACATTTTAGGAGAAAAACAGTCCACATAATTCATATGAAGGTCATCACAAATAGAATGAACGTAATTGATTGCGGTATTATCAAAAAAATGTATTGAGGTTGTAAGAACAAAGGTATATTTTCCTTTAAATGCAGCTTGAGCATTTCTTTCGAATATCAGCTCTATAAATCTCTGATAATTAGAGTGAACCGTAAAAACATATAATGGAAATGCCCAAATAACACCATCACTGTCATTAACCTGATTCATTATTTCTTGAAAAGTACCATTTTCCTTTTCTATTCTCTTTAGCCCTTTTGAAATATTAATTATTTCGATTTGATGCTGCTTAAAGTTTGTCTGAAGAAATCGTATGTATTGCATGGTTACACTGGTATCGCCTTTGGGGCTTCCATTTAAAACTATAAATTTCATAAATGACATCTCCCTACTCATATTAATGTTGACACTGTAAACTTTAATTGAATTATATAGCAGTATGTTTACAATGTCAACATAAAATGTTATAATTTTAATGACAAGAAAATGGAGGTCATAACATTGGATAGGGAAACATATCATCATAAGGATTTAAAACAGCAACTTATAAAAAATGGGCTTATATTATTAAATAAAGAAGGATTCCAAGGTTTTTCAATAAGAAAAGTTGCAACTATGTGCGGAGTAAGTAATAATGCACCATACAAGCACTTTAAAGATAAAGAAGAACTAATTAGTGAAATACTTAATGAGGTTTGGACTAAATTTCACATGGCTTTACAAGAGTCAACGAAGATTCATACAGATGACCCAAAATTACAGATAATTGGCATGGGTAAAGCATATGTCAGGTTCATGGTTGAAAACCCTGAGTATTTAAAGTTAACATTTTTGTCCGATTACAGCTCGTCTATATTAATAGAAAATGGGACCTTTAGTAAATGTGAAGATAATACCTTCTCGATTTTTAAAGATTGTGCACAAAGATATTTAGAGTCAATCGATTTGAATCCAGAGCTATATATGGTAAAAACTATAGCCATGTGGAGTATGGTGCATGGAATTGCCATATTGATTTCTAAGAAGGCTATTGATTATAAAGGAGATTATTTGGAGCTTACAGAAAAGATCATAACCACAAATCTACTATAGCCTAAGAAATGAAAGAATAATAAATACAAAGAAAGAGGATTCTTATGAACACATTATATGTTAGTGATCTGGATGGTACTTTATTAAATACAAATGATGAAATCAGCAGTTATAGTGTCCGCACAATCAATCAACTGATTGAAAAGGGTATGCTATTCACCTATGCTACAGCAAGATCCCTTTCGTCAGCTTCCGTTGTAACAAAGGGCCTCACAACAAATATTCCGGTTATCGTTTATAATGGTGCTTTCATAATGAATGCCTCTACCCGTGAAGTGTTATCCTCCTCAAGCTTTGATGAAAAAGAGAAGCAAAATGTTATTACACTTCTTGAGTATTATCACCTTTATCCATTGGTTTATTCATTTATAAATGGTCTTGAGAAAGTCACTTGGGATCCTTCTTATGAAAATGAAGGAATGCAACGCTATCTCTGCTTACGAAAAGGAGACCAAAGGCTAAATCCCCTGAATGCTAAGCATAACCTGTATGAGGGGGACGTATTTTACCTGTATAGGAGAGAAAAACGAATTACTACCCCTATATCAGGCTTTAAAAGATAATGAGCATTATAATTGTACATTGCAACAAGAGTTGTATCGGCAAGAATATTGGTGTGAAATCATGCCAAAAAAAGCTACAAAGGCAAATGCAATTCTTAAAATAAAAGAGTTATGGAAATGTGACAAAATAATATCATTTGGTGATGCCATCAATGATATTCCTATGTTCAAGATATCCGATGCATGTTATGCTGTTGAAAATGCAGTTCCCGAATTAAAAGAACTTGCTAGCGGAATTATTGACAGCAATGAGAATGATGGTGTAGTCAAATGGTTGCATCAACATTATACCAGAGCCTGATTGTGTACCAAGTTACATCAGGTAGACAATGGATTATCCCTTAACCTTTTTACAGGAGAACTTTCCTATGTAGAGTAGGTCAGAGGGCATAAGCCCTCTTTCCCCTCATCAAACCGTGCATGAGGTTTTCCCTCACACGGCTTTCCGACATTCTTCTTTCTACAGCTTTGTGTTATGCAACAGACATTCTTTTT
>JAEZVF010000112.1 GCA_023443225.1 Bacillota bacterium
TACCTATCAACTATATTTAATTTTCAAAAAGCACCATAATGATGCTTTATTTGCTATACCCTTTTTTAGTCAAAAATAATTCTAAGAACTTTCTATTTTACTATTGACTTTTCATAGTTGGTCTCCTTAAATGGAATTGCACCTATGAAAAACAGGTTGCTTATCGTATTTTATAATACAGAAAACTTGTACCCTGCGCCCCAAACTGTCTTTATGTAATCTAATTCAAAGGTATTTAATTTATCTCGTATGCGGTTCACATAAACCGTTACACTATTGTCATCCCCCGCTCCGCTATAACCCCATACATTCGCATATAGCTGGTCCTTTGTAAAGACACGATTGGGATTCCTTGCAAACAGAAATAGGAGGTCAAATTCCTTTGTTGTAAGGGACACTTCTTTTCCTTTGGCTAAAACAGTATACGAAGATTGATTCATCGACAGCTCTCCGATACTGATTTCTAAATCGTTTGAATGTCCTAACACTTCTTGAACTTTCTCATATCTTCTTAATTGGGCTTTCACACGAGCCACCAGCTCTAAAGGGCTGAAAGGCTTTGTAACATAATCATCGGCACCGATGCCTAACGCAATCACCTTATCCATTTCACCACTTTTAGCAGATATCATAATCACCGGAATATCAGAAGTCCCCCGAATCTCTTTGCAAAGTCGTATGCCATCAATTTTGGGCAACATAATATCTAAAAGCACCAAACTTGGCTTGCCCTCATAAAATGCTTTCCGCCCCTCTTCTCCATCCACAGTAACAACAGATGTAAATCCTTCTACTTCCAAATATGCACCCAGAATATCTGCTAGTTCTTTTTCATCTTCTATGATTAATATCTTATGCCCCATATCTGCTCCATTTTCCGGAGAACACTCACATTGCTCGCTGTCCTCCTATCAGAGAAGTAAAACTTATTCTTATTTGAAATTATACAGTATCCGCCTATAATTAACAAGTTCTACCACCCCTTTTCTTTCAGAAATGCATAGACTGCTTCCTCTCGTTCTCCTGCTTCTGCAAGCTCATAATAGTCCAGCGTTAAATCTCCATCGATGCGCCCATCTTTTAAATAAATAATTCGATTCCCTCTTGAGGCAGCCTTAAGATCGTGGGTTACCATAACAACTGACTGCCCTTCTCGATTAATATCCGTAAATATATCCAATACATTTTGGCCTTGGGAGGAATTCAAAGAACCCGTTGGCTCATCCGCAAACAATACTTCGGGGTTGTTAATCAAGGCTCTGCAAATTGCAGCTTTTTGTTTTTGTCCTCCTGACATTTGATTTGGAAATTTCTTTTTATGAGAAGTAAGCTCCATTTTCTCCAGTAAAACATCTATCTTTTCTTCGATCTTACTCCGTTCCGTTTTTGTTTGATAGGTTGGACTAAGAATATTCTCATAAATAGTCAGGTTTGGAATTAAATTAATTCCTTGAAACACAAAACCAATTTTATGCTTTCTAAGTTTACTTATTTGATTTTCTTTCATTTTTGTAATGTCTATTCCATTCAGAAGAACTTTTCCTGTGGTTACTTTATCCATGCCACTAAGTGAGTACAAAAGAGTTGATTTGCCTGACCCAGAGCAACCCATAATCACCGTAAAATCCCCTTCATAAATCTCCAGATCCATATTCTTTATTACGTTGTTTACTTCACCATCACTAATAAAACTTTTACATAATAATTCTGTCTTAATAATTGTATTTTTCATAATTGGCTCCATTCTATTCTTGTACTAAATTTCTAACACTTACTTTTCTTAAGGAACGAGAGGATAACAGGGTACTTATAATGAAAATTATAAAAACCATTATATTTGCCCATGCAATATGCACCGCATTATAATCTACCGGATATTCGATAAATCCGAACATACCGAGACAGGTCCTCATAATTCCTGGATAGAATATAAGCGTTAATGGCAATGCAATGAATACAGATACGAGCGCTATCATTGCAACATAATATAAATTGGATAATATCAAATGTCCTGTGGAATAACCAATGGATTTATAAATACTATTAATTCTTTCATTGCTAGCGTTCTTTAGTAATACAATACAGAAGATATTAATACCACCAATCAGAAGCACAACAAGGCAAACCGGCAAAATTGCTTTTTTCTGTGGTGCTACTATGTAGTTCATAATACTACTGTATGCTTCTGTCCGAGGGATTACATTTCCATTGCCTCCGACTCTTTCTTTCATATCATTTATAAAACTTTCTATATCTTCATGATCTTTAAGATAGATAGAAAAATTATTGTATTTCGCCTCGTAGTTATGATCCGTGTATACCGCCGTCGTCATTCTACAGGCATCCCCCAGTTCGTTATAGGTTTGAAAGATACCGGTTATTAATAAATCAAGTTGTTTTTCTCCTTCTAAATAAACTACAAGATAATCCCCGATGTCTTTCTTTTTTTCCCTTGCTATTTTACTAGAGATTGCGATTTCGTTTCCTGCTTCTGGATTTTTGCCCTTAATAATTGGGATATCAGCAAGGCCAAAGTCGTCATAGACAAATCCCTTCATATCTGTTGTTGGCATGCCTTTCTCCCATTTCATGATTACTATACTGTCAAGGTTACTGCTAAGATAGTAATTTATTCTCTCATCATTCTCTATTACTCTTTTTACTGCCTCGTACTGATCAGGGTTAGATACTCCAATCATAACCTCACATTTATCTACTCCCATCCAATAATCATTATTATCTTTCATTGTATAGGCTACGTCTAAAGATATAATTCCGAAATTAACAGAAAAAATGGTCACAATCGCGGTAATAATTATACTAACAGCACTCTTCTTATTCCTACTAAGTGTTCTTAATGCAATCCCCAAAGCGGAAAATTGTATCCTTAGATTACCTTTATATATTTTTTTCTTTTGTGTACTTGAATTTGTCATGCCATTTAGAGCATATATCGGTTTGACCTTTTTTGTTTGATTTATTATCTTGTAGATAATGATTAGAACAAACCCAACAATCAGAAGATAGCAAAGAATACCCGGTATCAGTACGCTATTACTTACTACTTCTCCCATATTCTCAAATACGGAGCCTAAAATCATATCTGATAAGAACACCGAACTGCTTATTCCTATAACACAAGCAGTAGAAACAACTACAAAATAATAAGTCAGGTACAGTTTTAAAATATCTCTAGAGGAGTATCCCATCGATTTATATATTGCTATTGTTTTGGCATCTGTAATCATAGTATTTCGAATCATGAAGTTAATGATAAGGATGCTAACAAATAGCATGATAATACCAATTGCAAGAAAAATTGCTCCTGCAATATTACCTACAAGTATGCCGCTATCGATTCTTTCTTCCAGTGTCCAAACATATGCATTCAACTGTCCATCATATTTTTCTCGGTATGATGCTTCAATCTTATCTCCTGTAAATTCTTCTTTCCCGTAAATTACTATATTAATAGCTGGAACAATCGATTCCGGCAGCGATTTTATCAGTATACTGCTATTAAATGCTGTTGAGGTATTATAAGGATCTGTATATACTCCTTTTACAGTAAAATGATACTCCTCGCCGGCTAATAGAATTTTTATCTTTTCACCGGTTGTAATGTGGTATTCATTTCGAAGACACGCTGGGATGATGCATTCATCTACTTTTAGGTTATTGGTTTCCTCAGTCTTGCCCTCCAGATAACGAACCTTCCCATAAACTTCCGAATTATACTCCGTGAGATTCGTAAATGCTTCGATTTTATTGCCTTGGTAGGTAATCTCTTCCTTAATCCCGTAGGAAAGTGTATATTCTACATTTTTTACCTGGTCAAGTTCTCTAAATTGCTCACCCAATGTTCTGACCTCTTCTTTGTCTGTAGAATATGGGTACAATACTGCGGATGGAGATTCACACTCCTTAGCAAAGTCGTCAAAGGGCTTATCTAATGATATTAATATACTCACAGAAGCAGTCAACTGCATCGAGCATAACAATATAATCATAAACATCATAAATGTCTGTACTTTCTTATGTCTGAAATTCTTAAACCACATAGTTTTCTCCTATTCTTATTTTATCTTTCTTTATCTATCATAAAGAATAAATATAAAATAAAAATAGGAGAATTATTAATAAATATAAATACTTAATAACTTCTATAAATATCAACTTGCTATCTTTTCTAATTTGATGCTCACATTATTCCAGTTAATATAACGCTGGCTGCCACACCCGCAAACGTTGCAGTTAATGCTCCAGCAAGCGTATACCTTGTCTTTTTGACACCTGCCGTCATAAAATAAACACTCATGGTATAAAAGACGGTCTCTGTACAGCTCATAATAATCGAAGTCAGGCGACCCAGATAGGAATCCGGTCCGTATTGCTTGAATATGTCTAAAACAAGGCTTGTTGCTGCTGAGGAAGAGAAAAGTTTAACGGTTACTAGTGGAACCAGTTCTGATGGAAAACGAAGCAATCCAGTTATTGGCTTTACAAGATTCGACAAGAGATCCAATGTACCAGAAGCTCTCAGAATACCGATTGCGACCATTAACCCTACTAAGGTCGGCATAATATTTAATACCACCTTAAATCCGTCCTCTGCACCTTTTATGAATTCATGGAAAACAGGAACTTTCATTAATAACCCAAATCCAACAATATATAAAAAAATAAATGGAATAATGTAATTTGAAATATATAATAAAAAATTCATCTCTATCTCCTTTCTAAATTATGTTCAACAACTATAGTAAAAGGTATATTAGCACACAATTATTTCCTATATTTTTCATCTATCCACTGTATTTTTTTTACACAATTTTCTAGCTGTTACCGAAAATACAACCCCTACAAGAGTCGAAAATGTCGTCGCAATGATAGCTGCCCCTAATATATCAGTCGGACTTACCGAACCATATTGACTACGATATGCTATTATGTTAACCGGAATCAGTTGAAGTGATGAAATATTAATAATCAAGAAAGTACACATATCACAGCTTGCCATATCACTTTTTTTATTTAACTCACGTAGCTGTTCCATGGCCTTTAATCCCATCGGTGTGGCCGCCCATCCAAGTCCTAATATATTAGCAACCATATTAGAAGTTATGTATTCATTTACAATGTGTCCTTGTGGAATTGTGGGGAATAATAGCCGTATGATAGGCCTCAGCACTTTCGTAAGACCCTCCATTATCCCTGCCGCTTTGGCAACCTGCATAATCCCGGTCCACATAGACATTATACCTAACATGGTAATGCATAAGGTAATCGCTTCTTTCGAGGAATTTATAGATGCAATACTTACCTTTTCTATGTTTCCATTCATTACCCCTACAATGATTCCAATTACAATCATAAATCCCCATAAATAATTTAGCATATTTCATTTCCTATTTCATTTCTTATTAATTACTATATTCTATTCCCATCTAATACATTACTAAGAAAAAAAACAAAATATATGTCATTATTTTACTTTTTAATACTTTTTTTACATTATTTCCTATAATATTCATTATTTTGCTTTAATTTAGAATTAATTTATTGACTTTGTATTTTTTCTATGATATTTTATAAAGGTATTGTAGGAGGTACACATATGAAAAGCACAGGTATAGTAAGAAAATTAGACGAGTTGGGAAGAATCACTCTCCCAATTGAGCTAAGAAGGACCTTAGGCGTAAGCGAAAGAGATCCTTTAGAAATTTTTGTAGACGAAGATAGAATCATATTAAAGAAATATGAGCCTACAGATATTTTTAATGGTGCAAAAGAAAACCTTTATGAATATTGTGGCAAAAAAGTTTCTAAAGAATCTATCTTAGAACTTGCTAAAATTGCAGGTATTGTCGAATAAGTATAGCTCTGAAAAAAGGGTATCTTACAAAATAAATTGTAAGATACCTTTTTCACTGTTTCATCCCTCTTTTTCGAGAAGGTGTTTATATATCTCCCTTTTTGACACTCCACGGTCGATGGAAACTGCCTTCATAGCTTCTTTTTTATCCATTCCCTTACTCAGATAAACATCCATATGTTCTTCTATAGAAAGGGAATTCCATTGTTCTCTGTCTTCCTTTACTATGTCCTCCCGCAATCTTCCTTCTATAATCAGAACACATTCCCCTTTTGGCACTTGGTTTTCATAATACTGAATTAACTCTGATATCGTTGTACAGAAAGCAGTTTCATGCTTTTTTGTTAGTTCCCGTACTAGTGTCATCCTTCTGTTACCCAGTACATCTTCCAGTTCCTTAAGGGTTTTGGTTAGGCGATGAGGAGCTTCATACAAGATAATGGTTCTCGTTTCATTTTGAAGTTCTTTTAGGATTGCCATTTTCTCTTTTTTATCCGTTGGTAAAAAGGCTTCAAAGGCAAAGCGTCTAGTAGATAGTCCGGACAATGTCAGTGCTGTTATGCAGGCAGCCGGTCCCGGAAGCGATGTAACTTCAATTCCAGCCTCATAAGCCATCTTAACCAATTCTTCACCCGGGTCAGAAATACCTGGGGTTCCTGCATCGGTAATTAATGCAATCGTAACACCGGATAGCAACTGTTCAACTAGATACTGTCCTTTTTCTATCTTATTGAATTCATGATAACTAGTCATTGGAGTCTTTATATCAAAATGATTGAGCAGTTTAATACTATGTCTGGTATCTTCTGCTGCTATTAGATCTACTTCTTGTAATATCCGGATAACACGAAATGTGATATCTTCCAGATTCCCAATAGGGGTTGCACACAAATATAATTTTCCAGCCATGTTATCCTTCTTTCTAACTAATTCTATTAATTAAATTCATGAATCGATGAATTATCCAGTCATTATATTTAGTATCCGTAGATGTCATATATCTCATCGGTATAAACATTTGCTTCTTTATAGACGATTAATGGCGCTTCAACCTTAATCATAGAGCCTCCGCCCTTAACGCACTCAAGCAAAACCATATTGGGTTCTTTCTCCAAAAATGGATGTACCATTTTCAGTCGTTTCGGTTCCAGCTTATATTTTGTCAGTGTATTCATAATCTCTACCAAACGGAAAGGCCGGTGCACCATATAAAACCGTCCTCCCGGCCTTACTACTTTTGCCGCTTCGCGTACCACGTCTTCTAAACTGCATAGGAGCTCATGACGTGCTATTGCCTTAGGTAAATCCGGATTCGTTAACCCGTGATGATCATTCATATAAGGGGGATTACTGGTTACTACATCAAAGGAGGCTGCACCAAATATTTTGGAAGCCTCCTTTATATCTCCTGTTATAATGTCGATCTTATCATTTAACTTATTCATGGCAACACTTCTTCTTGCCATATCCGCACTTTCTTTTTGAATCTCTAGTCCCGTGAAATGTGTTCCTTCTGTCTTAGCCTCAAGTAGTATAGGAATGATTCCTGTTCCTGTGCCAAGATCCAGTACAGTTTCACCTGTCTTTACTTTCGCAAATCCAGATAGAAGTACTGCATCCATTCCAAAGCAGAACTTCTTCCGGTTTTGTATTATCTTATATCCATTTCTATTCAGTTCATCAATTCTCTCATCTTCAAGCAGGAATTCGTCTGCTGGTAAGTAACCCTCTATGCCCACGTTTCATCCCCTTATTCTATTCATCGTCCAGAAGGGATTTTCCTTCTTTCTTTTCCAGTAATTCTAAAGCTCTTAATTCTTCATCGATAGTCACTTTTTCTTTCTTTTTCCTTGGCTTAAATCTCAAATCTGCTACTTTGTAATCTCTTACTTCTTTTTCATCGTTTTCCAAGGTTACAATAACTTTAACCAATTGCTTTAACACACTTATATTTTGAACTTCACCTTTTAACCCATCAACTGTCGTAACGAAATCTCCTAAGTTTGGTAGTCTGCTATTTAACTCTTCATAGGCTTCTTCTTCATTTTTTAAGCAGCACATCAAACGTCCACATACCCCGGATATCTTCGTTGGATTTAATGATAAATTCTGTTCTTTTGCCATCTTGATAGACACAGGTGCAAATTCAGATAAATGGGTATTACAGCACAATGGTCTTCCGCAGATGCCAATTCCACCTACAATTTTCGTTTCATCCCGAACACCAATCTGTCTTAATTCAATACGGGTTTTAAATACGGATGCCAAATCCTTTACTAATTCACGGAAGTCGATCCTTCCGTCTGCAGTAAAATAAAATAAAACCTTATTATTATCAAACGTGTATTCGGAATCGATTAATTTCATTTCTAATCCATGTTTCTGTATTTTTTCAAGGCAAATTGCAAAAGCTTCTTTTTCCTTTGCCTTATTCTTAATTTCAACCTCATCATCTTCGGGAGTGGCTGTTCTTATTACCGGTTTAAGGGGTTGAATGATCTTGCTTTCTTCTACATCCCTAGGTCCTATCACTACGCGTCCGTATTCGACGCCCCTGGCAGTCTCTACAATAACATTATCCCCCTGGTTGATCTCATAGCCTGCGGGGTCAAAAAAATATATTTTACCTGCACTTCTAAATCTCACTCCGATTACATTAATCATTTCCATTCTCCTTTATCGTAAGCAACATAAGCTCAATAGCTATGTCGAAATTAACATTTGCCTTCAAACGGACTTTTGCCTTCTCTATGGCAGCAATTATTGTCTCAATCCCTTCAAAGGTCTTTGTATTCGCTTGTTTTGATACATCCATATATTCACTCTTATACACTAACAGATTTGGATCTTTTGTCACCTTAAACATCAATACGTCACGATACCAGAGAATAATGAAATCCAAGTAATCATATATCCGGTCTTTCTGTTCCGAAATCCGCTTTAAGGCATCTAATATCTCATAGAGTTCCATCTCACCTATGTATTTTAACAGGTGAAGCACATTTTGTTTTATTTCTTCAAAATCACTGGATAACGCATACTCGATTGCTTTTCCCACATTTCCTTGAGCAAAAATCGCACTGATTTCTGCTTGATAATCCGGTAGCTGATGCTTTTTCATTAGAAAACCTTTGATGACATTCTTATCAACAGCCTGTAACTTTAGTGTGACGCATCTTGATACAATGGTAGGGAGCAGTACCCCTAGGTTATTGGTAAGTAATAGAATAACTGCATATTCTGGTGGTTCTTCGATTGTCTTTAACAATGCATTCTGTGCCTGCTCGGTCAATTTTTCTGCATCGTCAATAATATATATTTTATAAGGACTGCTATATGGTTTGATTTGTATGTCATTATTAACCTGTGTTCGAATATCATCCACACCAATACTTACCTTTTCATGGGTAATGCGAATAATGTCAGGATGATTATCGGAAGCCGCCTGAATACAGGATTTACACTTCCCGCAGGCGTTCAAATGTTCAACTGGGGATTCAGATGCATGTGCTACTTCATCGCATTGCAGAGCCATAGCAAAGGCATCCGCAAGCAGATTCTTCCCTGCACCATCTTCTCCCGCAAAGATATAGGCATGGGATACTTTTCCCATGGCAATTGCATTCTTTATATGCAGGATAACTTGTTCATGCCCTACTATATTAGAAAAATCTAACATTGCTACACCTCATTTCTACTACGCAAGAATATCCAAAAGAAGTCCTCTAATTTCATCTATTTTACTCAAAATTGCTATTTGATCTTTTTCATCTTTAATTAATTCTACTGCTAACGCATCTAAATTCTCGTCAATCAGTTTTATCATTCCATAGACACGGTGCCGTCCTCTTCGGTCCAAGAAATTCTCTCTGCTGAATTTGTGGGAATGATTCACGATTTCATTCATAAAGTTCTTAATTAACAGACGGTATTTCTTCATATCCCTTACATCCATATGCTTGGTAAGACGTTTTCCTTGCTGTGTTATTTCTTCCATCATCAGATTTAACCGCGACTGTAATTCCTGTTCTTCTATGTTGCTAATTAGGGTGAATTTAAATGACCCATCAGCTTCAGGAACAGGGGCTTTTGGTTGCACCTGATTTGCAATCTGTGTTTGATTTACCTTAATATCCATAGCAATCGCCTCACTTTACTTCTTACAGAATGATCTTGTTACTCCAATCGGAATGCACAAGCGAGCTTGTGATTCCTCATTCCGCTTTCATTATATCATAATATTCGTATAAGTAATAGAAAAAATTTTAAACGGTAAAATCGTTCTGATGAATAATCGACTTCACATCTTGTATAATTTCATATAAACAAATGTTAATATCGGCATTCTGATATCTTTTTCGAATATCTAATTTCTTCAAATTTTCTTCTGAGAAATCCTCCTCATCTGCCAAGAATCTCCGGCACAATTCCTTATACTTGGGATGTTCCTGTTTTCGTTCCCGATGAAGTGCGCGTTTTAAACGCAAGCCATCTTCTACCTCAATATAAATAGGCACAACAACATCTGCACCATAATAGTTCTTAATCTGTTCATAAGATTCTAAAGTACCGATAAACAAATAATTAGAGTTTACTAGATCCATCTGTCCGTCATTCACGGTAAAATAACTCCACAAACCGTGCATTGTTGGATAGGTCCTTAGTTCAATCACTTTATTATCATCCCTTAAATTATTCAATCTTTCTTCGCTGACAAAATAGTACTCAACACCATTTGTTTCCCCGCTTCGAATCGGCCTGGTAGTATAACCGGTAACAGACTTCAAATCTAACTCCTTATTCTCTAATAACCTTTTAAATATGGTATCTTTGCCTGTGGCACTTTTTCCCATAATTATAAATATCTTAGACATATGATTATTCCTTTCTAAGCACGGATTTATTCTATCTTTCCATGACTACCCTGATATAATCGCTGTTTTTATCCAACATCCCTTGAAGGGATAATCCATTTCTTTTATATGTATTTATATCCTCAATAAGAGCATTGCTTATTCGCTCACCTGGTACAAGAAGCGGAATTCCCGGAGGGTATAAATATACATATTCTGCTGCTATCCTGCCTGTACTATTTTTCAACGTTACCGACTCTCTAGATTCTTCGTATGCCTCATGAATCGACATGATCACATTCGGTGTCCGGCAACTATATTCTGATTTTTTATTGTTATTATACTTGACTTTCGCATCAATCTCAAGTAAAGCATCCCCCAATCTTTGAAACCCTTCCTCTGTGTCACAAATGCTTGTTATCCCTAATACATAATCAGAGGATACCATCTCCATTTGTATTTTATATTGTTCCAATAATTGATTGTATAACTGATTGCCATTAATTTCTGCCTCTTTAACGGATATCGTTATTTTAGAAGGATCAAACCCGTAACCATCTGCATTTTTCACTTCGTTCAAGGTTAATATTCTAAGATGTTTAAGGCAATTCATCCTTTCATAGAATAATTGCAACCTTTCTTCGTATAAGGTAAATAATTCGCCCCTTTTTCTCTCTAACAAAGAAATACATTGCTCAATTCCAGCCATTAATATATAGGACGGGCTACTGCTTTGGTAAATACCCAGATATCTTTTGACTTCTTCGTAATCCACAAGTCTGCTGTTCACATGCAGTAATCCGGTCTGAGTAAATGCTGGCAACGTCTTGTGAAGGCTGTGTATTACAATGTCTGCTTTTGCCTGGATTGAATTTTTCGGCCATCCAGAATGGAAACCAAGATGGGCCCCGTGTGCTTCATCCACCAAAATCGGTATACGATATCGGTGCACAATTTGACAGATGGAAGCAATATCAGAAAGAACCCCTTCATAGGTAGGCGAAGTTATAACTACAGCCTTTATATCTGGGTGTTTTATCAACATTTCTTCAATGTTTCTTGGAGAAATTCCACCGTTTATACCAAAGACGGATTCTCTTTGTGGATATAGGTAAATTGGTTTTAATTCGTTTAAATAAATTGCATGATATACCGATTTATGTGAATTCCTCGCTACTAATATTCTATCGCCTTTCTTGGTACAGGCAGCAATTCCAGCCAGTATTCCAGCTGTACTACCTCCAACTAAATAATCGGTATGCTCAGAACCATACAAGTTGGCTGCCCGCTGCATTCCTTCGTCAAGGATTCCTTCTGGGTGATGTAGATTATCAAAACCCTCGATTTCCGTTATATCTAGTGTATAAGGATTCTGCATCGATAAAAAATCAGAATTTCTTTTATGACCGGGCATATGCATTGGATAATAACCGCTACTACTATATTGAACCAAATGATCATACAGATTCATTCCTCTACACTTCCTTTCTTGTCACCTATGAATAAAAGCACTTCATACGTCTCTAACGCTTATTATTTGTTTTACCTATTTTACTCAATGCAGTCCATTTATTCAATCTTTTTATTGCTGAATACTATTTTAATACCCACTAATAATGAATGTAAAAGCCTTTCTTCCTCGAACCTTTGCTATAGCATAATAAATTCCATCCAATTTGACATGAAACGAATTCTATGCTATAACCTTAATATAATTACATATAAGAACAGGGGAGCTTGTGCAGCAGGCTGAGAGGAAGTTATCAACTTCGACCCTTACACCTGATTTGGGTAATGCCAACGTAGGAAGTAATGTACAATTGCTTAATTGCGGGAAATACCTTATGGTGTTTCCCGTTTTTTTACGTTAAACCGGATATGGTGGAAAGCTTCTGTTCAATCAATGGAGGTAAGTTGAAAGAAATTCACTTTCAACCTCACAAGTTTGTGCCTGCGTAATCCTCGGCACAAACTTAATATGCGCAGAAATCATGCGCAGGAATGGAGAAAAATATGAAAAACAAAAAAACTTCAGTATTTAGTAACAGCTTAATCTGGTTTGGTGCAGCAGTATCTATCGCAGAGATTTTAACGGGAACTCTGATTGCGCCACTTGGATTTGCAAAAGGATTGGCTGCAATCCTCATCGGCCATATCATAGGATGTAGTCTTCTCTTCTATGCCGGCTTAATTGGGGCGCAGACCAGACGCAGCGCAATGGAAACCGTAAAGATGTCCTTTGGCCAAAGAGGATCTCTTCTCTTTTCTATTCTTAATGTCTTACAGCTCGTCGGCTGGACTGCAGTAATGATAGTAAGCGGAGCTAACGCTGCAGGAGCTATTGCCCTGTCAGACCGTACCTGGCTTTGGAGTCTTGCAATTGGGGCCTTTATTGTTCTGTGGGTACTCGTTGGCGTTAAAAATCTTAGTAAATTAAATGTATTTGCCATGGGCGGCCTCTTTCTCCTGACTATTGTATTAAGTACACTTGTATTTAAAGGAAAACCAAGCGGTATATTACAAGGAAGCATGAGTTTCGGTACCGCTGTTGAACTATCCGTAGCAATGCCGCTATCCTGGCTCCCCCTAATATCCGATTATACCCGAGATGCAGCAAAGCCAAAAGCAGCAACCTTAAGCAGTGCTGCTGTATATTTCTTTACTAGTACATGGATGTATGTGATTGGTCTAGGTGCCGCACTGTTTACAGGCAAATCTGATGTCGCAACGATTATGATAACAGCAGGCCTTGGTTCCATGGGACTGCTCATAATTATTCTTTCAACTGTTACCACCACCTTTTTGGATGTATATTCCGCTGGTGTCAGTATGGTAAGCATTCGTAAGAAATGCAATGAAAAATGGACTGCTGTGATTATTTGCATCATTGGTACACTGCTCGCAATTTTTACACCAATACAACAGTTTGAATCTTTCCTTTATATCATAGGATCCGTATTTGCCCCTATGGTTGCCATTCAGCTTACGGATGTATTTTTTTTGAAGAAAGATTATACTTCTCTGAATTACCAAACTGTTAACTTATTCCTATGGATAATTGGTTTTGTGGTTTACCGGATCTTTATGCAGATTGATACCCCTTTTGGTAATACCCTGCCTGTAATGCTGATCACGATGGCCCTATCATTACTCGTAAATAAAAAGTGCGCAATAAGCATGCGCGGAAATGGAGAAAAATGATAATTAAAACTTTTATGAATGTAAGGAAACTATCTCCCTTGGTACATTGTATAACCAACTATGTTACCGTAAATGATTGCGCTAATATTCTATTGGCTTGTGGTGCTTCTCCGATTATGTCGGATGATGTACTGGAAGTGGAAGAAATCACCTCCATCTGTGGCGCTCTAAATATCAACATCGGAACTTTAAACCAAAACACCATCCCAGCAATGTTTCTTGCTGGTAAAAGGGCAAATCAGCTGAAGCGTCCAATTATTTTAGATCCGGTGGGCGCAGGTGCATCTACCCTACGAACAGAAACAGCTCAGAAATTAATGAGCGAGATAGATTTTACAGTTATACGTGGAAATATCTCAGAAATTAAGACTCTTGCCGAAGGAAGCGGTACAACCAAAGGTGTCGATGCCGATATTGCAGATACTGTAACCGAGGAAAACCTCGATACTGCCATTGAGTTTACAAAAGCATTTGCAAAGAAATCGGGCGCTGTTATTGTCATCACCGGGGCAATTGATATTGTAGCAAATGATACATCTGCATATCTAATTCGTAACGGACATCCACTTATGTCTTGTATCACTGGAAGTGGTTGTATGCTAACTGCTTTGATTGGGGCTTATCTTGCTGCAAATCTAGAAAATGCACTGGAAGCAACCGCTGCTGCAGTATGCACAATGGGCTTATGCGGTGAACTAGCTTACGCTAAATTAATGACTAATGGCGGAGGTAATTCCACCTATCGAAATTACTTAATTGATGAAGTTTATAATCTTACGGAAGAAACTATAGTAAATGGAATGAAATATGAGCAAAGATAAGCTAGAAAGAGGTAAGTAACCATATGAAATCATTAAAAGAATCCATGCTCCTATATGCCGTAACGGACCGCACCTGGACCTCAAGGCAATCCTTAATCAAGCAGGTGGAAGAAGCATTAAAAGGTGGTATAACCTTTCTTCAATTACGAGAAAAAGAGCTGGATTATGAATCCTTTTTTAAAGAGGCAATGGAGATAAAATTATTATGTAACCGCCATCAAATTCCATTTGTCATTAACGATAATATAGAAATTGCTATTGCTTGCGATGCGGACGGTGTACATGTAGGCCAAAGTGATTTACAAGCGGGAAAAGCTCGTTTAAAACTTGGTCCCAATAAAATACTTGGAGTGTCCGTTCAAACACCGGCACAGGCTATTCTTGCAGAAGAGCAGGGTGCAGATTATCTTGGTGTTGGTGCGGTGTTTACTACTACTACCAAAGCAGATGCCGATACGGTTTCCCTAAAAACCCTAAAAGAAATCTGTAACGCAGTTACCATACCAGTAATTGCAATTGGGGGTATTGATGCCCATAATGTATTAGAATTGTCAGGCAGTAATATTGACGGAATCGCAGTTGTTTCTGCCATCTTTGCACAAGGAGATATTAAAAAAGCAACGGAAACATTATTACAACTTACCGATAGAATGGTGAAGGGAGATAGGAGATGTTAAAAAAAGTATTATCAATAGCCGGTTCAGACTGTAGTGGGGGAGCCGGAATACAAGCTGATATCAAAACGATAACCGCACATAAAATGTTTGCAATGAGTGCAATCACAGCATTAACTGCACAAAATACCACAGGAGTTTATGGAGTCCTCGATGCTACTCCTGAATTTGTTAGTAAACAACTTGATTGTATTTTTACCGATATACGTCCTGATGCTGTTAAGATTGGCATGGTTTCTAACCGTAGGATTATAGAAGTTATAGCAGATAAACTTATATTCTATCAGGCAGAAAACATTGTCATCGATCCTGTTATGGTCTCTACTAGTGGTAGTAGATTACTAAGTGAAGATGCCATAAATACTTTAAAGGCTAAACTCCTTCCCCTAGGCGGGGTGATTACTCCAAATATTCCGGAGGCAGAAGTCTTAAGTGGGATAACAATACATACCGAATCAGATATGGTAAAAGCCGCCAAGCAGATATCAGGGCTAATCACCGGTGGTATTTTAATAAAAGGTGGCCATTTGATGTCAGCTGCTAATGATTTGCTTTACTTAAATGGCAGCTCCTATTGGTTTGAATCTCAACGAATCAACAACCTAAATACCCATGGAACCGGATGTACCTTATCTTCTTCCATTGCCTGTAATCTCGCAGCCGGATATTCTTTAGAAAAAGCTATATCAAATGCAAAGACATATATTACAGGAGCACTAATGGATGGTTTGGATTTGGGGAAAGGCAGTGGGCCGCTCAATCATACCTATAATATAACAGTATTATAACAGTAAATAAAAGACAAGATGGAACTGGCCACTGCAGCTCCATCTTGTCTTTTATTTATTCAAGAATTTTAACAATCCTTCACATCCATCCACCACATCCCGATAGGTTGCTTCGAAATCACCCGTATACCATGGATCTGCAATGTCTTTTGGATGATTGGTAAAATCTAATAGTCTCCTTATCTTCTTCCCAGGGTCTTTTCCAAGAATCCGGTTCATATTTACTATATTTCTTTGGTCCATCCCCAGTATATAATCATATTTATCATAATCTTTTTTGTTTAATTGGACAGCTACCTTTCCTTCTGTTGAAATCCCATGCTCCGCAAGTTTTTTCCTAGTTCCATAATGAACGGGATTACCAATTTCCTCCGTGCTTGTGGCAGAGGAAGCTATAAAAAACTCATCACCTATTCCCTTATTTTCTACCATATTACGAAATACAAATTCAGCCATAGTAGAGCGGCATATGTTGCCGTGACAGACGAACATAATTTTTATCATAACAAATCTCCTCAATCTCATACTGATTATTAACTACATGAAATATCTAATACATAGTATACCACACAAAAGCAACAAACGCTTAAAAATAGAAAGAGGCGCATCGTAAATAACTTATAAGTTATTTTACGACACGCCTCTCGGTTATATATACATATAGGCATTAATTACTCTACTTCATCAGCATCCGGTTCATCTTTAAGAATCATATTTAAAAGTAAGGCAACAATAGTTCCAGCTGATATTCCTGATCCAAAAAGGCTGCTTAAAATTCCTGGAAGCTGTGCAACTACATCAGGTCTAAAGGTAACACCTAAACCTATTCCTAATGAACTTGCAATAATTAATAAATTTCTATTTGTAAACTTAACTTTTGATAAAGTTTTAATTCCAGATATAGCAACCGTTCCAAACATTATGATTCCCGCACCACCAAGTACAAAGGATGGCATTATGGATACGATCGTTGAGAACTTTGGAAAAAGACTCATAAGTATTAACAATACACCTGTAACAACTGCAACAAAACGGGATGCACACTTTGTAAGCGGAATCAATCCAACATTCTGGCTGAATGTCTGCGCTGGTCCTGAACCAACTAATGGACTTAAAAATGAACTAACTGCATCTGCTCTAACACCAGCAACAATATCATCATCGCTAAGTTTGGTCTCTGTAACTTCACCAAGTGTTTCCATAACACCAACCGTCTCAATTACGGTAACTAAATAACCAGCAATAAATGGTATCACAAATTTTGGATTAAAATCAATTCCAAAACGAGCAATTTCTGGCAACTGTACCCAGCCTGCATTTGTCACTTGAGAAAAGTCTACATATCCCAATGGTATACAAATAACATAACCTACAACAATACCAATCATAACTGCAGCTGTATTAACCATTCCTTTTGCATAACGGTTTAAAAGTAAAATTACCATAAATACTACGATTGCAACTAAAAGGAATTTTGGATTTCCGTACTCAGCATTGCCAACTCCACCGCCAATCCAGTCAAATGCAACTGGCATCATAGACATACCCATCAGTGCAATAACTGTTCCTGTTACAACAGGAGTGAATATCTTCATTAACGGTTTTACAAAAAAACTCAATACAAATTCAAAGATTGCTCCCAATATAGATGCACCAAAATAACCTGGTAATCCACCACCCATTGTGTTAATAATGGTATTCGCTGGTGGAACAAATCCAAAATCAGTTCCCATAACTGTTGGAAGTCCTACTCCAATACGAAATTTCTTTGGTCCAAAACCCCAAGATTGAATAATTGATGCAATTCCTGATGCAAGTAATGCAGCGGATACCATATATGCTGTATCTTCTACGCTACTTCCGGCAATTCCGGCAATGATCAATGGCACTGCAATAATTCCGCTAAAGGCAGTCAGGATGTTCTGGAATCCTAAAATTATAGCAGTTAAAAGTCCCGGTTTGTCACCTATCCCATAACTTAATCTTGTTGTGGTTTTACCACTAGTTTGACCTTTTGATTTTTCTGCTTTGCTGTTCATATAAAATTACCTCTCCACTTTTGTAGTTTGTAGACAACTCTACAGTTTTTTATACGACATATTTAGACTTATTACAACACTAATATAATACCTCATTTCTAACAATTTGTCAATATGCCTAAAATAAATTAATTTGTTTATCGTTTTTTGTCAATTAATACATGTAATCCCTAATATTTTTAACAATTTGATTAATTACCCTTTTTTTGTTAAGTTTTTATTTTATTGGTTATGTAATTAATACAATTCTTACCAATGTTTTCGTTCGTATAGTACCGGTATCTACTTGCACGTAGTTTTTAAGCAACTCTCCATTTAGGTATGTATCAAACTACGGTTCCCAATAATAGCAAACCTTTTACTCTTAATAATCATAATAGGATTAAACTAAAATATAAAAAGGACTTGAAAGTTTTCACTCTCACGTCCTCAAATTTAGTGATTATAATACATTACTTAACGATTTTAACAATTCTACCGAGAATTCTTTAGGCTTATCAAGAAACGGAATATGCCCCGTATTCTCGATGGTTATAAATTCTTTAACTGGTGCGGAAATATCGTTAAAATAATCATACACCATACGGTACGGTGTTGTCCAATCGCTATCCCCCGTAATGATTATAACCGGAACCTCATATTTCAAATTATTATTATACATTGATAAGCCTTCTGATAAAAGTTCTTCATAAAGCTCGCTGTTTGATTCGATTAGCTTGTCAGAATTCAACATCCATTTTATGTCTTCCAATGTCATATATGGTGAAAACAGACGTAGAGAAACTATCTTTAACATACTATCGCTGGATGGCAGATATTTTTCTTTAAGCTCCCGAAACTTCAAAAACTCTATAAAATTTGATTTATCTAATTTTTGATAGGTCATTATCAATTCAAGTTTTTCACCACTTTCTTGTGCGTCTTGGGTTTTACCCGCCATATACGCTAAATGTATCGCTTCTTCTGCCGATACTTGCTCAGATTTCTTAAATTCTAACATTTGACTTATGGCTATATAAGCGGATACATTTTCGGGATGTTCTCCAGAATAAATCCCACCGAGAAAGGTCCCCCAAGAATGACCCATAATTATAACTTTTTCTTGGTCGTACTCGAAACGGATGTAATCCACCAACTCGTCTAAATCCGACAACAATAAATCCAAAGTAGGTTTTTCGGCTTCTTTATTACAGTAATAAGTATTCCCACAACCACGCTGATCCCACTGAACGATCGTGTAATCTTGCTCTAAATCCTTTTGCCAATAATAAGAGTAATCCGCCATATTAAGGCCTGGACCGCCGTGAAGCATAATAATAACCGGGTTAGAAATATCTTGCCCACGAATTTGTATATATTGCTCAATCCCGCCTAGGGTAATGTATTCGACTTTCTGGACGCCCGTTTTCGAGTGAATTTTATATTTTTGTGTGTTAATAATTCTTCCAATAATTATTGTTAATGCAAATAAGATTATCAAACCCAGAAACATAAGCAAAATAAATTTTATTAATTTTATCCCCCTTTTGTAGTTAGGTTTTGATTTTTCATGCATGATGCAAATCCCCTTTTATAGATTTGTTATATTTCTTTACCTATTCTTCAAGTAGGTATGATAGCTTGTTTTTACAAAGTCAACCTTATTCCTTTATAGAAAACTCAGTTATTCTTTGAACGATACTTTTATAGCGCGGATTATCCTTAAGCGCGGTAAAAGTCGAGATTCCAATGAAATCTTGTAGCATATTTTTCTTAAGCAGTTTTTCATCATAATTTAGGGTAAATCCGAGTTCTCCACTGTCTAACCATTCGTCAATGTCTGTGAAAAAATCGTCTCCGCTCAGTTTGAACGGTAAGAATGCACTCAAGCACAAATCTGCGTATTTTTCGAGAAGTTCAAGGGCTTTTTCTAAACGACTATGCTTACAGTACATACTTGCACCGATTAAATATGCCTTCGTCAATGTGTTCACATTGAGTTGAGCAACCCCATACAGATTGATAAGTGTCATTGCCCTCTCAAACGCAGTTTGCGCCAGAGAGAAATTATCTTCGTTCAACGACGTGTAATACAAGGTAGTTTCAATAAGGCAGAGCAAGCAATGATACATACCACACTGGGAGATTTCTCTGGCTTTGGCGGTATTTCCCGCAAGCTGAAAAGCCTGCGAAATCAAGCTGTCCTCGGTAATATCCGGTGTGTTTAAGGATTCGCCCAATAAAGTAAAAACCTCATCCGGTGTTTCAAGCATGATACAGCAATGGCATTGTATATACAAGGCGTTTCTTGCGAGTAAAGCATCGCTACTCTCAGCCACTATGTGCTCGCAGAGACTTTTTGCTTCCTTAATCAATTCATTCTGTCGTTCTTTCGTGGCACTCACAGAATGATGAATAAACAATACAGCCATTTGATAAAGCAAGGGGAAGCAAGCGTAATATTTTTTAATGATTTCCCTACATTCTCCCATAATTTTATCGAATGATTTCATCGTAAAGTCTGTTGATAATCTGCGGCATAACTTTCGTGCATCCTTACAGGTAAGCTGTGGCGAATAGCCCAACAGCTCATCCACGCTAATATTGAAGAACGCCGCCAACTGTGGTAACAGGGTAATATCGGGATAGCTCTGTCCTTTCTCCCATTTGGAAACGGCTGCTTTTGATACACCCATGAATTCAGCTAGTTCCTCTTGAGTAATACCCCTACCCCTCCGTTTTAAGGTCAGATTATGTGCTATTCTTATCTCGTTCATATAACACCTCCACTTAGAATTATAAAAGTAACTCGCTACAATAGCAATGGAGTTATAGTTGACTTCGGTTAAAATTATCAACCATTAGTTGACACAAGGTTATAATTAAGCAGCTTGCGAGTGGAATGTCATCGGCAAGCTGCTCTATATTCAAATACTTACATTGTATATGGTTCATAAGCCCGTTAAATAATCCATTGATTATTTCAATCCATTGTAAAATGATCTAAGAAGAATTCCTCTAGGATCTTGACTCAATTCCCAAATCATCCCGCCTCCTAGCCCCTTTGCCTTAATATACTCAGCTTTTAATTCAATAGATTGTTCGTCATCATAGCTTATAAAAGTTGATCCATCAAAGAGCCACGGCACCTTCGAATCGAGGTGGAAGTGTCTAATATATTCTGGTTTATTTAAATAATTACCGACTATATTTTCATAGCTTATAGACGATCCACCTGAATAGCTTTGGTATAATCCACTTTTTGTATCGGATACTGCTTTATAAACATAACCGTAAAACGGCACTCCCATAACCATCTTATCGTTGGGAAATCCCATTTTCATCCAGGAATTTATGCTTTGATCAATGCTCCATTTATATTGTGGTGATATATCATAATTAGAATAAAGAGGTGCATTAAAGTCCGTATAGGAGTCCCATGTTCCATGTATATCATATGTCATTATATTTGCATAATCAACATATTGGCTAAGTCTACTTATTTCTGTGTTATATAAATAACCATTAGAAGAAGCTCCGGCATACGTAAGGATATAGTGTTTCCCATCGATTTCCCCCCTTGCATCCAACTTCTCACGTAATTTCTTCATTAAGAGAGTAAAATTAGTTTTATCCGCAGGTCGATTCTTATTTGTTGGCAGCCCACCATTAACAGGATATTCCCAATCAATGTCAACCCCATCAAATCCGTTTTGAACTATAAAATCCACACAACTATCAGCAAAAGTTGTCCTAGATGAATCCGTAAGTGCTACATCAGAAAATCTGCCAGACCAAGACCAGCCTCCTACTGAAATAATTGTTTTGAGATTCGGATATGATTTCTTTAATTCCTTCAATTTATTAAAATTGGATATATCAACATCTGGATAACACAGGGCAATTTTCAAATCACTACCAATATTAGCAAACGCATAATTAATGTGCGTAAGCTTACTGACATCCAAATTGTCTGGCGTAAATCCCGAGTATGTAGCCCACGCTGCATAGTAGCCAACTATTTTAGTCGTGTTAACCGATGTAATCTTTGTAAATTTTCCATATATTTTTCTGTTTCCGACATACTTATATGCCCTAACTTTATAATAAAAGGTTCTCCCGCCTGTTATATCTGTATCTAGATATGATGTGTTTCCTGTTGTTTTTATTGACTTAAAGGTACCTGTTTTCGATGTAGCTCTACTAAGTTGATAACCAGAAGCACCTTTTACCTTGTTCCACGAAAGCTTTGCAGTATTATCATTAGCTAATACTGCTTTAAAATTTGTTGGTGTTAATGGTACTGGTTTAACACTATACACAGTAGTAAATCTGCCATATACTTTTTTTGTGCCTACATACTTATACGCTCTTACTTTATAATAATAGGTCCTCCCAACTGTTATACCTGTATTCAGATATGATGTGGCAACTGTAGTCTTAATTGATTTAAAGGTACCTGTTTTCGATGTAGCTCTACTAATCTGATAACCTGAAGCACCTTTTACTATGTTCCACGAAAGCTTTGCAGTATTATCATTATCCAATACTGATTTAAAATTAGTTGGTGTTAATGGTACTGGTTTAGCACTATGCACTGTAGTAAATCTTCCATATACTTTTTTTGTACCCACATACTTATATGCCCTAACTTTATAATAATAGGTTCTCCCACAGGTAA
Source organism: Bacillota bacterium (assembly GCA_023443225.1). GTDB lineage: Bacteria > Bacillota > Clostridia > Lachnospirales > Lachnospiraceae > Anaerocolumna. The sequence goes on from JAEZVF010000112.1 coordinate 22,912, forward strand.
TACCTGTATTCAGATATGATGTGGCAACTGTAGTCTTAATTGATTTAAAGGTACCTGTTTTCGATGTAGCTCTACTAATCTGATAACCTGAGGCCTCTTTTACCAAGTCCCAAGAAAGTTTTACTCTGTCGTACCCTGCTGACGTTGCTTTAAGTTTCGTTGGAGTTAAAGGTTTTGATGTATTCACTGTTACAGCATTAACTATTCTATGATTAATTGATAATACCATAACGATAATTATAAAAGCTACAATTCTTTTTTTCTTTTTCATGTTATTACCTAACCCATTCCTACAATCATACTATCAAGAGTGTCATAATAAATATAATTATTGTAATATATTAAATCAGCTATATTCAATTATATAATTTTTCCATACAGAGTAGCAGGTTAAGACATGATAACAAAAAAATGTAACTATCTAAACACAAAAATAAAGTCCTAACCCAGCAATGACTAAGATTGCCGAACTAAGACCTTTTAAGTGCGCCTCCAGGGGCTCGAACCCTGGACACCCTGATTAAGAGTCAGGTGCTCTACCAACTGAGCTAGAAGCGCGTATTTTCGAACGCAAAAATTATTATATATGATACCTAAACAAAATGCAAGTACTTTTTTAATTTTTATACATACAATGTTTGTTACAATGTTTGTTATCTACTTAAGTCCCCTATTCTTTTCGTTCTTCGATCATAATTATTACTATAATATTAAAAAATGTAACCGAAAACTTACTTATTTTTTCGGTTACATCCACCTTTATTTATATTGTTCTAGTTTTTCTGTTAGTTGAGATTTTGAAACAGCCCCTACCGTAGTATCTACTATTTCTCCATTTTTTATAAGCATCAGGGTTGGAATAGACATAACTCTGTATTTACTGCTTGTATTAGGTGATTCATCTACATTTATTTTTCCCACCTTAACTACACCCTCATATTCAGCAGCTAAGTTTTCTATAATTGGAGCCATCATTTTACATGGCCCACACCAATCAGCATAAAAATCAACCAATACTGGTATGTCTGAGTTAAGTACTTCTTTTTCAAAATTCTCGTCTGTGAATTTATATTCCATATTGTCTCCTTCTTCCTCCACACTCATATCGGGAGTTCATTGTTTAAGTATATCCTTATATAGTATTATATATAATACCTTTTATGCTCCGGTTTATGCATGTAAAGCTTTTCTCATTTTTTGTTGCAGCCTTTCGGCTTACATTTTCTACTCTTACAAACAATTGCCTCTACTTCATCCCAGGAGCGTTTCATTTGTATCATCCTTTTGTTAAACTCTGGATTGCAACCAAGTATTGTGGATATTTTAAGTTTTAAAGATTTCTTCATCTTTTACACCTAATTTCATTTCTTCTTGTTATAAACTTATTATGATACCACGTGCATTATCCCTATTTTTAATTAAATAATCCTAAAACAACTTTTATCTGCCCTCTTTACTTCTCCCGATAAGCAACCAACCTATGAATTGGATTTCCAAGTGCAGAAAACTTTTCTTCATACTCCGTCATCACATTACCCTCAACATAACTACTGTGATGCAGATCATAAGTATAATTGTGAAGTTTCCATCCTGCAGCATCGACCTGCTCTAAAGAAAATTCAAATAAAAGGTCATTATCCGTCTTAAATATAACTTCGCCTTTTGGTATCAATATCTTATCATACCGCTCAAAATACTCTTTGGAGGTAAGCCTTCTCTTTGCATGCCTGTCTTTCGGCCATGGGTCTGAGAAATTCAGATATATCCGTGACACTTCATCTTCTTCAAATATACCATTGATATCTGCTGCATCATAAACTATAAAATATAAATTTGGCAACTCCAAGTCTTTTCTCTTCTCTACGGCTCTTACAAGTACACTAGAGTACCTCTCTATTCCTATATAGTTAACTTCTGGATTCTCTTTTGCAAGCTGGATAAGAAATTGACCTTTCCCCATACCGATTTCTATGTGTATCGGCTGACTATTGCCAAACAAATCCTTCCAGCTACCTTTGTACTGCTCTGCTTCTTTAACAACATATTCAAAAGCATCTAATTTTTCCCTTGAGCCTCTGACATTTCTTAATCTCATATCTCTGTCACCTATACCCTCTTTTATTTCAAAAAAATATTTATTCTAATTAAACTATAGCAAGTAAACTTGTGATTCCTCATTCCGTTTTAATTATATCATGAACGAAAAACGTGTTCATGATCTTGTTACTCCAATCGGAATACACAAGTAAACTTGTGATTCCTCATTCCGTTTTTATTATATCATGAACGAAAAACGTGTTCATGATCTTGTTACTCCAATCGGAATACACAAGTAAACTTGTGATTCCTCATTCCGTTTTTATTATATCATAGTGCTTAATAATGACAAGATTAATTTAGATATACAAGTAAAAATACTTGTCAATTCGAATTGTTACTAATAATCCCCTAAATTTTAGTTGAAATTTACTTAAACAGTAAACCTTTGTGCAAAATTCACAAAATGATTTCTTGTGTATACCGTAGTTTAGTATGTTTTAGCTATAGCATTTTTAAAATATTGTAGTATTATAGACTAGTGGCATCGCCCGTAACAGTTTTTTTTACAGCATTTGATATGATGACACAAAGGATTTCCAACAACAAAAATTGATTATTAGATACAATCTCAACCATACTGTAGGAGGTACAAGATGGAAAAAGTAATTAGTCTTTTATTCGAGATCGAAGAGAAAGCCAACCTGATTGTCAAACGAGCCAAAGATGAAAAAATCAGCTTGAACGAGGCCTTGGAAAAAGATCTCGCTAATCTGGATAAAACCATCGAAGATGAAAATACAGCAAAACTAAATATACTAAAATCACAAGTTGATATAGATTTAGCAAAAGAAAGGCAAGCATTAATCGATGAATGTGATAAACAACTAGCTGCCATGGAATCAAACTACCAACAAAATCAAACTGCAATAGTTGATAAAATTTTTCAGAGTATTATTAATGCCTAATGGTTTCTACGGAGGTCTCTTATGAGTAAATTATTAAGCTATAGTGGTATCATTACTAAAATAAAGGCCATGGAAGCTTCCTTTGTAAGCAAAAGTGATTACCAAAAGATTGCAGGCTTAGAAACAGTCTCGGATTTTATAACTTATCTTAAGAATCATCCAGGCTATATGGATATATTTCAAGGCCTAGACGAACATACTCTGCATCGCGGTGATGTAGAAGGTCTTTTTATTAATAGCCTTTATTTAGCATATGCTAAGATTTATCGATTTTCCGATCTATCACAAAGAAAAGCGCTGAATCTTCTGTTCTTCCGTTATGAAGTAAATGTATTAAAAGATTGTATGAAATTGATTTATACCAACAAGGATACTTATGATCTATCTTTGTTTGACAGTTTTTTCAAACGCCACTCAAAAATTAATGTTAATGCTCTAGCTTCTTCCCGTACCATGGACGAGTATATTAATAACTTGAAATCAACTGAGTATTACCCTATATTTACAATGTTACAAAACACCCATAATCTGACCTCTTTTGATTATGAAATGCAATTAGATATTTATTATTACAAAAAATCTTGGAAGTTATTAGATAAATTATTAAGTGGTGATAATCTAAAAGCCTTCAAGCACAGCTTTGGAACTGAAATAGATTTACTTAATATACTTTGGTTATATCGCTCTACGAAATTTTATAATATTCCATCAAACAATTTATATGCCTATGTTATACCAGTTAATTATAAATTAACGAAAGGGCAGTTAACAAAACTTACGGAAGCTGTTTCTATTGATGAATTTATTAATCTATTAAAGTCAACACATTATGAAGAAATTGTTCCCGAATTATTAGAGAACTCCATGGAGTTTTCTTATAGAAAGATTATTTCAAAAATTTATAAAGACAATGCTTCTTTATATCCAGCTTCTATGGCACCAATCAGCAATTATCTGTTTCTGAAGCAGACTGAAATAAATAGATTAACAACCGCCCTAGAATGTATTCGTTATAAACTTGAACCACAAGATACATTACGATATATTTTGGAATAATATGAACAGGAGGTTCAAACTTAAGTGATTGAAAAAATGAAGTTTTTAAGTATAACGGGACCAAAAGAGGATTTTGATCGAGTTGTAAAGGTTTATCTGAATAAGTATGAGTTTCATTTGGAAAATGCCTTGACAGAACTTAGTTCAGTACGTGACTTGAAACCTTTTGTGGAAATAAACCCCTATAAGAGTATATTAAGTAAATCAGAAGAATTATTAGTGAAACTAAATAAGTCAAGCCCGATATCAACATATGATATGACTCCTGATGAGGCATCTGCAATTATATCAAAAGCTTTTACAACAATAGGAGGTTTAATCGAACAGAAGCGTAAATTAAAAGAAGAACGAAATCATTTGAATGATTTATTAGAACAAATTGAACCCTTTCGACAGCTTAATTACGACTTAAATAAACTTTCTGATTTTAAATTTATTAATTTTAGATTTGGTAAAATTTCAAATGAATATTACAACAACTTCTCAAAGTATGTTTATGATAATTTACCTACCGTGTTTTACGAATGTGATAAAGACCGTGAGTATGTATGGGGTGTATACTTTGTACCAGACATATACACGGTAAAGATTGATGCCATATATTCTTCCCTGCATTTTGAAAGAATTTATCTTCCGCAAGAATATCAGGGAACTCCAGAAGAAGTTTATGAAACCATCACTGCAAGAAAAAACGATATTCTCCATGAATTGGATGGTATCTATGGCCAGATAAAAGAAAAACTCGCTTCCATGTCAGACGAAATACTAATTTCAAACGAGACTCTGAAAATTTATTCCAGAAATCATGAAGTTAGAAAGCTGGCCGCCCTCACGAAAGGAACCGAAGAAAATCAGTTTTTTATCTTATGTGGTTGGATGACAGAAGAAAATTCGAAGTCCTTTTTAAATGAAATTGAAGATGACTCAAAAGTATTTTGTCTCTCCGATGATTCTCACGCAGGCGCTACTACAAAAATACCTACAAAACTAAAGAATAATAGGCTTTTTAAACCCTTTGAAATGTTTATCAAAATGTATGGTCTGCCTGCCTATAATGAGATTGATCCTACCTCATTCGTAGCCATTACATACTCTCTGATTTTTGGTATTATGTTTGGGGATGTGGGTCAGGGTCTGTGTCTAGTAATTGGTGGAGCACTCATATATAAGTATAAAAAGATGACTCTAGCAGCAGTAATATCGACTGCCGGAATCTTTTCTACCCTATTTGGATTTATGTACGGAAGTTTATTTGGTTTTGAAGGGATACTCCCCCACCTATGGCTTAACCCAATGGAAAATGTAATGACTGTACTAATTACTGCCGTTGCCTTTGGTGTTGTATTAATCCTAATTGCCATGATTATGAATGTAATAAACGGGATTAAGGCAAGGGATATTAAAGAAATCTTCTTTGATACAAATAGTATTGCAGGCCTTGTATTCTATGGTGCTGCCATTACCTGCGCCGTATTGATTTTTACAAAACAAACCTTACCTGCAACCATAGTACTTATTATCTTTTTTGCTATACCATTATTGCTTATGTTCTTCAAAGAGCCTTTAACTCATCTTATCGAGAAAAAAGCAAAGCTTTTTCCGGATAATAAAGGGATGTTCTTTGTAGAGTCGATATTTGAAATGTTAGAAGTAGTTTTAAGTTATGTTACAAACACGATTTCATTTCTTCGTGTTGGTGCCTTCGCATTGAGCCATGCAGCTATGATGGGCGTTGTAATGTTGTTAGCCAATGTAGAATCGGGTAATCCAAATATTCTTATATTAATTTTTGGTAATGTGTTTGTCGCAGCAATGGAAGGCCTCATCGTAGGTATTCAGGTATTGCGATTAGAGTACTATGAAATGTTTAGTCGTTTCTATAAAGGAACTGGTAAAGAATTTAAACCCTATAAAAGCAAATAATTAATTATTTAGGAGGATATTATTATGACCGCAAGAATTATTTTAGTAATTACACTAATTTTAAGTATTATTATTCCATTTGGAGCTTTTCTTTTAAGTGCAAAGAAAAAGGGTGGATTTAAAGCTTCTCTAGCATGTAATGCATTCTTTTTCTTTGGAACACTGGTTATTGCAGACATCTTATTGTTCAGCGGAAAAATCTCTGCCGCAGAAACTAACGCCGCTGTAGCCGCTTCTTCTGATGGACTTCGATATATCGCCGCTGCATTGTCTACCGGTCTATCCTGTATCGGTGGAGGTATAGCAGTTGCATCCGCAGCGTCTGCCGCTTTAGGTGCGATTAGTGAAGACTCCAGCATCATGGGTAAAGCCCTTATCTTCGTTGCTCTTGCAGAGGGTATTGCTCTTTATGGCTTAATTGTATCCTTTACTATTTTAGGTTAACTATATAGAAAGAGGGGTTGTTATATGCGTATGTACCTTATCAGTGACAACGTTGACACTTATACCGGCATGAAACTTGCAGGTGTTAATGGTGTTGTAATACATTCAAAAAAACATTTAAAAGAACAACTAGATAAAGCAATCGCAGATAAAAGTATAGGCGTACTTCTCATTACTGAGAAGTTTAGTCGTGAGTTTCCGGAGATTATTGACGATGTTAAATTAAATCGTAAGCTTCCTTTAATCGTGGAAATACCGGACAGACATGGAACCGGACGTAAACCTGACTTCATTACCTCTTATGTAAATGAAGCAATTGGAATTAAATTATAGAGAGGAAGCTGCCTTATGACTTTAGATGAGAAATTAGAACAATTTTACAAATCTGCTGTTGATAGTGCAACAAGTCAAAACTTACAACTCGTTGATGAATATAAGAAGTCCCTTCAAAAAATCTACGATGACCATAAGGAAGATGTTACAAGAAAATCTGAAATTGCCTTTCGTGCGGCATCAGAAAAATTGATACGGGAAAAGAATATTGCTCTTTCCACTGAGACTATAAATATAAAGAGAAAAATTAACGAGAAAGCAGCAGAAATCACTGACAAAATATTTAAAGAAGTTTATGAAAGAGTACTTTCTTTTATGAAAACACCGGATTATATGAATTTATTAGCTAAGCAAATTACAACCGCTAATAATTTTGCAAGAGGAGAAGAAGTAACCATCTATATAAATCCCTCTGACGAAAATCTTAAAGCAGAATTAGAAAGCAAAGCAGGTGTAACTCTTACCATTAGTACCATTGATTTTATAGGTGGAATAAGAGCAGTTATTCATAAAAAAAATATTTTAATTGATAATTCATTTTTAACAAAACTTGAAGAATCAAAAGATACTTTCATGCTTTAAGAAAGGGGGCTTTTTTCCTTATGAATATAACAGGAAAAATCTTTGGTATCAATGGACCTATTATCTATCTATCTGATAATCAGGGTTTCAAAATGGGAGAAATGGTCCTAGTCGGAAGTCAAAAACTAGTCGGCGAAGTAATAGGACTAACGATAGAACGAACTACTATCCAGGTATACGAAGAAACCACTGGTTTAAAACCCGGCGAAGACGTTATTTCTACCGGAGCAGCTATATCCGTAACTTTAGCCCCAGGTATTATTGGTAATATCTTTGATGGTATTGAACGTCCTTTAAATGAAATTGCAACTCGTTCCGGTGCCTTCATTTCCAGGGGTGTTAGCGTTGAATCTTTAGATACTACAAAACTATGGGATGTACATGTTACTGTAAATGTGGGAGATAAAATTTATGGAGGAACCATAATAGCAGAAGTTCCCGAAACAAGCGCTATAGTTCATAAATCCATGGTACCCCCAGATGTAATCGGTACAGTAATAAAAGTTGCTCCAGATGGAAAATACACGATTAACGATACCATTATAACAATAGAAGATACGAATGGAACGGTCAAAGAGTTGTCTTTAACTCAAAAATGGCCTATTCGTATTCCTCGACCGACAAATAAGCGTTTTGCATCTGATCGCCCACTGATAACTGGGCAACGTATCTTAGATACCCTGTTTCCGATAGCAAAGGGAGGTACTGCTGCAATACCTGGCGGTTTTGGTACAGGAAAAACAATGACTCAGCATCAGCTTGCAAAGTGGTGTGATGCAGATATCATTGTATATATTGGCTGTGGAGAACGTGGTAATGAAATGACAGAAGTTCTTGAGGATTTCTCTAAACTGATTGACCCTAAAACCGGTAATTTACTCCTCGATCGAACTGTCTTAATCGCAAATACATCCAATATGCCGGTTGCCGCTCGTGAGGCAAGTATCTATACCGGCATTACTTTAGCTGAATATTATAGAGACATGGGCTACCATGTTGCGATTATGGCAGACTCCACTTCTCGTTGGGCTGAAGCACTTCGTGAGTTATCTGGACGTTTAGAGGAAATGCCGGCAGAAGAAGGTTTCCCTGCTTATCTAGCCTCCCGCCTATCGGCCTTTTATGAAAGAGCCGGTTTTATGCAGAACTTAAACGCTACGGAAGGAAGTGTATCAATAATTGGTGCGGTATCTCCTCAGGGAGGTGATTTTTCTGAGCCAGTTACACAGAATACAAAGCGTTTTGTACGCTGTTTTTGGGCACTTGATAAATCATTAGCATATGCAAGACACTTTCCTGCTATTCAGTGGCTCACTAGCTATAGTGAGTATTTAACAGACTTGTCACCTTGGTATATTGCTAATGTTGGAAGTGATTTTGTTGATTGTCGTAACCAGCTTTTAGGAATACTAACAGAGGAAAGTAAGTTAAATGAAATCGTAAAATTAATAGGTAGTGATGTTCTTCCAGATGATCAGAAATTACTTCTTGAGATAGCCAGAGTTATCCGACTTGGGTTTGTTCAACAGAATGCATATCATCCATCCGATACCTATGTCCCTATGAAAAAGCAGTTAAAGATGATGCAAACCATCCTTTACCTGTATACCAAGTCGAAGCAATTAATTGCTTTGAATATGCCAATGTCTGTATTAAAAGAATTTGATATCTTTGAAAAATTAATTTCCATTAAATATGATGTAGCAAACGATGAATTAGAAAAGTTTGATGATTATAAAATTATGATTGATACATTCTTTAATTGTGTCATGGCTAAGAACGCTTAAGGAGGAACAGCATATGGCAATTGAATATTTAGGACTAAGTCAAATTAACGGTCCCTTAATTGTTCTAGAGGGCGTTCGTGATGCCTCCTTCGATGAAATTGTTGAAATAACCGTTGAAGGTACCCAAAAGAAATTAGGACGAATCATTGAAATATACGAAGATAAAGCTGTAATTCAGGTATTTGAAGGAACAGAAAATATGTCCTTAAAGAATACCCATACCAAGTTAACTGGACATCCTTTAGAAATTCCACTCTCTGAGGATATTTTAGGAAGAACTTTTAATGGAATTGGTCAACCAATTGACGGCCTCGGCAATATCGTGTCCGATTTAAAACGTGATATCAATGGTCAGCCTTTAAATCCTTGCTCCAGAGAATATCCTCGTAATTACATTAAGACTGGTATTTCTGCAATCGACTGCCTTACCACCTTAATCCGTGGTCAGAAGCTTCCTATCTTTTCTGGAAATGGTCTTCCACATGATAAATTGGCTGCACAGATTGTAAAACAAGCATCCTTAGGTGATGATTCCACAGAGGAATTTGCTATTGTGTTTGCTGCTATGGGTGTCAAATATGACGTGGCTGAATTTTTCCGTCGTACATTTGAAGAAAGTGGTGCAAGTTCTCATGTCGTTATGTACTTAAACCTTGCAAATGACCCAGTAGTAGAACGTTTGATTACACCAAAGGTTGCACTGACCGCCGCAGAATATCTTGCATTTGAAAAAGGGATGCATATCCTGGTTATACTAACTGATATGACTTCCTTTGCTGAAGCAATGCGTGAAGTTTCTTCTTCAAAAGGGGAAATTCCGAGCAGAAAGGGATATCCAGGATACTTATACAGCGAACTTGCTACGTTATATGAACGCGCGGGAATTGTTAAGAATAGTAAAGGTTCTGTCACTCAGATTCCTATACTTACTATGCCTAACGATGATATCACACATCCAATCCCTGATCTTACTGGATACATTACAGAAGGTCAGGTTGTATTAGACCGTACACTACATCAACACTCCGTGTATCCTCCAATCAGTATCCTGCCATCCTTATCCCGTCTAATGAAAGATGGTATTGGATCTGGATATACCAGAGAGGATCATCAAGATCTTGCAAATCAGCTTTTTTCGTCTTATGCCAGAGTTGGTGAGGCCAGAGCTTTAGCAAGTGTTATTGGTGAAGATGAATTATCTGCTATTGATAAAAAGTATTTGCAGTTTGGTGTAGCAATGGAACAAGAATTTATTTCTCAGGGTATAGAGGAAGACCGTTCTATTATACAAACTTTAGATAAAGGCTGGCAATTATTATCCATACTTCCAAAAGAAGAGTTAGACCGTGTTGATACTAAGATATTAGAAAAGTATTATATTGCTGCTGAAGAAGCTATAAATGAAGATGATGCTGTAATTGAGTAACCCCTCAATTACGCAGAAAAGAAGGTTACTATGGATCCGAATACTTTCCCTACCAAAGGTAATTTAATTATTGCAAAGAACTCTCTTTCCCTATCGAAACAGGGTTATGATTTGATGGACAAAAAGCGTAACATCTTAATTCGTGAGTTAATGGAGTTAATCGATAAGGCCAAAGATATCCAATCCGAAATAGACAGTACCTTTACTGCCGCATATAAGGCATTACAGCGGGCTAACATTGAGATGGGTATTCGTAATGTAGAAGAAGTAAGTAGTACCGTACCGGAAGAAAGGTCAATTGTAATTAAACAAAGAAGTATTATGGGAACAGAAATCCCTTTCGTAGAATTTGACACTTCTAAGAATACTCCTACCTACTCTTTTTATGATACCAGAATATCTTTAGATGAAGCCACCAATCATTTCAAAAAAGTTAAGGAATTAACACTCCGCCTTTCAATGATTGAGAATTCCGCATATCGTCTTGCTAGCAATATCAAAAAAACTCAAAAGAGAGCAAATGCGCTAAAGAATATAACCATTCCTTACTATACTGCTTTAACGTCGGATATTCAGAATTCATTAGAAGAAAAGGAACGTGAAGAATTTACAAGGCTTAAGGTTATAAAACGCAGAAGCACAAAATAACATACAATTATAATTAGATATCCACACTTTTCTTATTAAGTTCCTAGAAAGTGTGAATATCTTTTTCTTTTACTACAAAATATTACTTCTTCTTCTATAATCTCTAAAATTTTAACAAAATATGTCGATATAGATAATGTAAAATCTACTACTAAAGGAGACGAACTTATGAAATTTACCTTATCTAAGAAAATCGGCATGATTGTGGGTTTACTTGTTCTTACTGTATCTCTCACTCTTGGTCTGATCGCAATTACTTACAGCTCTAACGTTCTACTTAATAATCAAAAAGACACTATGATTAAACTAGCAGAAGAAGGTGCAAAACGTGTTGATTTATTTATAGATATGAGGTTACAAATACTGAGTGAACTGGCAAATACGGAAGATATACGTTCTATGGATTGGACTACTCAGAAAAATTCTCTGGCAGATGATGTGAACCGTTTAGAATACTTAGATATGGCAGTTGTTTTACCGGACGGTACCGCACAATATGTTGTCAGCGGTGAAACTTCTGATTTGAGCGACCGTAGTTATATTAAAAAAGCCTTAGGTGGAGAAGCTACCATATCAGATGTTCTAATTAGTAAAGTAACAAATAGTCCTGTTATTATGTTTGCTGTACCAATCCAGAACAATGACAAAATTGTTGGAGTATTAATAGGACGAAAAAACGGAGATGCATTAAATGAAATTACAGATGAATTGGGTGTTGGAGAAAGGGGTTATGCCTTTATACTTGGCTCAGATTCCACTATGTATTCTCATCCAAACAGAGATCTTGTTATGTCACAAGCAAATGTATATGCTCAAATAGAGGAAAATGGTGACCTTAAGTCTTTTGGTCTTGCATTACAAAAACTGGGGTTAGGCAACACCGGAGCAGTTGACTATACCTATCTTGGTGATGAACGTTTTACTGCCATTACTAGCATACCGAAAACAGGGTGGTGTATCGCTATCGGTAACTATAAGAGCGATGTTACATCCCAGACAGCAACCTTGACGGCATTCTTACTACTAGCCACCGTTATTATTATTATACTCGGGGTTTTTGCAGGTGTTGGTATTGGAACTTTTATATCTAGGCCTATTAAAACGCTACTTGGTATTGTTGAACGAATGTCCAAGTATGACCTAACAATAACTGCAGACGGCAGGCTAAATAAAATAGAAAAAAGGCGAGATGAGATCGGTACGATTGCCACTGCTTTATTTGTTATGAGACAAAATATTACTGACTTAATTAAGGTAGTTGCAACCAGTTCTGAGCTTATTGCAGCTTCCTCTGAAGAATTAACCTCTACTACACAAGCAAACTCTTCTTCAGCAAATGAAGTAGCACGTACCATCGAGGAAATTGCTAGAGGTGCTACTGATCAGGCAAAAGAAACAGAAGTCGGAGCTATTAACATCAATGAATTGGGAGAACTATTAACCGAAGAAGGCAAACATATCAAGGAATTAAATATATCCATTAACGAAATAAACGCTCTTAAAAATGACGGTCTATTCGCTGTTGAGGATTTAAGAGAAAAAAATACAGAAAGTTGTAAATCTGCAAAGGAGATCTATTCTTTAATCCTACAGACCAGTGAACGCGCTGATAAAATAGAATCAGCAAGCCAAATGATTAAAAACATTGCCACTCAGACAAATCTCCTTGCATTAAATGCTGCAATCGAAGCTGCCCGTGCAGGAGAATCTGGTAAAGGCTTTGCTGTAGTAGCTGAAGAAATCAGAAGTTTAGCAGAACAGTCTAATCTCTTTACCGATGAAATTTCGACGATAATACAAGGATTATCTGCTATTACTGATTCTTCCGTCAAGTCTATAGAAGAAGTTGATTCTGTCATGGAGTCGCAATCCGCAAGTGTAAAAAATACTAGCGAAAAATTCATGGGTATCAATAACGCCATAGAAAAAATAAAATTAAATATTGCTACTTTAAATGAGACTGGAACGATTATGGAAAAGAAAAAGGAAGAGATGATATCCACTATGGAAAATCTATCGGCAATTTCTGAAGAAAATGCTGCCGGTACAGAAGAAGCAGCTTCTTCTGTAGAAGAACAAACTGCCTCCATTGATGAAATCGCAAATGCAAGCGAATCTCTTGCAAAATTAGCAGAAGAGTTACAATCACAAATTGGGAAATTTATGTACTAACAGACTAAATATTTGTCTTTTCTGCAAACATTGTTGTTTATTATTTACATTTAGCAATAAATGTTACAATATAGTATATTATGGTATTTTGTAGAGGGGGAGCAATTATGAGAATTATTATATTCACGGATGAACAGAAATGTCAAGGTTGTAACAAACTTGAGTTTCCGTAGTTTTATCCACAGAACCTTAATTTCAAGATTCCATTTATAAACAACTTTGTAAAAATACCCAAATTATAAGGAATCCACATCCTTTTTGTAGTAGAATAATGGTGTCCAAT
>JAEZVF010000115.1 GCA_023443225.1 Bacillota bacterium
GTGAGGTGTATGGTTTGGATAAGACTTTAAGCGAGTAAACTCGCATATGGTGTAGGATGATTTCCGGTTCCGGTCACGTGATTTCCACTTCACCGGAACTGCGATTTCATCGCACAAGAATATTCAATAATCACATAAAGGTAAATACTATACTACACGTCCATTTTCTGTGCGTGTTTTTTCTTGTTTTACATATAATAAAAGAAAGGTTGGTGATATTATATGAAAAGTACTTATGAACAAATTAAAGATTTAGAAAAATGGTATCGCAAGCAATATTTGAAATGTTTGCCACTATACTACTGTATTAGGTTTCAAGATTTTATAATTAAAAAATTATCTGCTCGAACACGTTAGAAGTTGTTTTTTTGAAAATGATTTTATATAACAAAGTATCACAAAAAAATAGTCAGACGGACATCTGACTATTGACACAAAGAGAAGATATTTGTATAAGACTTTTTTCGATACTTTATTATATAATTATTACAGTCTGTTATAACTGTTTTAGTGTAGAACTCTTTTCTTTGTGTGTGAAATAGAAAGGAGTTTATTTTTATGGAAACACAGCAGAATAAATATAAAGCTGATACGAAGACAAGGAAATGGTTATTGGTAATCAATAACCCAGGGGATGAATACTCACATGAAAAGATTAAAGAAAAAATCAAGGAATTTGAAAATATCATTTATTGGTGTATTTCTGATGAAATAGGACTTGAGAAAGGAACACCGCATACCCATATCTATGTTCAATCAGCCCATGCAATGGGTTTACGGATGATGATAAAGAGCAAATAAAAAATGAATTGTCAGATATTAAGGATATTTTGAATGAAGAAAGAATTCATATTTGATTGTAATATATGAATAGCCTAATTGAAAATAGAAACATCAAGACTATAGAAATGTTGTAAAACCTGGCTTGAAACAGCAAGTAGTCCCATTGGATTTATGGGTGTGGAAGACATGTTCCTCAAACCTATAAATCTTTGACATGTTCCCATGGACGCAGACATCAATAATGACCACTCGAGCCACGTCGAAACGTGCGTACTTTTGTCCCACAAAAACCTACAAACATCTCCACCGTCCTTATAAACAGGAAAATTGAATAGAATTGACTTTAAAGGTAATTCAGCCTCGTCACATGGAAAAATCTCTATTTCTTTGATTAACGAAGAAATTAGGGATTTTTTCTCTTCATAACTGATAGTTTTCATGGTTTTACCATCCTTTCGTCGTAGCGATATATGGAGGATTTGGATGAGTAAAACGAATAAAACAGCTGCTACAGTAGTAAGAAGCGATTGGGAAGAATAATCAGAAGTCGTACTCAATGACTTAGGCGAGGGATTATTTATTAAAGCGTAAGTATTTACAATTTACAAATATTTTTACTTGAATTTCTATTTTTTATTGCCACTTTCTGTTAAAATGTATTAGGCTATAATTTTAGAAAATTAAGGAATATAGTAAAATGTTACCGAAATACAGAGAAAGGAAAAGAACATTTCAATATAAAGGAGAAAATCGCATGATATCACCAAAGAAATTTGCAAAGAAGTGGATGGAACTGTGGGAGAAAGAACCCATAAAGTTCAGCGCAGAGGTGCTAAAAGGTTAGAAGTTGATGAGGAAGTAAAGAGCTTTCTTATGGAAGGTGGACTGCCAGATGAGGCACCCTTATTAAATTTTGAAACAGAGTTGCCGTTATATGCAATAGAAGAAGATCTTAGTGACTACAAATACATAGGCTTTACTAGTTGGGGTGACCCTATATGCCTGTATGAAGGTGATGGGTCCGTTGTGTACTTGGATCATGAAAATGATTATGAGTATGAAACATTTATCAACTCTTCAATTCCGCAGTTGGCGGAAACATTACTCGTATATTCCCAGATGATTCAGGAAGCAAGGAAGGAAAATGGAGAAGATGCAATTCTCAATAATAATATCCCGGAACGACTGAAGCATTGGTTGCTTGAAGAATTAAAAAGGATTGATCCTCCGGCGGTGGAAGGCGGTTTTTGGCAAGCAGAGCTGGAAAGCCTGGATGAAGAATAGAAAACCTATCCAGAGAATATCCAAGAGCTGAAGATACTTAATAATATCTGAATGGGAAAAATCCGATACAAAATAGAATTTAAGAAGGGTTAGACTTATATGGTTAAAAATGTATTTGAAAATTATATAGGATATTCGGCAAAACTGCGTCCTGAATATCCGGATAGCCTGGGAAGCTCCATCAGCGGATGGGAAAATGTCGTAAAAACGATAACAACTGATATTCCTGCAATCTATAAAGCTATTTATGGTAAGGTTTCGGGAACGATGCGTAATATTGAAAATCAGGCTCTGATGGACTTTATTCCCGGATACCGTTTAATACATATTCAGGAGTTAGAGCAAGAGAAGACGAACCTGGACGACGTCTTGCAGTACTGTGAAGAGATAGAAGGGCTAACTTTTTTGCCCCTATTGGCAGACTACTCCAGTCATTATATTTGTTATTGCAAAGATGAGAGCGGAGCGGAAATGATTTATAGGGTGACGCTGGAGGATGAGCCAGAGTTATTGTATGAATCACCGGAAACATTTTTGAAGACGATTTGTGAATATTATAAACAGCAGATATACTTTTTAGACCAGGATGGATTTTTGGATTGTGATTTTGATCAATTATGATGAAAGAAGCATTATTTGATAATATAAGTATCTTGGCAGGATTCCTGAAAATAAGCACCATAAGAAGGTTTGGACGAACACCTTGATAAGGAGAAATAGGGTGTGATGAAATAGTAAAGTAAGGGGCAAACGTATGGAATATTATGTTTTTAATGAAAATAACTGCCGACAAAAAGTGACTGATGAACAACTGGATACTGCTTTTTTGCAAAAGGATGAGTTACCGGTACACATCATTGCGGGGATGGGGGTAGCGAAAGCAGTCAAATACCTTCCCAGACTGAAGGAAGCGCTTTATTATGAGAAGCGGAGATCAAGACACGAAGCGATATACAGTATATTTGGTATTGAGGACAAGGAAGTTATTTCGATTTTAAAACAAAAAGAGAGCAGCTTAACTGTGGAGGAGTTAAATACCGATGGGAGTGAGAAAGCTTTTCTTCAAGCTTTGATCATACGTCTTGAGGGTGGCTCAAGTGCTGTTACGACCGCATTTTTTGATCCTTGTGTAAATGCTCTTGTAAAATACCGAATTATGTTTATGTATTACTCCCATTTCACTATGGTACTTGAGGATCTTCATTTTTTGATCGATGCTTTGGAAGCCTTCTCTCGTAGAGAAGAAGGCTGGATTCAAGCATTGAATAAGGATGATTATACAGATGCTGTTATTCAAGGAGTCGAAGCTGTAAGTAAGGCTATGGAAAGTTATAATTTGCTGGAGCATTTATCCTGTGATTATTATAGCAAACTAGCTGTAACAGGTAAGAAATTATTAGAAATGAAGCTGGATTCTATTGTGAAGGAAACGATTGCCGATTTTTCAAAAGGATTACCACCTTCCTATGCCTATTCCATGCTTGAGCCTATCATGAATGGTAAAGCGAGGGGGGATGTTAAAAGAGAGCTTAATAAGTCCCTTGCAATTCTGGCGATGAAGAGTGAGAAAAAAGATTAAATAATTAGTCAGTACTTAGATAATTTTTATTGGAGGATTCATATGACAACTGTGGGCATTGATCTGGGAACAACAAATAGTTTAGTGGCATATTGGAGTGGTGAGAAGGCGGAAATCATCCCGAATGTAATCGGTGAAAACCTGACACCTTCCGTGGTCAGCGTAGATGAAACCGGTGAAATTCTTGTAGGGCTGATTGCAAAGGAAAGACTGATAACTCATCCAGATATGACTGCGGCTGTCTTTAAACGATTTATTGGTACTGAAAAAAAATATCAACTTGGTAAATATAATTTTACGCCAGAAGAGCTTTCTTCCTTTGTATTAAGGTCATTAAAGGCAGATGCAGAGGCTTTTTTGGGTCAAGCTGTAGAGAATGTGGTAATCAGCGTACCGGCATATTTCAATGATATCCAGCGCAAAGCGACTAAACGTGCGGCGGAATTAGCCGGACTGAGTGTTGAAAGGTTAATTAATGAACCCACTGCGGCAGTTTTGTCATATGGTATTCACCAACAGGAGGAGTCTGCCTTTCTTGTTTTTGACCTGGGGGGCGGAACTTTTGATGTTTCGGTACTGGAATTGTTTGAAGGAGTAATAGAGGTTAGAGCGGTTGCAGGGGATAATTTTCTGGGAGGAGAGGATTTTACGGACGCATTGATGTCTCATTTCCTGGAGATACACGGAATTGATCCGATGTTAATAGATTTGAGAACAAAAGCGGACATCTATAAACAGGCGGAATTATGTAAAATTGCTCTTGGGGGATCTGAGAAGGGAAAAATGAACCTTATTCTGGAGGGACAAGGCTATGAAAGTGTGATTAGCCGTAGCGACTTCGAAAATATAGTAGAAAGACTGATCTTCAGGCTTTGTCATCCAATTGAGAGGGCGTTGCGTGATGCATCCATGCATCCAGAAGAAATTAATTCTATTATTCTGGTGGGTGGTGCTAGCAGAATGCCTATGGTCAAATCCGCTGTGGGCAAAATTTTGAAACAGTTTCCTTGTACTAATATCAATCCGGATGAGGCAATTGCCTTGGGAGCAGCTGTTCAGGCAGCATTAATAGAAAAGAATGAATTTCTACAGGAAGTCATTATGACCGATGTATGTCCGTATACGCTGGGAACCTCTTACTCAAAAAATATGAAAGATGATAAATACGAATCCGGATACTTTTTGCCAATTATCGAACGTAATACCTCGATACCGGTAAGCAGGGTGGAGCGGCTCTATACGATAGCTGACAACCAGACTCGCATGTGCATTGATGTATATCA
Source organism: Bacillota bacterium (assembly GCA_023443225.1). Lineage (GTDB taxonomy): Bacteria > Bacillota > Clostridia > Lachnospirales > Lachnospiraceae > Anaerocolumna. Next base: position 4,930 of record JAEZVF010000115.1, read on the forward strand.
GGGAGATGGCAGGAGGGTAGAGCACAACTTAAAAATTGGGAAGCTGGAAGTTCAGGTTCCTCCCGCTCCGAAAGGTGATCAAGCGGTGGATGTTCGATATACATATGACATCAATGGTATTCTGGAAGTAGAAACTACGGTTGTGAAAACTGGAACCAAGAGAAGGCTGTTAATAGAAAGCAATCAAGGTGGCATGTCTAGAGATGAATTAGAAGAAAGAATGAGGGTATTGGAAAGTATAAAAATTCATCCTAGGGAACAAACCGAAAATCGTCTTTTGATTGCGAAAGGAAATCGATTGTATCAGGAAGCCCTGGGTGATAAACGGGAATACATAGGAGATTTGCTCGGCGACTTTGAAGCTGTGCTTGAAGGACAGAATGAGAAGGTAGTCAGGAAGCGGGCCAGAGCATTAAAGATTAAGCTGGAAGAGATGGAAAGGATGTGGGGATATTGAGTAACATATGGGAGATTTTAGGTATTGCGCCAACTAGTAGTTCTTCGGAAGCTAAAAAGGCTTATGCAAAACAGCTTAAAGTATACCATCCAGAGAGTAACCCGGAAGAATTTCAACAGTTAAGAGAGGCCTATGGAGAGGCTTTAGCGTACATAAAACGAGAATCCGTAAATGAGGATGCCGTATTGGGTGGGCATTGGGAAGAGGTTTGGGAAGCAGAGCAGGAAGATGATACGCATGACAGGTCGGAGAAATACAAGTTATTTGAGGCTTTGATTGGTCAGGTAAAAAGTCTGTATGAGGATAGTGACGCAAGAAACGATATTCAACGCTGGAAGGCTCTGATGAAAGCAGAGACCCTGTGGAATCTGGAGGATAGGGAGCTTTTTAGCTATTGGTTGAAGGAATTTTTATTGGAGAATTCCAGGCTGACTATGGAAGTCTGGAGCCTTCTTGATGATTATTTTCACTTTAGCGAGCTGGATGAACCCTTTTCATCCTTACCCGTGCAGGATCTTGGCAGGGCAGTGAGCTATAGTGATCCTGATATCGTAAGATGTCTGCTTGAGAACGGGGTAAATACAGAAGCAGTGAATCATCAGGGATTGACTCCCTTACTATCAGCGGCGGCCCAGGGAAACCTTGATATTGTTAAAATGCTTGTAGAATACGGGGCCAATATGAAAGCCGTAGATCCAGAAAACAAAACTTCGTTGATGTGGGCTGTGGACAATCAACATCTGGAGGTTTTGCAGTATCTGATTGATAACGGCGGGGATATCGAGGCAAGAAAAGAGGATGACTGGACTCCTCTAATGTGTGCAGCATATGATGGCAGCCTAGAGATAGTTCAATGCTTGGTGGAAAACGGAGCCGTAGTCAATGCGGTTAGAAACAATGGGGACACAGCATTAGATTATGCCGCACTACACGGACATAGGGAGACCGTCTTATACCTTGTGGAGCACGGTGTTGATAAACGGCGGTTGAATCTGATATATTCCAGCAGTATCGGCCTTTTAGACCGTGTAAAATATCTGATTGAAAAAAAGGTGCAGATATTGAGGAACGTAGTAGTGTTGAAGGCTATACCGCCTTATATATTGCAGTGAAGAAAAGACATGTGGAAGTGGTAAAATATCTACTGAGTATGGGCGCTTTTGTCAATACTGAGGATACGCTAGACATGTCACCACTGTTGGCGGCTGCCTTGAATCTAGACAACGATATGATGGATATCCTTCTGGAAAACGGTGCGGATCTGGAACATAAAACAGGTTTTTCTAGATATACACCATTGATGTGGTGCATGGAATGGGAAGCGTATAACGCCATCGATTATCTATTGATGAGAGGTGCTGACATTAATGTCAAAGATTGCTTTGGACAGACATCTCTGATGATTGCAGCCCGAGGAGGAAAATTAAAGCTGATAGAATACTTGCTGGATAGAGGTGCAGAAATAAACACTCGAGATGATTGTGGCTGTGATGCACAGCACGAAGCAGTAAAATGGAATCAGCCTGAGGCGCTGGAACTGCTATGGGAGAGAGGTGCCAATATTGAGCTCCGAGACAAGTGGGGAAAGAATCTTCTTTTGACAGCCACTTCTTCCGGTCAGGTTGAGATGGTGATGTTTCTGGAGAAAAAGGGGTTCAGTCTCAGAGAGCGTGACAACGAAGGTAATACTCCTCTTATCATAGCCGCAAACTATGAGAGACTGGATGTTGTCAAATATTTGCTGAAAAGAGGATGCGAGATTAATGAGAAAAATACCGCAGGGCAGACAGCACTGATGCTTGCAGCTATAAATGGATATTTGCCAATTGTCAGGTTCTTAATCCAGAAGGGGGCAGAGGTACAAGGAAAGGACAGTAAGGGCAAGTCGGTACTGATGCTGGCAGCAAAAAATAAGAGTGTGGATATAATCGAATATCTACTTGACAATGGTGGGGATATTAATGAACTGGATATCGTTCTGCTTAGCTGTGTGGGGATGATAGACCGGGTAAAGCAGTTGGTTGAAAATGAAAAAGTGGATATAGAATCCGTAGATGAAAATGGGTGTACAGCCTTATTGAGTGCAGTCAAAAGTAACAATATTGAACTTGTAAAATACCTGGTGGAAAAAGGAGCAAACATGGAGGTGAGAGACCAGAGGTTTAATGGAAGAACAGCTTTGCTCCTAGCAGCCCAAAGAGGTTATCAAGACATTGTGGAGTTTCTTTTAAAAAAGAAGGCAAAGCTTGAGGCAAGGGACAATCTTGGAAAGACGGCCCTCATGTCTGCAGTAGAGTTAGGAAAAGTAGAAACCTCAAAATACCTCATAAAAAAAGGTGCAGATCTAGAAGCCATAGACAATAAGGGAAATACGGTGCTGATGTTGACAGTCATCCGTGGAAATAACGATTTGGTGTCCCATGTGATAAAACAAGGTGCATTGCTCAATAAAGTGAATCAGGATGGAATTACAGCATTAATGTTTGCCGTAAAGGATGAAGAAATTGATAATGTAAAATTACTGGTAAAAGGTGGTGCTGATGTTAGCATAAAGGATAAGAAGAATAAAACTGCGCTGGACTATGCTCAAGAGGAAAAATTTCTTAGCATCATTGCATACCTGAAAAAACAGCCTGTTAAAGAGCCTTTCTGCTAATTAGAAAAGAAGGCATACAGATAGGAGATAATATGAGCATATGGAATATTTTAAACATTAGGCCTACACATGATACAAAAGAAGTAAAAAAAGCATATGCAAAGCAGTTAAAGCTAAATCATCCAGAGGAAAATCCACAGGGGTACCAGCAATTAAGAGAAGCTTATTCAGCTGCGTTAGAGTATTGCAAGCATCAATCGGGGGATACAATGGAGGAAAAAGTCCTAGCCATTGATATTCCTTCTCAAGTAGATTATGATCAAGGAGATTATAATCAATCAGATTATGGACAAGCAGATTATGATCAAGCTAATTATGATCAATCAGATTATGATCAATCAGATTATGATCAAGCAGAATTTGATCAAATGAACATTAATCAAGCGGACATTAATCCAGCAGACTATTATTCTTATGATGAGTCTGTCTTAACATCTCCATACCTAATTGAATCTGACGAATTTATGGAGGAGGTTCATAATCTATATCATAATCCGGATACCCGCAAGGATATAAAGTGTTGGAATAAGCTGATGAATGCTAATATCATCTGGAAGCTAGAATACAGGGAGTTATTAGGGTATCGGATGAAGGACTTTCTTATGGAGCACTATCTGCTTCCCAAAGAGGTATGGGAGTTGCTTGACAGCTATTTTTATCTTAGCGATATGGATGAAGTTATGTTTGCATTTGTTAAGCAAAATTTATATATTGCAGTAAGAAGCGGCAAGATTAAAGCTGTAAAAGGTGTATTGGAAAATGATGTGGAGCTTGAGGTTACAGATAGTAGAGGTAAAACTGCAATCCGCTATGCAGTCGAACACAGATATTATGATATCGTCTTACAGCTGCTAAAACATAAGGTAAACCTGGAAGCAAAAGATTCAGAAGGAAGGACAGCATTAATCGATGCGATACAAATTAATGAACTTGGGATTGTAAAGAGTTTATTAGAATATGGAGCGAATGGTAATGTGGCAGATAATAATGGAAAGACTGCCTTAATGTATGCGGTGCAGCCTGACTATATAACAGTGGTAGAGCTGTTGTTGGAACAAGGTGTGGATATAGAAGCAGCTGACAACATTAATGGAAAGACTGCTCTTAGGTATGCAGTTATATCAAATAGTGAAAAAAGTGTAGAACTGCTGTTAAAGCATGGGGCAATAGTTGAAGCAAAGAGAAAAGGAGCTATAAGTCTGTTCGTTATAGCAGTGAGAGCAGGAAATGTCGCTATAATGGAATTACTGCGTAAAATTGGAGAAGATATCAATCAAGTAGATGAGGACGGTTTATCTGCCCTTGCAGCTGCGGTTGAATATAATCCTGCTTCCGTAGAATATTTAATTCGGCATGGAGCGAATCTGGAAGCAAAAAGCGACAAAACGGATGTTATAAAGATCGCAATTAGTAAAAATAAATTAGAAGCACTTCAATTTTTGATTCGTGGTGGTGCAGATATTAAAGCCTGGCGATGCGGTGTAAAGAATGCTCTAATGCTCGCAACGTTCTATGGCAACACAGAAATTGTAAAATGTTTGTTAGATAGCGGTATTCCAGTTAACGAATCGACATTTGATCCGGATTATGGAAGAGATTGTACGGCATTGTTTTATGCTGCAATCTGCGGTAAGGAGGCAGCTGCAAGCCTTCTTCTTGAGTACGGTGCAGAGGATACCTGTCTGAATATCATTTACTCCAGCTCTGCAGGTTTACTCGACCGGGTAAAACATCTAGTGGAAATTGAAAAAGCAGACATTAATGAAGTGGATGAGAAAGACGGATCTACCGCATTAATATGGGCAGTTAAAAATGAAAAAACAGAAGTGGTACAATACCTTATTGAACAAGGTGCTTTTATTAACGTGTCGAAAAAAACTTATCTTCTCCGTTAATCGAAGCAGCTCTAATTCCAAATATCGAACTTATGGATATACTGATATTGCATGGTGCTGATATAGAGTTAAAAACAGAGGAAGGCTTTACTGTATTGTTTCGGTGTGCGATAGAGACCGGAACTTATGCATTGGAATATCTGATTGAAAAAGGTGCGAATATAGAAGTTAGGGACATACGTGGACTTACTACTCTCATGGCTGCTTCCATGAGCAAAAAATTATATTCTGTTAAGTGTCTGATTGAAAAGGGTGCAGATATCAATGTATATGATAAAAATGGAGATAATGCTATGGCCCACGCCATTAGGGTTAACCAAGCGAATATTGTATATTTATTAATGAAAAATGGAGCTGATATAAATTTCATTGATAAAAAAGGGCGTACTTATCTGCATCTTGCAGCAGTATTTGGACATCTTAACTTGGTTAAATTGTTTCTAAAAAATGGAATGAATCTAAATGACAGGTGCAATGACGGTAACACGATATTATTAACAGCAGCAGAGAATAATCACATAAATATTGTAAAGTACATAATAACCGAGGAAGAAGGGTTTGATATCAACGCTAAGAACAACAAAGGAAAAACTGCTTTTGATTTTGCAGTTAAGAATGACAACAGTGAAATGATAGAGCTTCTAATATGATGTGATAGAGTGGAAACTGAAAAATATGTCAAAACTCCGATAAGCATAGAACAGCTATTTAAATTAGATACTGATTTACTGGAGGAATATTAACTAGGAGAGGATATTTATAGTTATGAGAATAGAGGATTTGACACAGAAGCTGGTTCATAGCCGATTACTTCAAAATGAAGAACAAGTTCAAGCCTTTGAACAATCCATTGAAAGTATAATATCTATGAAAACCAGTGACTGTATTAAAAAATTATGTTTGGGTTTTGATGATAGCACTGAAAATGATGAAGTTATGTTTGGTTTATTACATACCATTGAATCCTTTGATCAGGAATTGGGATTGGAGCAATCATTAATAAAGCTGGCGGAAGCACTTCGTTATATGCTGCCGCATGCAAAAGAGTGGGCGAAGATATTTCACAAAAGAATACTAAATCAGGATGAAACGCGTAACGCATATGCAACAGTTATTTCGTACGCAGACAACGCCACCAGGGATCTTGTAATATCCTTGGTGAATGAAATCAAGATTAAGAATCCTGAAAAATTTGCAAAAAATACAGAAGAATTCCTATCGTCTATAAAAGCTTATAGAAACTTGGAGGAAAACGTGAATGAATGAAGAAGCAAGGTTAAATGAACTTTACCAAAAAATTTCTGATGTTATAATACAAACATTACCAGAAAAATGGACGAAAGTGTATCTGTACGGAGAAATAGCAGAGGGTGTACGAAAGTCGTATTTTTTCTACTATCCTGAGAATGGAAATTCTCCGGTTTATTGCCATGATATACCGGAGCTTTTTCCGGTAAGTCAGGAAGAGTATGATAGGCTATGGTATCTGTCGCTGGATTATCTGAAAGAATTATGGCTGGAATTCAAGAAGTTGGAACGAAGCCAGTGGACAAGCTTAACACTAAACTTTGATTCTACAGGAAGCTTTAAGATTGACTATGATTATGATGATCTCTCAAAGGTGAATGATCATGAACGAATGATTGTCTGGGAATATAATTATCTTGGACTGGTGCCTCAGCATGAATCTGATAGAAGATATTTGGAACATTATCTTAAAAGTAAGAAGAATTAGGGGGCAAATGAAAAAGCATTTTAGGAAAAGTTATTGCCTGTTGAGGTGAAAAAATACTATAAAGAACACAAACTGGATATTTTACTCCGTGCCATATCAACCCATCCTTCAACCAATAATGTAATGGACTTAATATAATTATTGGAAGAAAGGAAAAAAGAAATATTGTTAAGTATGGGTATAACTGATCCTGTACCATCGGCATATAAACTAGGTGCTTAGATGCAGATTCGTCAGTAGAAGCAATTAAATGGATAAAAGAGGATGCTAAGGAAGAAGTTTTAGAAAAGGTGAAAGATTTGTCAATAGAAGTTTTGCACCTATATCTGGAGTGCTATGAACTTATACATATGTTTTAGGGTATTGGATCATGAGGGTTCAATGCCTCTTTTTATCGTTTACGGTATTCCCGAGGCGAACTTCCTGTGATCCTTTTAAATTGCTTATTAAAATTAGACAAATTGTTAAAGCCACAGTTGTAGGAGATAGTCGATATGTCATCAGTTGTTTCTATCAGCGCTGTGCATGCGGCTTTGATCCTGAGATGGGTCAGAAATTCAATCGCACTGCAGCCAACGGCTTTTTTAAAGGAGTTCATGAAGTGACTTGAACTGATGGCACATTTAGCGGCAAGCTCGTTGATTGTGATGGAATCCATATAGCAATAGGTTATATGCTCCAGAGCCGGACGGATTAGGGAAGAATAACTGATATCGTCGCCCTGAAAGGAAGACAGATTTTCGTTTTTTTCAAAATACCAGTAAAGTTGCAATAGAATGCTTTTTAATAAAAGGTCATCATATGGATTGTTTTTGTTTGCACAGCTTATGATTGTCTCTGTTAGGGAGTGTATGACCGAATAATCCGGGTGGCTTGAGTCATATTTCATATTTACGCGCAGTTGTCCTGTGATAAGAGGGCGTACACAATGGGTACTACTGCGATCATTGCTTTCAAGCCCGAGCATGTTGGCGTGAAATACAAAGGCAATATAATGCAGATTCATGTTGGAAGAAGGGTAGGCGGCATGCAGCATATTGGGGGCAATCATAATCACGTCCCCGTGGCTTACAGGAAAGTGTTCGTCTCCACAGATGAAGTCACCCTTTCCCTGCAATACATAATCAATTTCAAACTCGTTATGCCAGTGCATAGGCACGTTGGGAAAAGAATTTGGTATATGGCATTCATAGATACTGTAGGGAACCAATGAAGAACTGTGCTGGCGCTGTTCTTTATTATCGAGTGATGCAATTATCGTATATTTCATATCTGACCTCCATGCATAACAACCCAAATTACAACTAAAATCATAGAATAGTATCAAAAATATATAGTATTTCAGAAGAAATGTAACTGTTTATAGAGTATTATATCATTGTAATCCAAAAAATCAATTGACATAAGGAGGATGTACTATGAAATTTTTAGATGACAATGGGGCATTGGTGTTTTACCAAAATGGTGAAATGGGGCGAATCGAAGCCTGGGGTAAGGAATCTGTCAGAGTACGTACCACCATGCTTGGCAAGCTTAATGGAAATAATTGGGCGCTGACAGAAAATGTTGACAATATATATAGCAGTGTAAAGATTGAAAAGGAAGATCATTGGGTTGGAGATGGAACCATTGATCAGAGGGAGATTGCTACAATCACGAATGGTCGTATTAAGGTAGTTGTGAATTTTGTGGGTATCATTTCGTTTTATAAAGATGACAAGTTGTTCCTTCGTGAATATTTCCGTATGTATGATGGAACCATTTCTAAAGAGAGCCGTTGCTTGAAAGTGATTAACCGCGAGTGGAAGGGAATCATTGGTGGAAGCGATTATTCTTTGAATGTAAAATTTGAAAGTAATAAAGGTGAGAAAATCTTTGGTATGGGCCAATATCAACAAAATGATATGGACCTTAAGGGCTGTGTATTGGAATTGGCTCAGCGTAATTCTCAGATTTCTGTTCCTTTTGCTGTATCTTCCTTAGGATACGGCTTCCTTTGGAACAACCCGGCTGTTGGTCGTGTAACCTTTGGTAAGAACTATACAGAGTGGATTGCAAGATCTACCAAGGAGATGGATTACTGGATCACTGTGGCAGATACACCAAAGCAGATTCTGGCAAACTATACCGCAGTTACCGGTCACGCTGACATGTTTCCGGAAGATCTGATGGGGCTTTGGCAATGCAAGCTGCGTTATAGAACCCAGGATGAGGTTCTGACTGTTGCTCGTCAGTATCAGAAGGAAGGCATTAAAATTGACCAGATCGTCATTGACTTTTTCCATTGGACAGTACAAGGTGACTGGAAATTCGATACACAGTACTGGCCGAATCCTAAGGCTATGGTTGATGAGCTTCACTCTATGGGGATCAAGGTTATCGTATCTGTATGGCCTTCTGTGGATCGTAAGAGTGAAAACTTTGGTCCGATGATGGAAAGAGGACTTCTAATCAAGACAGAGCGTGGCACTGCACAGACCTACGATTATCAGGGAGACTGTGTGGAAATCGACCCTTTCAATCCTGAGACACGTAAGTATGTATGGGAAGTATGCAAGAAAAATTACTACGATTTCGGCATCGATGCTTTCTGGCTGGATAACTCTGAACCGGATTATGGTGTGTATGATTTTGAGAATTACAGATATTGTGATGGACCTGCATTGAGTATCAGCAATATGTATCCTCAAATGTACAGTCGCTTATTTTATGATGAGATGAGTAAGGATAATAAGCCTGTTGTAAATCTGCTTCGTTGTGCTTGGGCCGGTTCCCAGAAGTATGGGAATGTGGTCTGGTCCGGTGACGTGCCAAGTACCTTTGAAGCCTTTGCTGATCAGCTGCAGTGCGGTTTGAACATGGGACTTGCAGGTATTCCATGGTGGACGACAGATATCGGTGGCTTCATGACAGATGATGTAAATGATCCTGATTTCAGACAGCTCCTAATCCGTTGGTATCAGTTCGCAGTATATTCTGCTGTAATGCGTATGCACGGCGACAGAGGTCCTTACAACATTCCACCGTTGGATAATAGAGACTGGGGTGGCGGCTACCTTCATACAGGCCAGCCAAATGAACTTTGGAGTTATGGGGAAGACAATTATAAGATTATGAAGAAATACTATGATATCCGTATCAGTATGCATGATTATATCAAAAAGCTTTATGAAGAAGCTCATACGAATGGCTCTCCATTGATTCGTACCATGTTCTATGAATTTCCTGAAGATGAGAAATGTTGGGAACTTCAGGATCAGTATATGTTTGGTGACAAATATCTTGTAGCGCCGATTCTTCATTTGAATGAATTCAAGAGAGACTTATATCTCCCTGCCGGTGAGTGGATATTGACCTCTACCGGAGAAAAGTATACCGGCGGCATAACGGTATCAGTTGATGCACCAATCGAATACTCTCCGGTATTTGAACGAATATAAGCTATCCAGTTACGCCCCCTGTATCATCAAAGAAATAAACATGTTTTGTATTATCCTCGTTATATCATATGTTTGATAGAATCTCACTAAGTAAGCATGTGAGAAAGTCCCTTTTTTGACCGTTCAAGGCATGTGGATAGCTGTGTGTTGCTATGCAGAGCAAATACCTAGAAATCCTTGATTTTACGCAGCATACTCCTATAAATGCACTCCACTCTATAAAGCGGCGAGATTCTTTTTAGCTTCTGAATTTCTATTAATAACTTCGGAAACCACAAAAATTATCAAAAGATTGATTGCTGATGAAATTTAGTAATTATTGTGGTATAATTAATATAGTTGAGAATTATTTCTACGAAATAGATAGGAGGATGAAAATGGAATATCGTAAACTTGGAAATACTAACCTAGAGGTGAGCGCCGTCGGACTTGGTGCTGAGCACCTCGATGGAAAACCGTATGCGCAGGTAGAAGAAACAATTGAAGCAGCCTTGGAAAATGGTATCAATATTATGGATGTTTTTATGCCTGGACATGAAATCAGGAGGAACATTGGAAAAGCGCTGGGAAACCGAAGAAAGGATGTTATTATTCAGGGCCATATTTGCTCGGTGGATCTAAATCAACAATACGATATTAGTCGCGATTTAGATACTTGTAAACGCTATTTTGATAATTTATTGCAGGATCTAAAAACGGACTATATTGATGTAGGGATGCTTTTCTTTATAGATTCAGAGGATGATTATAATGGGGTATTCCATACAGGAATCATTGACTACGTTAAGGATCTTAAAAAGAGTGGAGTCATTCGCGCTATAGGTGCAAGTTCCCATAATCCGATTATAGCTAAGAAGGTTATTGAGACAGGACTTGTTGAAGTACTATTATTTAGTATTAACCCGGCTTTTGATCTTGTGCCCGGAGATAAAAGTATCTTTGAGGCATTGGATAGTGATTTTAACAAACAGACATTAGTTACTTTAGACACTTTAAGGACGGAACTATATAGACTATGTGAAAGCCGTGGCACAGGAATTACAGTTATGAAAACCTTTGGTGCGGGAAAACTTCTCTCTAAGGAACACTCTCCCTTTTTAGATGCACTTACACCAGAGCAGTGTATTCATTATGCTCTTTCACGTCCGGCCGTATCAAGTGTTCTATTAGGTTGTCAAAGTAGGGCAGAAATTGAAGCGGCAGTAAGGTATTTCACAGCGACAGATGAGGAGAAAGATTACAGTACAGTCATCAGTACATATGAAGAGAGCTATAAAGGAAAATGTATGTATTGTAATCATTGCCAACCTTGTCCAAGTAATATTGATATTGCAACCGTTACGAAATATTTCGATATAGCAAGACTTACTCCAAACGCTCTTCCACCTAGTATAGTTCAACATTATAAGGAGCTTTCATTTCATGGTTCAGATTGTATAGCCTGCGGAAGCTGTGAGACACGCTGCCCATTTAGTGTTGCTATCATTGAAAACATGAAAAATGCAGCAAACATTTTTGGAGTTTAATACTTAAATATTATATGATTAAAGGGGTATTGTGAAAGCAGTACCCCTTCTTTCTGTACGTTCAGAAGTGAGCGTCTGTTTTTTTATCCTCGTGTTACGCATTAGGGGCAAAATACCGTTGATTTATGCGACTTTGTGGGAGCACTTCGAGTTAGAATGAGGTAAAAGCTCAAATTAATGAGGTAATTAATAAGGTTAAATCAAATTCCATTCAAGGCAAATTTGTAAATGAAGAACATATACATCTCACAGTAGAATTTATAGGAGAGATTCAGAACAATAGATTGGATTTGATTAAAGAAATAATGGACGAACTTGAATTTGGGGCATTTACATTTAGTTTAACTAAAATAGGATATTTTAAGAGACGTGAAGGAAACATCTATTGGTTAGGAATAGAAGATAATGATACGTTGCTTAATATAAATAATAAATTACACCAAAGTTTAATAGATAAAAGCTTTGTGTTAGAAGATAGAGAATATAATCCTCATATAACTATAGGCAGAAAAGTTAAATTGAAGGGTAGTTTTAATACCAAAGAACTTGACGATATTTTGGGGAAATTAGAAATTGCAATAAATAAAGTAGATTTAATGAAATCAGAATTTGTAAATGGAAAGTTGATATATTCTGTAGTATATTCAAGACTGTTACGTGATACAACGGCTCCATTAATAAAGGATTAATTCAAAGGTTTCCACACTTTCAGTTAGAGTAGCTGATTGCTGGAAATCTTTTTTTGGTTTCAAAAGTATCCTAAACATTGGTAAGGTGTAACTTTCCGTCTACAATGTGTAATTTGTATAAAGTTAAGGACTTGTATATATTTTTACATTTCTATTACTTTTATTTTAAATATTCAATATATTATTGTAATTTGAATTTTTATTGGTAGAATATAAGGATAAAATATGTTGTTATTTATGAGAATAACAATAGAATAAGTAGGATAATAAATGAAAACCAAGGAGTAAGCATATGAAGAAAAAATACTTAGAATCTAATACAGATATAAAAAAGTTAGAAAAATATATTCGTAAACGTAAGTTATTATTATTGGTAGCAGTAAGTAGTACCGTAGTATTATTTACAGGTTGTCAGAGTAAGAATACAACTTCAATTAATACAAATACAAAGAACAATCAAATAGTAGATAGCAAAACAACAGAGAATACTAATACAGATGATATTAAAGCAGTGGAATCAAATGTAGCAGAAGTTACACCAAACCTAGTAGAGAATAACAATGAGGAATCGACAATTCAATTCCTTGAATTATCAAAGTATCAATTTGTATTTTCTAGTGGAGCTGGTGCGTGGCAAACAATATTAAATATTAATGAAGATGGATCTTTCAAAGGATACTATTCTGATTCTGATATGGGGGATACTGGAGAAGGCTATCCAAACGGAATTATTTATTCATCGACATTTGAAGGTGAATTTACAACACCAAAGAGAGTAAATGATTATACTTATTCCATGACAATTGAATCTATTAAACTTGAGAAAGAAGTAGGAAGTGAAGAAATAATTGATGGAATCAAATATATTTATAGTGAACCATATGGATTAGATGATGCAAAAGAAATTTATATCTACACAACACAAGCTCCATTAAAAGAATTGCCTGAAGCTTTTAGAAGTTGGGTTGGTTACATGGAGTTAAGTGATGTGAAAGATGAATGTTTACCATTTTATGGTTTGTACAATGTAGAAACTGAAAGTGGATTTTCTAGCTATGTGATAGATGAAATAGAGGGAGATAACACAGAAACATATATTACGGCAGAAGTTGAAGAAATTGAAAAACAATCTGAGGAAATGAATAATCGACTAATAAATGAAGATTTAAATCAATCAGAAATGAATCTCTTAGCAAAAGATATCTATGTATTATGGGATGATGAAATTAATAAAGTATGGGGATATTTAAAAGATACTTTAGATAAAGATGCAATGGATAAATTAACATACGTACAAAAGGAATGGATTGTTAAGAAAGAAAATCAAGTAAAAAAAGCAGGATCTGAATACGAAGGTGGAAGCATGCGTCCAATGGTAGAATTCTTAAAGGGTGCAGAACTTACTAGAGATAGAGTATACGAATTAATCGAATTATTAAAATAAATATGAAATCATTCCTTACTTATATCGATTGAAATGTTCCCTAAAACCTTGGTATCAGTTCGCAGTATATTCAGCTGTACTGCGTATGCGCCAGCCAAATGAACTTTGGAGTTATGGGGAAGACAATTATAAGATCATGAAGAAATACTATGATATCCGTATCAGTATGCATGATTATATCAAAAAGCTTTATGAAGAAGATGATGGCAGAGTCATTATAGGAACACGTAGACACAATAGATATCTTTAATTCCGATAAGCCATTTAATTTAGCACTCCTTTCTGTTTTTGGGCATGAGAAAAGAGCAACCATAATAAAATGATTGCTCTTTAAGGGTGAATATTCAGTTTTACAAACTGGAATTTGGAAAGTAATTACAATCCGACTAACTTCCTGACGGTGTTTGCCGTTCTTATTGTCAGCTTGTTGCTGATGTTTGCACTTGCCGTCTTTGACCACCAGTTTGTTTTTTGATAATCTTTTCGACTGAAAGACCAGAAAACCGCTTTTTTGTAATCTTTTATCTTTTCTAATTCTTCCTTGGGTTCTCCCATCTCGTTGAATACTTCAGCAAATGTAGCTGGAGGCATAATAAAAATTAGGTTATCATAGATTTCCTTATTTTCTTTGCCCCACCAGTCAGGTGCATTACGCAAAATGACCTCAAGTTCTTCTTTTAATATGACAAAAACAGGAATATCCAAATCAAATTGATTTTTTATCATTGTTTCAATCTGCTTTGTAAAACTCCCTATGTCATTTCCATTACTTGAATAAATCACATTGCCACTGTTCAGATATGTCTTAACTTCTCTAAACCCAAGTTCTTCAAAGCCTTTCTTTAATTCTGCCATTGGAACCTTGTTTTTACCACTTATATTGATACCACGCAAAAACGCAATATATCTTTTCATATTCGCTGCTTCCCCCCACTCAAATACAAATTTATCATATAGTTATTCTACCATAAATATATGAATATTTCATTTCTTATTTATTTTTGCCCTCCTTTTTCGGAACAAACACCATTGTAAAGTTCACAAACTGACCGCCAGTATCATCAAGGACAGCAACACAGTCATAGAACTTTACGAGTGAAAACAGATTCTTAAATCTTTATACTTTCTTTATAAATATCTCTTATCCTTGTATTATTACAAAGAAAAGAGGATATTTATGGATAAAATATTGACTACAAAGGATTTATGCAAATACTTTAAAAAGCAAAAGGCCAACGACAATATTTCAATTACCGTTAGAAAAAACAGTATTTACGGTCTACTTGGACCTAATGGAGCAGGCAAATCTACATTGCTTAAAATGATAACAGGTATGATAAATCCATCTTCAGGTGAGATTTATTTTGAAGGAAAGATTTGGAAAAGAAAAGATTTGATAAATATAGGTGCATTAATTGAAATGCCACCTATTTATGAAAATTTAACAGCCTTTGAAAATCTAAAAGTTAGAGCCCTGCTATACAATTTGCCAAACAACAGAATTGAGGAAGTGCTAAAAACTGTGGAGCTTTCCAATACTGGAAAGAAAAAGGCAGGACATTTTTCAATGGGTATGAAACAAAGATTGGGGATTGCTATTGCACTTTTAAATAATCCTACCCTGTTAATTCTTGATGAACCTACAAATGGACTTGATCCTATCGGCATACAGGATTTAAGAGAACTCATTTTATCGTTTCCGCAAAAAGGCATAACTGTTATCTTATCAAGCCATATATTATCAGAGGTGGAACAAATAGCGGACGATATAGGTATTATTGCTAATGGCAGGCTTTGGTACGAAGACACAATTCATAAAAACGAGGATTTAGAAAGTCTATTTATGGAGGTTGTAAGAAAGTCAGGTGCTTATAATGGTTAATTATTTAAAATCTGAATTTCTAAAACAAAAGCGTTGTTTTACTTTAAAAATACTTTGGTTAAGTCCTCTTATCCCTATTGCTCTGGTAATTATTCTTATGGGTGGGCGTTATTTTATGGAAGGTGCATTTAACTGGTGGTATACGCTTATTCTTCCTGGTTCACTTTCTATGATTGCAGCATTTACTGTCACAGCAGAGAAAAAGCATAATCGACATGGGCTGTTTGCTGTATGTATCAACAAGAAAAAATTGTGGCTTTCACAGATTTTCATGAATACAATTTTGTTACTGTTTGTAAATCTAATATTTTTCCTTTTCATGATAGTAATGGGGGTATTTTTCGGCATCCATGTACCTTTTACAGATAGTTTAACCGCAAGCTTTGTGTTGTTCTTAACTTTTGCGTGGCAAATACCTATTTTCATGTTTATCAGTGAAATAGCAGGTTCTTTTTCCTCGATTATAATTAGTTTGGCCTGTAATATGGGCTTCGGCATTTTTTTTGCCGCAACAAAATTATGGTTTGTTCCTTTTGCCATTCCTGCAAGACTCATGTGCCCAATTATTAAAGTCATGCCAAATGGCTTACCCCTTCCGGTAGGACATCATTTAAGTGATAATCGAGTTATCTTAACAGGCATTGTAATAACAGCAGTACTATTTTTTGTTTTTTCCTTTATAACTACATTGTGGTTTAATAAACGGGAGGTAAAATAAATGAATCTTTATACTAATCTAAAATCAGATTTATATAAGATTTTACACACTCCCTTATGGCTTATTCATTTAGTCATTCCAGTTATAGGAATTATCTTGTTTTTATGGTATTATTCATTTTCCCTATGGGATGAAATGAATAAATTGTCGGGATATATACAAACTTTATCTGTTACTTTTCCTGTTTTAATCGGAATAATAACTTCTGTTATGGCAGAGACAGAACAAAAAGCAGGAGGGTTTCAATCGCTTTTAATGGCAGCAAATTCGAAATCTATTCCGCATATCAGTAAGCTGATATTACTTGTTCTATTTGGTTTTTCTTCCGTACTGCTTGCTTTGGTGGGTTTTGGTGTGGGATTTATGGGTATGGGATATACAACATTTAATCTGCTGTTTTATGTTACAACTGCTATTCTATTATTAATAAGTGTTCTTCCACTATATTTACTGCAATATATCGTCAGTTTTCTCTTTGGAAAAGGTTTCAGCATAGGGCTCGGTATCGTAGGCAGCCTAATTAGTGCATTGCTTTTAACAGGACTTGGTGATGGCATTTGGTGGTATCTTCCCTGGGGAATAGTAGCACGATTTTCTGAAAGTCTACTTATGTCAAGTTTAACGAAGATAGAATTTATAAAATATAATGGTATAATACAAAGTGTGATATTTATTTTATTATTTTCCTTGGCTTTTACAGTTTTGCTCATATCAGTGTTTAACAAATGGGAGGGAAGAAAATCAGAAGATTAAAGGAGGGATACTATGGCTCGGATTCTTGTTATTGATGATGATATTGCAATTTGTAAGATGATTGAAACTGCACTTACAAGAGATGGTCATTTTATTATAACAAAAAATTCTGCATGTGAAGTTACAAAAAGTATTATTAATAATGTAGATTTGATTCTGCTTGATATCATGATGCCACAGTTGGATGGCATAACTTTTTGTAAAGAAAAAAGAAATATTATAGATTGTCCAATTGTGTTTTTAACCGCAAAAACAATGGAAGAAGATATTGTAGATGGTTTTTTGGTTGGTGGTGACGATTATATAAAAAAACCTTTTGGTATTTCTGAGCTTAGAGCAAGAGTAAATGCACACATTCGCAGAGAACATAGGGATAAACATCAAAGCTTAATTTTAGATCATTGTGTTTTTGATTTGTCAGAAAAGACAGTAACAGTTAAAAATAATCGGATACCTTTAACCAAAAGTGAATATGAGATTTGCGAATTATTGGCAAGAAATAAAGGTCAAGTCTTTTCACTTGAACATATGTTGGAGAAAGTTTTTGGTTTTAATTCTGAAAGTGATATTTCCTCAATTCGTGTCCATATAAAAAATATCAGAAGTAAAATCAGTAATATAATTGATTGCCCAATTGAGACGGTTTGGGGAGTGGGATACAAATGGAAATAAGAAAGAAAAAAACTATTTCAATATTCAGATTGTTCTTAGAACATTTAATTGGACTTTCGATTGCGATTATATCTTTGATAATTACAATGATTATAATGGTATCTCTATCCTTTCAATCAGGTTTTGTTTTGCAGGCTAATTATACCGAGGTTAAATTAAATCAATTAGAAGAAACTCTTAGAGAGAATTTTGATAAAAACTTATTACCACTTTATTGTAGCTATATTCTTATCGATGATACCGGTGACATTATAGATAGCAATATGAGTAAAAGGGATATTGAAAAAATAAGGTCATGTATGTTGAGTGGCAAAAGATCATATCATGTAATTTACAAAGAAATAACGCAGGCAAACGGCAACATACTTTTTATTAAGTATGATATGCTGGCGCATTTTAGTAATCCATTACTTCATAAAGCAATTCCTAATCCAGAACTAATAGTACTGCTTATTCTTATAATATTTATTGTTCTGTTCGCTATTATTACGGCTTTAAAATTCAGCAGAAAATTGAAACAAAATTTATTACCCATTATTGTAGCTACAGAAAAGATAGAAACCAGGGACTTGGATTTTGAAATTAAACCTACAAAAATATTAGAATTCAATTCATCTTTGTATGCGATTGACAAACTAAAAGAAGCTTTAACTGTTTCATTAAACAAGCAGTGGGACAATGAACAGCAAAGAAAATCGCAGCTTTCAGCACTTGCTCATGATATTAAAACACCATTGACTATTATTAAAGGTAATGCAGAGCTGTTACTGGAAGAAGAATGTTCGAAAGAAAACAAAGAATTGATTTCTTACATTCAAACAAGTTCCAATACGATTGAAAAGTATTTAGAATTGTTAATGGGCGTTGTTAATAACGAGTCCTTATCCTTTAACCTAGAACTTGTTCGGTTAAAGGATTTTATAAACGATGTCACTGCGGATGCATTACCACTTTGTAAAACAAAAAATATTAAATTTAATTTACAAAACTATGTAAAATGCGATTCTATCTATATAGACAAGGAGCTTTTAAAACGAGCGATCATTAATATTATTGATAACGCGGTACGATATTCCTATAAAAACAGCCACATTGATGTGGTTATGTCAGAAAATGAAACTCATATTATTTTTGAGATAAACGACTATGGAAAAGGATTTTCTGAGGAAAGTTTGAAAAAAGCTACTCAAGAGTTTTTCACAGAAGACACTTCTCGAACAAATCACAATTATGGTTTAGGATTGAATTTTGCAAAAAAAGTTGTAGAAATGCATAAGGGAATACTGGAAATTGAAAACAGAGTCGAAATAGAAGGAGCTAAAGTATCAATCAATCTCGCAAAATAAAAAAATGGTCATCAGAATCACAGTAAAAAGGCATACTGAAGTAGTTGATGAATCATGTCATATTATGCCATAATGCAATTGCTCCCTTATACGGTATCCCGGAGGAATCTGCAACAGGAACATCAAGTGGTGCACTTGGTTGTTATTTGTACCACTATGGAATAATCAACGAAGAGCAAGCTTCACACATTATTTTAGAGCAAGGTTATTCTATGAAAAGGCCATCTGAAATACGAGTGTCTTTAGCTATAAAGGAAAATAAAATTTTTGAGGTCAAAGTCGGAGGGAGAGCAATGAATTTAACCTTAACGGAAGTCGAAATATAGAATAATTGAAATTAGTTAGGGTTGAGTTGAAAGGTCTGATAAAAGGTTTTTTTGTGTTACTATTCTAAGCTAATATAAGGAGAAAAGCCACATCTGTCTGATGTGGCTTTATAAGTCAAAAGTTATTATACTAAATAAACTAATCGAAGCTTAACGGGGAAATGTATTTATTTGGACTTGTACTCCAGCCATTTTGATATTTAATAGTCATATAAAGGGTTTCGTCTCCATTTGATACTTTTACATAACATACTTCATCTTCAAACTTGTTAGTGATATCGATTTTTTGATCATAATAATATACCCATACGGTACCATCTTCTTCGTATTCTACATCTGGATCATCGAGGTGATCCATTAACTCTTCCTCTGTTAATGCTCGTTCGCTTCCATCTTCTTCTATGGAGACTCCTCCACCTCCTGCTTCAGAAATTCTCCCATTTTCATCCTGATAAGACATGTTATATGAACCATCAGAATTAAATGTTATTTCTGCATCTGTTTGATCACCATGTATCCAAAGCTGGATAGTTCGTTGAATTCCTCCTAGATTTGCAGCATATACAGTTCCGCTGCCAGCAACAAGTATTAAGCATGCAACGACAGCAGCTGCAGTTTTCAGTTTCCTTTTTTTATTTAGCATAGCCATTTTTTCTACCTCCAAAGAAAAGTTATCGGAGGTTTGTAATACTGAAAAAGTCTGCTTATATTTTTCTTTATTCGTCAACTTTCCATTCCTCCTTTAATGATTCTTTGAGCATCATTCTTCCGCGCGATAGCCTGACTTTAACATTGCTTTCTGATATTTTTAAGATATCTGCAATTTCCCGGATGATATAATCCTCATAATAATACAGATGAATGACGATGCGATACTTTTTCGGAAGTCTCATAACTGTTTCAAAAAGGTATTCAGATTCCGGCGTTTCAAAGGTTAAGGTTTCCATGTAATCTTCTAAAGACATTTTATTTTGTCGCCAGAAAGTGTGATTCATATTTTTTGCTTTGTTGATTGTCACCCGTATCAGCCATGCACGTATGTGTTGCTCATTTTCAAAATCTTTTTTTGATGTGTGATACTGAATAAACGTATCTTGAACAACATCTTCCGCATCCTCAGCATTTTTGCATACATTAAACGCTACTGCATATAGGTTGTTCTGATAACATTCAATCAGTTCTTGTATTGGTTGTTTCATGAGCGCTCCTTTAGCTTATGTTTATGAAAGGCCTTTCACTAATAGTACAAATGAAAGATCGGAAAGGTTACAAAAATAAATAATAATTTATCACCATAATGAGGCGAAGTCTTGCATTACCTAAAGTTTCTTTACTGTGTACGGATTTCCGGTGGAAAGTATTAATAGAGCCGGACGTTGCACTTAATATAACCGAAGTTATTTTCATAGTTAATGCAGCTTTTGGCTTTATTTTACCACTTCCGGCAGATAATGTTCTAGCCTGTTTTTTATCTAAGGGTATGATCTATCGTCAACCGTTGCCTATCGGATGCAGTTGAAGGGGGTAAGGATGTTAACTTGGTAGTAATATAATAGTGCAAAATTCAAGGCAAAGAAATAGCAATGAGTATTGAAAATGTAAAATATTGGGAGTATAATGAAATCAAAGTGTGAACGGTGGCTCACGTCATATAAAAATTTTATAAATGGGTGAAGAGATGTATAAAAAACTGGATGATGATACTTTACATACCATTCTAGAAACTGGAATTGATGAATTTGCCAACAACGGTCTGGATCGTGCAAATATCAATGTAATAGCAAAAAAATCCGGCGTCAGCGTAGGAGTGATCTACAAATATTACAGAGATAAGGACCATTTTTTTTTGGCATGTGTACGTCACAGCCTGAAGCTTTTGGAGCAGGTTTTAAGAGATTCGGTTTCGGACGAGACAGATGTGATGACGTGCATCAGGCGGGTCGTTTATGCTTTGCAGGATCATTCCAAAAAGCATAAAAACTACAATGTGATGTACAACGAGATCACATCGGGAAGCTGCAAGCGGTATGCCGCTGTATTGGCTAAGGAAATAGAATCTTGTACAGCGATGGTATATGAGCAATTAATGGAAAAAGCAAAGCGGTCGGGAGAAACATCTATTAACATCGATTCTCATATACTTGCCTTCTTTTTTGATAACCTGTTAATGATGCTGCAATTTTCCTATAGCTGCGACTACTACAGAGAAAGAATGAAAATATTCTGTGGGGAAGATGTTCTAGAAAATGATGAAAAAGTAGCGGAAGAATTCATCGGGTTTATTGGCGCTACATTGGGCCTCCGACAATAAACTGGGATGAAATTTCAGAAAGGAGAAGGCTTTGCTGTATGTAATCGCTTATGACTTTGGAACTACGGGGGTGAAAACTTGCCTTTTTGCTATCGGAGAAACGCTGAAATTGATTGCCAGCGCATATGGAGTATATGAATTATATATTATAGAAAACGGCGGAGCGGAACAGGACGCGGAGGAATGGTGGAGTGCGATGTGCGCTACCACACGTGAACTTTTTACCAAAACGGATATTAGCCCGGAACAGACCGGCGGTATTTCCTTTTGCTCCCAGATGCAGGGACTGGTACTTGTGGACGATAAGGGAAATGTCCTTAGGCGGCCGATGAGCTATATGGATCAGAGAGCAGCTTCGGAAATGAAAGCGTGCCAGGGGCATGGTCTTACCATCTCCGGTGTCAGCATACATAAACTTGTAAAAAGCCTAATCATCACTCATGCCGCGCCTACTAGCGTAAAGGATCCTATCTGGAAATACAAATGGGTTTAAAATCATCAACCGGAGCTCTTTTCTAGGGTACATAAATGGCTGGATGTAAAGGATTATTTAATTTGCCGTTGCACGGATCAATTTATTATGACAAAAGATTCCGCATACGCCACTTTTCTCTATGATACAAGATCCGGAAAGTGGGGCTGGAACAAGGAACTTTGCAAAATGTATGGCGTAAATCCCAAGCACCTTCCGGAGGTGATCAACTGTTCGGACCAGGCGGGAGTGCTTACCCGAAAGGCGGCACAGGACTTAGGACTGAAGACAGGGATTCCGGTTTACGGCGGGGGTGGCGATGCGACCCTGATCGGTGTCGGCGCAGGATGCATTAATGTTGGTGATACGCATATTTATTGCGGAACATCGGGTTGGGTCAATACGGTGATTGATAAGCAGGTCGTGGATATTTTTGCGATGATTGCCGGTATCATTGGCGTGGAATCCGGAAAATATAATTATTTTGCGGAAATGGAAACGGCGGGAAAATGCTTTGAATGGGTAAAGGAACATTTGGTTCTGGATGAAATCGGAATCTACTTAAAAAAGACTAATATTACGGAGAGCACGGAACACGTATATGAAAGCCTTTATGATTATATGTCGGATACCATTTCAAAAATAGGACCGGGTGCAGGTGGTGTAATTTTTACACCATGGCTTCACGGAAACCGGTGCCCCTTTGAAGATCCCGACGCGGCTGGAATATTTTTTAATGTAAAGCTTGAAACAGGTAAGACGGAACTGATCAGAGCTGTGCTGGAGGGAATTTGCTTCCACCTTCGCTGGATGCTTGAATGTCAGGACAAAAAGATCAAGACTTCCCAGACAATACGCTTTGTCGGAGGAGGTGCATTGTCGGGTATCACTTGCCAGATCCTTTCGGATATTACGGGAAGGGCCGTCGAAACCATCGAGGCCACAAAGGATGCGGGCGCTGTAGGCGCTGCTATGCTGGTAGCCGTGGGTAATGGCAGCCTGCCGGAAATAGCGTCAATTAAGGATTTTGTTCCTGTGAAGAATCGGTATCTGCCTGATAAGGACAACAAAAAGATATACGACAAAAATTATGAGGTATTTAAAAAGCTATATAAAACGAATAAAAAAAATTATGCTATGATGAATGGTTATGAAAGGGAGGTGTGAGAAATGGAAGAAAGGAAAGCGAGAAAGCTGCTGGTGGACACCGGCAGGGAGTTACTTAAAACGGGACTTGTGGCCAGAACCTGGGGAAATATAAGCTGCAGA
Source organism: Bacillota bacterium (assembly GCA_023443225.1). Lineage (GTDB taxonomy): Bacteria > Bacillota > Clostridia > Lachnospirales > Lachnospiraceae > Anaerocolumna. Next base: position 28,521 of record JAEZVF010000115.1, read on the forward strand.
CTGGATACGGACAGCTTTGTTATTACGCCCAGCGGACTCGATTATACGAAAACAGGGGAAGAGGACATTGTAAAGATGAACCTTTCGACCGGAGAGTGGCAGGGCATCCATAAGCCCTCCGGGGAAAGACGGGTTCACATTGCCGCGTATCAGGTGTTTTCAGAGGTGAACTTTGTGATACATACGCATCAGACCTATGCTACAGCTCTGGGTCTGGCAGGTTTTCCACATATGGATATAACGGAGAAAGAAAAGAAAACGCTAGGCGGCATTGAGATATCGGACTATGGGCTTCCTGGAATGAAAAAATTAACAAATGCGGTAAAGGCAGCTCTCCAAACCGGAGCAAAGGTCGTATTTATGATTCACCATGGCGTTCTGATATGCGGAGGCACTCAGGAAGAGACGATGAACAAGGCTATCCTTTTGGAGGGAATCTGTAAAAGAAATATCAAAGGTAGCTTTGAAGTGACACAGGGAGCAAAGGCCAATGAGGCAGAGGCACTATTAAGCGCGGTAAGAGAAAAATTCCAATATGCAGCTATGCTGCAGACCCCTGCTACTGTTATATGCGCCAACAGGGGAGTCCCTATTTATGCACAGGTGGATGATATGGCCCAGATGATTGGCAGGAAAATCCCCGTGGTATCGGGCAGTAAAACGGCGAAAATCATCCATACCCTTGAAAAAGCGAATGCCGTGCTAGTGCCAGGCGTCGGAGCTGTTGTGAGATCGGAATCTGAGGATGATACGACAGCCCTTGGGTTGCTGACAGATAAGGCGGCGGTTTGCAGCATCCATGCGACTGCATTGAACGTAAAAGCGAGAATCGGCGTCATTGACGCAGCTTTAATGAAGCTTGTTTATCAAAAGAAGTATTCAAAGCAAAAAAGCTAGGAGAAGCCTATGAATATAGAAAAGAAAAAAGAAATTCTACGCATTTTGAAGTTTTTCTTGTTTTCAGTTTCAGCTGGGGTCATCGAGTTAAGTGTTTTTGCGCTGCTCAATGAGTTGACGGAATGGACTTACTGGCCCTGTTACATCATCGCACTGATGCTATCGGTTCTTTGGAATTTTACTTTAAACAGGAATTTTACTTTTCAGTCGGCATCCAATGTACCAGTCGCTATGTTAAAAGTCGCAATATTCTATTGCATCTTCACGCCTGTTACAGGTCTGCTAGGAAATTATTTGGCGGAGGATTTGCGGTGGAATGAGTATTTAGTAACGGTGATCAATATGATTCTTAATCTTACGACGGAGTATCTTTACGATAGGTTTTTTGTATTCGGTAAAACAATTGATACAAATAAACATGCAGAGCGCAATCGTATCAATTAAAAAAGGAGGTCAAGGTAATGAAAAATTATGGAATCCGTAGATGGGATGATCCCGCGGGAATCAACGCAAAGCTGGAGAAGCTTACAAGTCAAGAAATCTGGGAGGTGGACGACAACTATTATAACAACGTGGTTATGAAATATTTTGATGAGAAGTGTAAAGCTTCAAAAGCTGTTTATGAAGAATCTAAAAAATATATTCCGGGGGGCGTTCAGCATAATCTGGCATTTAATAAGCCGTTTCCGATGTGCATGTCAAAAGCGGAGGGAGCATATCTGTACGACAAGGACGGAAACAAGTATATTGATTTCCTGCAGGCGGGCGGGCCGACAATCCTTGGAAGTAATTACCCGGTTGTCAAAGAAAAGGTCATTGAGCTTCTGAACGAATGCGGGCCAGTTACGGGTCTACTGCATGAAGCGGAGCTTATGATCGCTCGGGAAATTAACAAGCATATGCCTAATGTAGAGATGTTTCGTATGCTTGGCTCGGGAACGGAAGCGGTAATGGCTTCGCTGCGTATTGCACGAATCGCAACAAATAAAAAACATGTAATCAAAATAGGCGGCGCTTATCACGGTTGGTCGGATCAGATGGTTTACGGCCTTAAAATTCCCGGAAGCAGGGCCTTGCTTGAATCTCATGGTATCCCTTCGGGTGCTTACCGCTACACAGATGAGGTTCGTCCAAATGATTTGCATATGCTTGAGAAAATGCTGAGAAGAAACCGGCTGGCGGGTGGCACCGCTGCTGTAATTCTTGAACCTGTAGGACCTGAAAGCGGAACAAGACCGGTTGCGAAGGAATATAATAAGGGAGTACGCGCGCTTTGTGATAGATACGGAGCGTTGCTGATCTTTGATGAAGTAGTGACCGGATTCCGCATTGGGCTCGGCGGAGCACAGGGATACTTTGATATAGTTCCTGATTTAACTATCTTTGGTAAGGTTGTTGCAGGAGGATATCCTGCCGCAGGCGGTGTCGGGGGCAAAAAAGAGTATGCACAGCTTATGGCTGCCGGCCTTGCGACAGGAAAGCACAGAGCCTATGTAGGAGGAACTCTGGCGGCTAATCCACTTTCCTGTCTAGCAGGTTATACAGCAATTCAGGAAATTGAAAGAACAAATGCTTGTGAAATAGCGGGCCGGATGGGAGATCGCCTTTGCGATGGATTAGTAGAATTGATTGGCAGATATGGATTGCCATTCGTTGCCTATAATCAAGGTTCTATTGTACATCTGGAATGTACGGGTGCGATGAGCTTCGACTTCTCATCGATGTCCTTTATAAAATCAGCACTTGGACTTTTAAAGCATAAGAAGATGATGTATGTAAGAAAGGACTCCATGGAAAAAATGGGGGCGGCCTACATGGCAAACGGAATTGTAACGCTTGCCGGCAGCAGAATGTATACATCTCTTGCGGATACGCCAGAGGTCATAGACGAAGCTCTGAACAGATTTGAAGAAGTGTTTAAACATGTTAAGAAAACCAATACATCTCATTGAAGGGAATTTTTCAGCGACTATTTTTCAAAAAGTAACAAGTACTGTTATTTTTTATAAAAAGTGTAATAATAAAATTATTGCTCACTATTTAACAAAGCCTTTTATGGGCATGTTTAGTTTAAATAATTTGTAAAGGAGTGTTTAATATGCAAAAGAAAACAGCGATTATTACAGGTGGGGGCAGTGGATTTGGAAGAGAAGTAGCGTTAAAATTGGCGAGGAAAGGGACAAATATTTCTATAGTAGATCTATCCAAAGAAAACGGGGAAGAGACAGTTCGACTTTGTAAAGAGTTGGGTGGTGATGCAATCCCAATTCAAGCAGATGTTAGTAAAGTTGAGGATGTAGAAAGGTATGTCACTCAAACAGTTGACCACTTTGGAAAAATCGATTTGTTTTTTAACAATGCAGGGATTTCCGGATCTGGAGTTCGTACTATAGAATGTTCAGTAGAGGAATTCAATGCCATTGTTGACGTGAATCTTAAGGGTGTATTCTATGGATTGAAATTTGTAGTGAATGAAATGCTGAAAACCGGTGGTGGAGTGATTGTCAATACGGCCTCACTAGGTGGTTTGGTTGGAATTCCTACCTTGGGCGCATATTCAGCAACAAAACATGCTGTTGTTGGGCTGACAAAAACCATTGCCGGAGAGTATGGAAGAGAAAATATCAGAATTAATGCGATTGCTCCAGGTACTAATGAAACACCGATGGTGAAAGCATTCCCTAAAGAGGCTATTAAAGCAATGGCCGAAGCAGTCCCAATGGGTAGATTAGGACAACCTCATGAAGTGGCAGATGTCGTTTGCTTCTTGTTAAGCGATGAATCTTCCTATATTCATGGCGCTGTTATTTCGATTGATGGCGGAGTCGTTGCTTTATAGTATCACAAAAAATTGCCACATAAACAGATGCGGTGAGCCAAAAAAAGATTTAGACTCTCTTTTTTACTTGAAAAAATTGGAATAGATTGTTATATTGATAAACAAAAAGACACGTTCTACTCGGACGTATTTTTTCTAAAAATATTTATTGCCATTCTGTAATACAAAACTAGAGAAGAGTGTATAGTATATATAATATTTGAAGGTTGTGGTGATAGGATACTGAAGTGTTGAATGGATTGATTGATGAGCACTTACTCACCTATGATATCACCTGTATTAAAAATATTCAATTTCGGCATGTAGTAATAAACTTCCGTTCCATCACATGTGGAAGTTTTATCTAGCAGAAAAGAACAGATACTGCAAGGAAGTCTTTGTCTCAACATGATAAGATAAAATGAAAAGGAGGGATACATATTGAGCTGGCATGAGCGTATGAATCGTGCGGTCGACTACATCGAGAACAACCTTTGCGGCGATATCGACCTTGAAACCATAGCAAAGATAACCTGCCAATCGGTAACTAGCTTTCAGCGAACTTTTTCCGTTGTAACCGAGATGCCTGTCTCCGAGTATATTCGTAAGAGACGGATGAGCCTTGCCGCCCTTGACTTGCAGAATAACCATGCCAAGGTCATTGATACGTCTCTGAAATACGGTTATGACTCACCGGAAGCTTTTACTCGCGCGTTCAAGGAAATATACGGCATATCTCCCTCGGTAGCACGCAAGAAAGATAAAATGCTTAGGATATTTCCCCGTCTCTCCTTTTTAATGACAATCAAAGGAGATGTGATAATGAATTACGAACAGGAAAACAATACGGTGAGAGTAACCAACCTATACTGCAAGCAAATGCCTGCAATTCGGTTCATTGGCAAGCGGTATACAATGGCAGATTTAGATGCCAACGGCCTATTGATGGATAGATGGAACGAATGGTTCCAGAATGGCTGGTTCGACATGCTGAACAGATTACCTGTACTGCCCGGGTACGAGGGAATTCCCAATACGGGCTATCACAATGGGGCTGAAACTACCTTTTGGATCGGAATGATGTTTCCACAGAACACATTGGTACCAGAAGGCTTTGATAGTACAGATATTCCTGCCGGTGACCTTGCAGTGTGCTGGCTGCATGGCTATAGGGAGACTGGCGAGTTGTTTACTCCACACGCTCGTAGCCTTTGTCTGACCCAGATTCGGGAGGCCGGTTATACCATGAAGCTGGATTTTGATGGCGAACCTTGCAAATGGACGTTTGAAAGTTATAACCAACAACGGTTCTTTATGCCCGACGACGAGGGTAAGGTCGTCATGGATTATTGTGTGTACGTTGTCGAGCCAGAGATAAAGGGCCGAGCGCCATTTCATAAGGAAGAACTGGATGGGCAGGATCGGTATAGTGTGGACGGAGGTGTAAAGGGACCTATGCCTGAAGTGCTGATTAACAGCATTGCACCTTATTGGGTGGATGTGGAGAGCAATCTACTGCTTTGCGCCATGACAACACTGTTCTTAAAACTGAACAACTATGATGAAACATCGCCATTCTATTGCGCGAGAAACCACAGATATTGTAATGGTTGTGGTGATTGTGGGGATATGAGCAAGCGCTCTAGCCTCGACAAGCATCATTTGCACCTATACCATCATCTACTGACGGTGACAGGCGTGGGGCTTATGTGTAGCGACCCCAATGAAGCGGACGAATACGATCTGAAATACATCAGAGGTATCACCCCGCCGATGCTTGAGGACCGGCTTGATTTCGCGATGAAGGCTGGGGGTTTTGATTACATCCGGCTGGATAAGTTAAAAGGAGAGCAGGAAATTTTTCGCCAGGTAACGGGATCCATCCGTGGGAACAAGCCCGTTTTGATGAAGTTGGGCGACGGCCCAGAATGGTGCGTCGTGACAGGATTCGACAGTGTGACTGGCACCCTGTTCGGGCTGGATGCCAAGGATCATATGACATATCAACCAGCGAATAAACGAGAATATACCGAGGATGGACTTTTTATCATCACCGATTGGTTTAAGAATTTACGCAAAGCGATCATCGTTACCGGAAAGGCCTCACAGACACTTGATTTCATCGATCTGCTCGAGAGGATGGTCGGGCGGCTGCAACTGCCTGAACGGAGCGTGCTGGAAGCCATGATACCGCAGATGATCGATTCCATTAGTGTGGAGAACGCCCACGCAGTGGCGCAATATCTGAACAACATTGCCGGTTACATGGTTGAGGCCAGATGGCATGGTGCGGAATGCTTTGGCTCGATACTGCGTAAGTCGGAAGATGAAACTGAACAGATACGATTACGCGAAAGCATGGACCTATATTTTAATACCCATGACACCTGCTTGCAGATTTGGGGGCAACTGGGTGTTGGTCCCCATACAAATTACAAATTACCCGGTCATATTAGTAAAATGATGCTTGACAAGACAAGGCAGGAGAAGCTCAAAGAGTTGTTTGCACAGATATTAGGTAATGATCATGCTGTTTTGGAAAAACTGCAAGGTCTTGTGAACCTTAGGGATAGAAGAAGTTGAATAAAACCTTCAGTATTCTGGGGACAGTTTGAATCGTTTAGTAGAACTTCTGGTTTGGGATATAAAATATGCCGATTATCTAACAGGCTTTTACAAAGGAAAGTTTGATAGAGTAGGGGTTATACCAGATTACAAAAGTTAATCAAGCAAGAGTAGATTAGTAACATTTGCCCCAGTTCTTCTGAAATGATAGCTCAAAAAATGGGTATAATAAGTAAATCAAATTAATAGTAACCATTTTAGGAGGATTCTATGGCATACCAAGAACTGCTTCATGTTTTAAAGATACGTTTTGATACAAATATGGATCGACATATGGGAATTCAATGGGCAGATGTTCAGGACAAGTTGGAATCTAATACAGAAAGACTTTGGGCACTGAACGAAATGGAAAGAACTGGTGGTGAACCAGATGTTGTTGGTTGGGATGAAGTAACAGGAAAATACATTTTTTATGATTGTTCGGAAGAAAGTCCAAAGGGGCGCAGAAGTGTTTGCTACGATCATGAAGCTTTGTTGTCAAGGAAGAAAAACAGACCAGAAAACAGTGCTATTGGTATGGCCACTGATATGGGCATTGAGATATTAACAGAAGAAGAATACCGAGAGCTGCAGAGACTAGGAGAATTTGATTTAAAGACATCCAGCTGGGTGAGAACGCCTTCTAATATCAGAGAACTGGGTGGAGCAGTCTTTTGTGATCGCCGCTACGATACTGTTTTTGTGTATCATAATGGAGCTGATTCATACTACAGTGCTAGGGGGTTCCGTGGCTCGCTAAGAGTTTAATGTTGGGATAAATTGAGTCTATGCAAAAGGTTTCATTCCTCTACAATGGAGGATGAACGTCAAAAAGGATAAGCGGCTTCCTGTATAATTTAAATATATGGAATTCCAAGAAAGAAGATTAAAAAAAATATCTCAGTTTATACCCCTGTGTCTGCTGATGAATAGGCTTTTGCTTAAAGGTATTATATTTATGAAAATATAGGATACCTTTTGGTAGAAGCCTTTTTATATAAAGTTACTTGACTTATAAATCTTACGGGTGTAATATTTACGCAAGTGCAGCAAGTATTCCTTAGAAAGTTGTCTACTTATAAATCTTACGAATGTAATATATTGGAGAGGTTTGAACATTGAAAATAGAATATGAGCACATTAGCAAAGCAAGATGAAGGAGGTCAATTAATGAAAGGAATAAGCAGACTTAAACGAAAGGAAATAAAAAGCAGATTCCTATGGATTGCATGTACTATTATAGGAATAGCTGTGATAACTGCTGTAGTATGTGTGGCAGGTATGTTTACAAAAGGGTATGATTGGAAAACACCAGAAGAACTTTTGGTTGAATACATGAACTATATTCCAAAGCAGGAGTATGAACAAATGTATGCGATGCTCCATATTGAGGCATCGGGCTACATCAGTCAAGAGGATTTTATAAAGCGTAATTCGGATATTTATAAAGGCATAGAAGTACAGAATCTGACGACCCGAATTATTGCATATGATGAGGAGCAAAAGACGGTAACTTACCAGACTTCCTTTGATACGGTAGCAGGAAATATCAGCTTTGAGAATGAAGCACGTTTCATGGAAGGAGAAGAGGGATATATGTTAGAATGGGATGACTCACTGATCTTTCCGAATTTAAGCTCTACAGATAAGGTAAGAGTTTCTACCACACAGGCAAACCGAGGAGAGATTTTAGACAGGAATGAACGTGTCCTTGCTGGAAAGGGCGTTGCATCATCGGTTGGAATTGTTCCGGGAAAACTGAAAGATCGAGTTAAAGCAAATCAAAAAATCGCAGAGTTACTAGAAATCGAGCCGGAAGTCATAGAAAAGAAACTGTCCGCACAGTGGGTAAAAGATGATTCTTTTGTACCAATTAAGACAATTCCTAGAGTAGAAGAAATGGAATTAATAACTGCCAATCCAGATGAAGAAGTGCCAAAGGAAAAAGAAAGGCATGAAAAGTTATTGGAGATTCCTGGAGTAATGATATCTGACTTAGAGGTTCGTGAGTATCCATTAGGTAAGGGAGCAGCACATTTGGTAGGGTATGTACAGAGTGTTACTGCAGAAGATTTGGAGGAACATGCAGGAGAAGGATATACAGCCAATAGTGTAATAGGCAGAAGCGGAATGGAAGGCTTGTTTGAGAAAGAACTAAAAGGTCAGAACGGTTGCAGAATTTATATTGTGAATTCGGAAGGCAAGGAGAAAGAAGAATTAGCCTGTATATTGGTACAGCATGGACAGGACGTAAAGTTGACAATAGACGCCAACCTTCAAATTTCGTTATATGAGCAGTTTAAGGAAGACAAAAGCTGCTCGGTAGCCATGAACCCGTATACCGGAGAGGTGTTGGCTTTGGTCAGCACACCATCTTATGATAATAACGATTTTATTATGGGATTGTCTAATGAGCAATGGACTGCATTGAATGAGGACGAGAATAAACCTATGTATAATCGCTTTCGGCAACTGTGGTGTCCGGGGTCTACATTCAAGCCAATCACTGCTGCGGTTGGTTTGGAATCAGGAGCAATCAATCCTATGAAAGATTACGGAAATGTAGGATTAAGCTGGCAAAAGGATGCATCATGGGGAGCATATCATGTAACAACGCTTCATGCTTATGAGCCTGTCATTTTAGAGAATGCCCTGATTTATTCCGATAATATTTATTTTGCAAAAGCAGCATTAAAGATTGGTACGGAGGAAATGGAAAGTTCTTTGACACGGCTTGGATTCAATGAGATGTTGCCATTTGAGATCAAGATGGCAGAATCACAGTATACCAATACAGAACATATTGAGACAGAAATACAGTTAGCCGACAGCGGTTACGGTCAAGGGCAGGTTTTGGTGAATCCATTACATATGGCATGCATCTATTCTGCTTTTTGTAATGAAGGTAATGTCATAAAGCCTTATTTGGTCTATCAGAAAGAAGCGAACGCTGAGTATTGGATTCCGGGAGCATTTTCAAATGAAACTGCAAGCCAGGTGTTTGAAGGAACGAAAAAGGTAGTGAACGATTCTAAGGGAACCGGATATGCAGCTCATCGGGATGACATAGTACTAGCAGGAAAAACAGGTACAGCAGAAATCAAGGCATCGAAGGATGATACATCAGGTACTGAATTGGGATGGTTTGCCATTTATACTGCAGAAGAAACGCTGGAACGTCCTATATTGATTATCAGCATGGTAGAAGATGTAAAAGGAAGAGGAGGCAGCGGTTATGTTGTGGAAAAAGACAGGATGGTTTTGGAAGAGTGGTTTAATGGCAATTAGTTTTATACTGATGCTTACTGTTTTGGGGTGTAGTGATACACTACCGGAAGAGACACTGGTTGCTGAAACCGTAAGTGAGACTCCGGTTCTTAAACAAGATACTTTGGAGGATGCAGAGAAAATTATAGACATCTGCCTGGACCTTTATGAAAAAGCTAAAGAGGAAAACAAGATTGCTGATTTGGAAATGATTCGCAGTATCGTAAATCGGCTTGGAGAAAATGGGTATCCGGCTGTTGACAGCAGAAATCAAATCAACATGGTAGAAGTAGAACAGGTAGTCCAATTCTGCAAGATGGTGGATGCCAAGGAGGAAGCGGAAATAACCATCATTGAAGTCAGTTATTTAGGTGGATTTGTAAAATATAATTTAAAAACTAATAATGGGAATGTAGATGTGGTCAGAAGCTATTACAAATATGAAAATGGAAATATGCAAAGGGAAGTTACAGGAAGTTATCAAGCAAAGTATTGGAATTACACGGAAGAGGGATATTTGATGTTTTCAGGAGTTTGGTTTTCGGAAGAACGATATGTACTTACGTTAAGCGGGGCAGAGGAACACACTGCTTTACGAGTACAGCCATTGGATGAAACATACAGGGAACTCAATCGGAAATATCTCCAGCCAATTGGTTACAAACAGAATAATATGTTTCATGTAAATTGGAGTGAAGATTATTTTGGAGAATTAAATTTCTATGATGCATATGATATTTTCTATCCAAAAGTAAATGATGAGTATGTTCCTTATGTTGCAGATGATAATTTGGGTGTTGGTGCTGTTTATAGAATTCCAAAGGAAGAATTTGAACGTGTCATTATGACATATTTCAATATTGACAGCCAGACACTGCAGTCTAAAACAACCTATTGTTCAGAGGATGCGACCTATGAATATAAACCAAGAGGATTTTATGAAGTGGAGTGTCCAGAATATCCATATTCGGAAGTGGTTGGGTATACAGAAAACAGTGATGGAACAATTATACTTACGGTCAATGTGGTATTTCCTTATGGGGGGAATTCTAAAGTGTATGCTCATGAGGTGGTAGTTCGTCCTTTAGAGGATGGAGGAGTGCAGTATGTATCCAATCGAATTATACCATCGGAAGACAATTATGAGGAAATATGGTATACTCCTCGCTTGACTGAGGCGGAATGGGAAAAAATGTATGGAGGCGAATGATGGAATAGTAAAATGGTAGCGAATATGCGAATACATAAAAGAGAATAACGTACAATTAAACAGAGAATAGAATAATCGGGCAAATGTCAGAAGAAGACGATTCACCCGATTTTTCTATTTCCAGATATTCATGTCAGATAGTATAGACATGGTGATTTCTGTTGCTTTACTTCCGGAAGCACCTTCATCGGCTCCGATGTTTGTGGCAAAAAAGTAGGTATTATCTGCAGTTTCAATAAAACCTATAAACCATCCGTTCACGTCCTGACCATCCACATGCCCGGTTCCGGTTTTTCCATAGAATGTTCCGGCTTGAGAAGAGGAAAGGCAGATGGAGTCTTTTACTGCATTGATGTTTTCAGGAGCAAAACCGAAGCTGTTATTGTGCAGCTTCATTAAAAGTTCGACCTGCTCTACTGGGGAAATCTCCAAGGAAGATTCCATCCAATAAGTGGAGAAATCGCCACTCATGTTTTCATTTCCATACCCAATTTCCTGAATATAGTTGTAAACGGAAGCTGCTCCAAGTTGTTTGTCCACTTCCTGAAAGTACCAGCTAACAGAAGAGGTCATTGCGGACTGTAAGGTCTGATCAGCATTCCATGCTTCAAATGGATAGGTTTCTCCATTCCATGCAATAAAGGAATCGTCTGGTGTAATGACACCTTTTTCTAATCCGAACAAAGCATTATATATTTTGTAGGTGGAGTTCGGTGCAACTCGCAAAGTGGCATGGTCCATATCATGTATGCTCCAAAGGTCATTTCCCGAATCATATAAAATAAAATTACCTTCGTATTCTTCAAAGTATGTAGAAAAGTCTACATAGGAAATATTCTCAGTAGAGGATTTCCATTGGTAGTGACTATCCTCTGCTGCGTATGTAGATAATATCGGAGCGAGTCCCAAGAGAAGAAAAGCGGTCAGCATAAAAGAAGTCATGCCTTTTAGTCTCTTCGGGAATGTCGACTTTTCATAAGATGCAATGTTGATAATGCGTTGCTTCATTTGCTTCATATTTCCACCAAGGCCGGCTGCAAACGGAAAAGGGGTAAGAGATACTTTTTCCGCAAAGTTAATAAGTGTATTGCCATAATCTTCGTAAGCATCCTCTTCAAGCATTTCCAAAACGGAGGTGTCACAGGCAACCTCTCTGTCATTACGCATTTCCTTCAATGCGTACCAGACAAATGGATTGAACCAATAAAGCACTCCGGCAAGGTTCATCAGATAACTGGCAAGGGCATCTTTATGTCTGTAATGTTGCAGTTCATGTAACAACATATATCTCATATCCGATTCTTGATAATCAGAGATTAGATGAATCGGCAGATAAATACGTGGTTTCAAAAGCCCCACAATAATAGGGGATTTCAAAAATGCAGTACTGTAGACAGGAATATCTTTTGTAATCCCCATTTCATTCAGGCAGTGATTATACTGTCTACGTACCTCAGGGTTCTGAAGAGGGAGGGCAGATTTCTCCAAGGCGAGTATGCGGAAAGAGGACTTTATTACCAATACAATCATCGTAAGAATGCCCACAATCCATATTCCTAATAATATGGATCCGGCAATGGAAGGTGTCTCACTATTGACGGAAAGAATAAAGTCATTCATCCAATTTGCATTTACAGTCAGATTTGCACCCACAGCTTTACTCATAGCAGTTTCTGCATTGGATGTAGGGGGATTTCTAAGATAGCCGAGCCAAGAGATGATTTGCGGAAATCCGATTAGTCGGAATGGTATAAAAGGAACTGCTAAAAGTCCGACAAGCAGGAACCACAGATTATACTGCATCCGACTGGACAGGTTGTTTTTGAATATCCGCTTGGCAATCAAAAGAATTCCTATGATACCGCTGATATACACATTGCATAATAAAAAGTGTATCATAAAATTAGCCACGTTCATTGCCTCCTTTTTTTGACCTCTTGGAAAGAAGGGATCGGAGTGTGTCTATTTCTGTTTCAGACATTCTGTCATTTTCTATATACGCAGACAGCATGGCAGTGATATCCCCATTATAATAACGTTCCAGAAAAGAGTTGCTTTCCTGACCGATATATTCACTTTCTTTCACGACTGGGGTATAAACAAATACGCGGCTCTGCTTTTCATATGTAAGCACGCCCTTGTTTACAAGGCGTTTAATCAGAGTTTGTATCGTTTTTGGGCTCCAGCTTGTGGTCTGTAATAATTTGTCTGTTATTTCATTGGTACTAATTGGTGCATGTTTCCATACGATTTTCATAACTTCAAATTCAGCTTCAGAAATCTGTGGCAAATCGCTCATTTCAAACCCCTCCTTAAATCTTACGGCTGTAGTAAATACATTATAGATGTTATTTGTATAATTGTCAATTTCGAATAAAGATATTGATTTGAAGCTTACTACAATGGATTAACTGGTTACATCAATAATGCAGGATGTGTAAATAAGTGATAATTTTTACAATGACTTATTAAAATTATCACAACTATATATAGGTTAGCATATTTTGTACCATAGCTTACTCTTCTAAAATTGAAGACAGGAAAGAGGTTTGAAAAGTGAGAGAACTTAATCCTCAAAAGGTATTTGTGCAATATCGGGATATAATGAAACCATATGAGCCGGTTATGGGTAGATTATATACTATTACACATTCGGATATAACGGCAGAACTATTTGTGTTTGTAGCTCAAAATTATGCTGAAGATCAAATCACAAGAATGCGTGACGAGGTAAGAATTGCCTGGGAGCCTTATAACAAAGGAATTGCTTTAATTGGTTCTGTGATTGTTGATGGTTATGGTGTAATAGGAAATGCTGATATAAGAAATAAGATTTTCTATAACGAAATGCCTACAGCACTTCAGGCCTTACGCCAAGCTGACAGATTCTTGTTTGACAAAGAACCTAATCTTGACAATACACCTGTATTTATTCACTTTATCTCAAACAATCCTATATATAACAAAACATATGATTTTGGAGTTATCGGCATTTATAAGTAAAAAACACACTCAAAAGTAAAATTATTTTAATAGTCGTAGTACTCTGTCGTTTATGTGTGCTATACTAAAGCAAGGGAGGGTGAGAGCAATGCCAAAACAATATAAAACAGCACAGGTCGCAACGATAATGGGGGTACATCCCAATACTGTACGACTGTATGAGGACTGTGGATTTATAACAAAGCCGCAGAGGTTGGAAAATGGATATCGTGTTTTTACCGATTTGCACATCGCTCAATTTCAAATAGCACGAACTGCCCTACAAGTGGAGGTTCTGCAAAGCGGCCTTCGAAAGCAGATGATTGATATTATCAAATTATCTGCTCAGTGCCAGTTTGAAGAAGCAATTTCCGCTACGTTAAATTATATTTGCAAGGTGAAGATAGAGAGAAAAAACGCTGAGGAAGCCTTAGCTATCACAAGACGCCTGATCGATGGTATTTATGAAGAGATGCCGGAGTTGTTACTTGATAGGCGGCAGACTGCGCGGCATCTTGGTGTTACCATGGATACGCTGCGAAATTGGGAGCTAAATGGACTTTTGCGTGTAAAAAGAAAGCAGAATGGATACCGTATATACACTCAGAAGGATATCCAGCGGCTGAAAATTATTCGCTCTTTGAGATGTGCTAATTACTCACTTTCCGCAATTTTACGGATGCTGAATGCCCTTTCAAAAAGCGAAGAGGTTGACATCCGTAAGGCTATTGATACACCAAAGGAGGATGAGGATATTGTGACGGTCTGTGATAAGTTATTGACCTCCCTTGATGGAGCAGAATCAAATGCAAAGCAGATACTCCGGCAGCTTAAAGCAATGAAGAATAGTGGTTATGCACGCATTGATGCTGATATGAGCGAAACAAGCTCCATTTTATAGATGTCTTTTCAAATAAATCATATCTACTAACTGTTGTCCATTTTCATACATAGGGTGGTCGTAATTGTCTACAAAAAAGTTTTTAACAATGTGTGATCTTGTAAATCCACATTTCTCATAGAATTGAAGTATCATAGGGCTATCGCCTGTTCCAACATACAACTCGTTACCAGATTTTTTGTAGTAATCAGCAATAAATGAGATTAGTTGTTGTCCATAACCTTTCCGCTGATATTCAGGAACGGTAACAATATTCTTAATTTCATAAACGCTAGATTCCTCTTGTGTAACGATGCAAATTGCCTTAACATCATCATCACACAAGGCGAACATTTCACCACGATACAAGTATTTTTCTATCATATTTACCTGTTCATCTGCAATAAGTAGCAATTCCATGTATTTGCTTTTATCGCTATCATTAATTTTCACAATTTCCATTCGATATTCCCCTTACCTCTGTTATTTTTACAAATCCATTATACCGTATTCCATTTCAAATAGGGGAACATACATCGATGTAAAAAAAAGATGTGCCACTTTGTAAAGCGGCACATCTACTTATAAAATTCACATGTTCCGTATAATGCGTTGAATGCTTTTGGGGTTTAAAAAATATTTCTCTGACAGTTCAAAAACAGTCGTGCCGTTTTTGTAACGATTGTATATTTCAATATTTCTTTCTTTGAAATATGCTTTCGTATCTGTCTTTTCTCCCCACTTACATCTTTTTGATTTTATTTTTGGAATGTATATAACTTGCCCATCAACATATTCTTGGATTTTTTCAATCAATCCTTCGGGCAGAATTTCCAAAGCGCGAACATAGCCCATTGTGCCCTCCTAAAAAAATATTCTTTAGAATAGCAAAGGCTATAGATATTCTATTTCATTGATATGCAATAGCCCTTGCTATGCACAATGTTTCCTGCTTTTCCTTATGGTTCATCCCCCCAATCTTTTACATTATAACGTAGACAAATTATTTTTTCAAGTAACCTTTTTAAATCCAATTGAGACCTACGATAATTTAACTCGTTAGCGGAATGCAACAGGGCGAAAGCGGAGATACTGTTCTATGTGAATGCAAACGAAAGGGATATACGACTTTCATTAATGTATACAAAATAAGGAGGTTATGCCAATGATTAAAATAGAATTTTTTCATGATGTTATCTGTAGTTTTTGCTTTCCAATGTCTGCAAGAATGCGTCGTGTAGCAAAGAAATACAACAATATTGAGATCAACCATCGCTCTTTTGCCTTAGGATGGGAAGCCGAGGACTTTGTACGTAATTTTGGCTCCAGAGAAGCTGTTAAACCAGAAGTATTAAGCCATTGGGCTCAAGCGAATAAGAATGACGATGAACATCGTTTCAATATTGAAGGAATGCGCCAAACAGATTTCAATTTCCCTATTTCAAAGCCTGGTTTGAAAGCTGCAAAAGCAGCTGGTTTAATCGGTGGGGAAGATTTGTATTGGGATGTGTTCGACCGAATACAGAACAAATTGTTTGTTGAAAATAAGAATATTGAAGATTTGACCGTATTAGAAGAAGCAGTGAAGGAAACGAGCGTCCCTTTTTCCGATTGGAAAGCACAGTTCCAAAACGAAGAAACAGAAAAAGCTGTATTAGCGGACTTGCAGCTTGCACAAGCCTATGGAGTTAATAGTGTGCCAACTCTTGTTATCAATCAAAGTTATGCTATTAATGGTGCCAGCTCCCAAGAGGAAATAGAAAATATAATGGTTCGAATCTCAAAAGAAGAAGGGATTCCATTAAATAAATTGCAAATACTTCATGCTGATGATACAGCCGGTTCCTGTTCTATTGTCAATGGTAAATGGGAATGTGATTAAAAGAGTGATTTATTTCCATTATGTTAATAAATAACATGATTTCTTCTTTTCGCATCCTATAATTATAGATATGTTAATATTCACTTAGAGTTACCATAATAATAAGTTGCGGATGAAATCATCTTGACAAACTAACACTTGCTATTTAAGATTAAACTAGCAAGTGTTAGTTTAAAGTAGGTGGGATAATATAATGAAAAAAATAAGTAAAAATCTGAATTTTGATCCCATAATCCAATCTTATGATGAGTTTTTTAAAACTGAAGCTGCAAAGGCTTTTCCGGCATTGGAAAACCTTGATGAAATCGGGAATAAACCACCACGTAAAAGGAATATAGTTTATGTAGTTGATATGCTATATTAAGGTTAAGAAGGAAAATTTGCAAGAAAATTGGGGGAGCAATGAAAAATAAAAGTAGATTTCGAAAGTTAAAAATAACGATAGCTATATTGTTTGGAATAATAACTTTTGGGTGCATTTCTGCATACATACTATTTTTTAACGAAATAAATACTTTAATTTCAATTAGAAAGATAAATAATAAACCTGCATATAAGATGACATATCATGGGAACTATGCATTAGATAAATATCTTAACACAGGCGCCCAAAATTGGAATGAAGTAATAAATTTTTTAAATGAAAATTTGGGTAGAGGTGTAGGTAAGTATATATATGGGGAAAACCAATGCTCTTCATTTTTTGCGAAAACTCCTGATGGAGATTACATATTAGCCAGAAACTTGGACACGGAAGAAGCTATTCCTTCAATAATAAAAACGAATCCAAAGGATTTTTTTAAAACAATAGGAGTAACGGATCTACGTCGTGGTGGGTGGAATGAAAGCAGCATTCTATCAAGATTAACAGCAATATCAAGCCCTTACTATACATATGACGGTATGAATGAATATGGTCTGGCAGTAGCTTCTTTATCAGTACCGATCAGTTCAAGCTCCAGAGTTGACGGCAGTAAAATAACTATACATGATATAACAGTTAATAGAGTAATTATTGATAAAGCAAAGAACGTGAAAGATGCAATAGAATTATTATCAAAACTTAATATAAAAATGGAGGAAACATATCCTTCGCACTATATGATTGCTGATTCCGAAGGTAATTCTGCAGTAATAGAATATATTGATGGTGCTATGAAGGTTATTAATAAGAACGGGAATTATCAGATTGCAACTAATTTTATTCTATATGATAACAAAGAATTAAACGGATATAGCTCTAACAGGTATTTGGCATTTGATAAAGAACTATCTAAAACGAATGGTATAATATCAGTAGATGATGCCTTAGAATTATTGGAGGAGAATGTTGTAGCTGGAAAAGCACAGTGGTCTGTGGTTTATAACCTTTCGAAGAAAACAATGGCGGTGGAATTTAATAACGACTATAACAATACTTATTATTTTAATATAGATTAATAATTTCTCAAGCTTTTTATTGACCATTTATTCTGCCAAGGCGATTCTGAAAGCATTGATTTTTATAGTCTGAATTGATAGAATGGTTGTATGCCCTAAATTTCAGACACTTTTGGATGGGACGTGCTATGGTGTAAAAGAAATTTGACAACGTAATTTTAGAATTGTAAAAGTACTTTGATAGACAAAGAACAAGAAAATGTGTATTCTCTTTTCATATGGAGGTCACAAATATGGAAATTGGTAGAAAGATAAAAGAGGCAAGAACAAATTCTGGTTTAACACAGGAACAAGCTGCCGGGGAACTTAAGGTTTCCAGACAAACCATTTCAAATTGGGAAAATGAAAAATCCTTGCCCGATATTGTAAGTGTAATAAACATGAGTGATCTTTATCAAATCAGTTTAGATGGATTGTTGAAAGGAGATCAAAAAATGAAAGAGAAAATGGAAAAGGATATTGCCAGCTCCAAAGGAAACAAGAGGTTAATACTAACAACCGGAATTATAACTTTAATTGTTGTTATTATATATCTCTTTAGCACTATTGTAGGTGGAGTATATCATGATTTTTGCAAAGCTGCTATTCCGTGGGTATTGATGGGAATCGGTGTTGCATGTAGTATTACATATTTAAATCAAAAAGAATGAAGAAGAAATACTAAACTATTTGAATAAATGAGGTGGAATTCCTTACTTCCCAGGATAGGGGGTAAGGAATTTATGATTTTGCCAAATTGTTTCTACTTTCTGTCAAGGTGAAGATAAGTTTAGTTATCACAGAGAACAAAATATAGGAGAAAATGAAATGAACATAATGATATATGATTTTCATAAATCAATAAGAAGATTTTATATGAATAAAATAAATAATTTAATGGATGGAATAATTCGATATGATTTTAATTTTGCCCGTAAGGGGTTAGATGATTCATTCTTAAATGAATTATACATTATCCCTTATTCAAGAGGAGATAGGCGGATAAAAAGATGGCTATAACTCAAGATTTAACATTGGGCAAAGAAACTAAAGTAATGTTAAAATTAACAGTCCCTATGATAATTGGGAATTTATTTCAGCAACTATATAATGTAGCAGATACAATTATTGTTGGAAGATTTATAGGTCCTTATGCCCTTGCTGCAGTTGGTAGTTCCTTTTCGGTTATGGTTTTATTAAATTCTATAATATTAGGTCTTTGCATGGGCAGTAGTACTGTATTTTCAATTTTATATGGTGCAAAGGAAATTGACAAATTAAAAAAAAGCTTTTTTGTTTCATCTTGTTTCATCGGATTTCTTACATTGCTTATTAATTTTTTTGCACTATTTTACATTGATGAAATTTTATATCTTCTAAACATCCCTCAGGCAGTATTGACAGATACAAAGGCTTATCTACAAATAATTTTATATGGTATTATCTTTACCTCAGCTTATAACTTTTTTGCTGCAATTATGCGCAGTATGGGTAATACAATGATTCCACTTATATTTCTTATAATATCTGCTATAATTAACATTATATTGGATATTGTATTTATTGTTCCATTTAAAATGGGTGTAGAAGGTGCGGCATATGCAACCATTATTGCTCAAGGAGTTTCTTCCATAGGCTTAGCTGTGTATTGTATTAGAAGAATTCCTTTGATTCGCCTGAAACGTAGACATTTGCAAATTGATATGAACATAGTTAAAATGATAAGTAATCATTCAATACTTTCCTGTATTCAACAATCTGTTATGAATTTAGGAATCTTAATGATACAAGGATTAGTAAATAGTTTTGGTGTAGCAGCTATGGCTGCATTTAGTGCGGTAGTGAAAATTGAAAGTTTTGCATATTTGCCTGAACAGGAATTTGGTAATGCATTTTCTATCTTTATAGCTCAGAATCATGGTGCAAAAAAACAAGGACGTATACAAAATGGAATTCGTTCAGCTTTCAAAATTATTGCAATTTATGGTATAGCAGTTTCGGTATTAATTATATTATTAGCGAAAACTTTAATGGGTATTTTTATTAATCCTAATGAAACAGAAATTCTTCAAATTGGCACACAATATTTATTTATTGTAGCAAGTTTCTATACTTTAATAGGATATTTATTCATGTTCTATGGATTATTTAGAGGTATGGGAAAGCCAGAGACGTCTATAATCCTTACTATCATAAGTCTCGGAACAAGGGTAATCTTAGCTTATACACTGTCCGCGGTATCCGCAATAGGCCTTATAGGCATATGGTGGTCAATACCTATAGGTTGGGCTTTAGCTGACATGATAGGTTTTTACAAAATTAAAAGAATGAAAGTGTAGTTTATGGTAGGTCATTATGTTTGACTGGTAATGTAGGGTGGTATATAATGGAATATGTGATTTAGTACAAAGGAATAGTTTTAGTGAATAGTTCTTGTATCACTAGAACTATTCCTTTCATTCTTGTATTGATGTACATCAGACTGGAAAAATAGTGCAATAGAGGACAAAAGAGTTAATGATTAGGATATGGATAATAAGATGAAATTAAAGGTGGAAAAATTATACAAAAGAAGCGAATTATCAAAAACAAAATCATTAGGAAAAGGATTCTTATTGGAATGGCTATTTTGGTGAGCTTTATATGGCTTAACAATACGAACCTGTTTTCTACGAAACACTCCAATTTTCGATTCTTAGCACATCGTGGCTTGGGACAAACATATGACGAAAGCAAGACAGACTATCAATCTAATACAGCGAAAATGATTGATACTCCTGTGTATCCTTACCTTGAGAATACGATAGATTCCATGCGAGTTGCATTTGACCATGGAGCTCAGATTGTTGAACTGGATATTAAATTAACTAAGGACAATCAATTTGCTGTATTTCATGACTCAACGTTGGAACACCGCACTAATGGAATCGGAGAAGTTGGTGATTGTACCATGACAGATTTGAAGAAGCTCGACATAGGTTATGGTTATACTTCTGACAATGGTAAAACTTATCCGTTTCGGGGAAAAGGAATAGGGCTCATGCCAGAACTGAAGGATGTTCTTAATGAATTTCCTGATAAAAAATTCTTAATACATATTAAAGACGGAAACATGAAAACAGCAGAGCTATTCAGTGAATTTATTTCAGAGTTACCATCTGAATATTATGATTTATTGTATTTTTATGGTGACGATAATCCAATTCACTACATCAAAGAACATAATCCGGAATATAAAGTGTTTTCAAAGAAAATGATGATTTCTTCTATGATCGAGTACGAACTGATTGGTTGGACCGGAATCATACCCGAATCTCTGAAGAACAAAGTAATATTATTACCTGCTAATTATTCAGCATTTCTTTGGGGATTTCCACAGAAGTTTATTAATAGAATGGATTCAGTTAATACAATTGTTATTCTTGTGAAGGGAGATGGATCTCCAGCAGAAGGGTATGATACTACGGAAGAATTGAAAGGTATTCCTCAAGGATTTGATGGGTATGTATGGACCAATAGAATTGATTTGGTGACTGATAATGAAGCGTTTTCTGGGGCGGATTAACGGTGTCGCGCATTTCTTATCTATTTTATGATATACTATAATAGGCATATGATCTCAAGTGGAGAACTTGTGAAGGAGGTGACCGGAGAATGGACATGAAAAACAGAATATATTTAGCAATCGACTTAAAATCATTTTATGCTTCAGTCGAATGTATGGAGCGAGGTCTTGATCCGATGACAACTAATCTTGTGGTTGCTGATGCAAGTCGTACTGAAAAAACCATTTGTCTCGCCGTATCTCCCACACTGAAAGCATATGGTATTCCCGGCAGAGCAAGGCTGTTTGAAGTTGTACAGAAGGTTAAGGAGGTAAATTCGTCACGGATGCAAAAAGCACCAGGACGAGCTTTTTCCGGAGTTTCTTTCTGTGACACGGAATTAAAATCCTCGCCG
This sequence comes from Bacillota bacterium, assembly GCA_023443225.1. Taxonomy (GTDB): domain Bacteria; phylum Bacillota; class Clostridia; order Lachnospirales; family Lachnospiraceae; genus Anaerocolumna. Next base: position 50,440 of record JAEZVF010000115.1, read on the forward strand.
GGCATTTCCCTGGGCTATATTATAGCTCCACCAAGGATGGCACAGTATATAGAGTACAGCACACGAATTTATAATATCTACTTGAAATACATCGCGCCTGAAGATATCCATGTCTATTCCATCGACGAGGTATTCATTGATGCTACTGATTATCTGAAGACTTACAATCTTTCGGCTCGTGAATTCGCTACAAAATTGATACTGGATGTCATTAAAACGACAGGAATTACTGCATCAGCAGGAATCGGGACAAATCTGTATCTTAGTAAGGTTGCCATGGATATTCAAGCAAAGCGTATTCCAGTGGACGAAAATGGCGTACAGATTGCGGAACTGGACGAAATGAGCTATCGTCGCCTGCTGTGGTCACATCAGCCTCTAACAGACTTTTGGCGTGTTGGGAGAGGATATGCAAAGAAGCTGCAGGAACAAGGCCTTTTTACCATGGGCGACATTGCAAGGTGTTCCCTTGGTAAGCCCACAGACTACTATAACGAGGATTTGCTGTATAAGATGTTTGGCATTAATGCGGAGTTATTAATAGACCATGCGTGGGGCTGGGAACCATGTACGATTGACCTAATAAAGGCATATAAACCAAGCACAAATAGTATTGGTTCAGGTCAGGTGCTGCAAAGTGCCTATCCCTATGAAAAAGCGCAACTGATTGTGCGAGAAATGACCGATCTGCTGGTACTTGATTTGGTGGATAAAAGGCTTGTGACCGACCAGATTGTCCTAACGGTGGGATATGACATTGAAAATCTAACAAATCCAAAAATAAAGAAATCCTATCATGGTCCAATTACAACAGACCATTATGGACGTTCCGTCCCAAAACCTGCCCATGGTACTACTAATCTTAACAGACAGACATCTTCTACAAAGTTGATTATGGATGCCGTCACAGAATTGTTTGAGCGCATCGTTGACAAAAATCTTTTAGTCAGGAGAGTTAATATCGCAGCCAATCATGTTGTTGATGAGAGAACCGTTCAGGAAAAAGACAACTTTGAACAACTTACTCTCTTTTCGGATTATGCGACCGAGCAGGCGAGAAAAGAGGAAAAAGAAGCCGAACTGGAACGTGAAAAGAAGATGCAGAAAGCAATGCTGGAGATAAAGAAGAAATACGGAAAAAACGCCGTTCTAAAGGGTATGAATCTGGAAGAGGGTGCTACCACATTGGATAGGAACAAGCAGATTGGAGGACATAAGGCATGACTAAAACATATGACGATATTATACATCTCCCACGCCATGTCTCTACGAAACACCCTCACATGGCACTTGTTGACCGGGCAGCACAATTTTTTCCATTCGCGGCACTGACGGGCCATGGTGCCGCTATCAAAGAAGCTGTAAGATTGACGGATGAAAGAGTGGAATTGGATGAATATATGAAAGACATTCTAAGCGATAAGCTACATATTATTGCAGAACGGCTTATAGATCATCCTGAAATCGTAATTACTTACTTTAAACCTGATGAGAAGAAGAATGGCGGTGCCTATGTTACGGCTGCCGGTACGGTTAAAAAGGTAGATGAATATGAACGAATAGTTGTCATGACGAATAAAATAGAGATTCCCATTGATGATATCATTGGCATAGAGGGACAGATATTTGAAACTATGTAATTCATTTAAAATGTAGAAGAAGATAAATAGAGGGATTGGTCAACCTGTTCTAAGCTGTGTGATAGCAAATCGTATGGGAGGAAAGTTTATGAAATTAATAAAAAAAGCTATAAAGATAACTTTAGTTATTTTAATAAGTTGCTTATTACTTATATTATTTATACCATCCAGAACACCACAGATTAAAGGGAATCATAGTGTAGCATCAATACAAAAAGTCGAACTTGGTGGAATAGATCAATATATAATGATAAGAGGTAAAGATATTAACAATCCAATCCTTCTTTTTTTACATGGAGGTCCTGGATATGCACAAATTTCATTTGCACGAAAATATCAAGAGGAATTAGAAGATAGTTTCATTGTTGTCAATTGGGACCAAAGAGGTTCTGGAATGTCGTATTCATCTGATATTCCGAAAGAATCTATGAATAGAGAACAGTTTATAGAAGACACGAAAGAACTGATTGAATATCTATGTAAAATGTATGACAAAGAAAATATATATTTAGCTGGTCATTCTTGGGGTAGTGAATTGGGTTTATATGTAATAGATCAATATCCAGAAAAGGTAGCAGCATTTATAAGTATTGGACAAGTAGTCAATGGACTCGAGAATGAAGTGGTTTCATATGATTTTGTTGTAGAGAAGGCGAAAGAAAATAATGATAAAAAAGCATTAGAAGATTTAAAGAGAATTGGACGACCTCCATACAAAAACATAGTTAGGGATACGATGACCCAAAGAAAATGGCTAGATAAATATGGGGGTGTGGAAAGAAAAGTGAACACTTTAAATGATATCATCCTCTCAAGTCTTTTTTCTCCAGAATATACAGGAATTGATGGGTTAAAATTGGCTTTGGGGAGTAAGTTTACAGCAGATACCATGTGGGGGCATAATGAAGATGTAGATTTTATAAGAGATTTACCTGAAGTGAAAGTACCTATTTACTTTTGTGCAGGTAGATATGATTATAATACTCCTTCTATTTTAACAGAGGATTATTTTAACCATATAATAGCTCCTGAAAAAGAAATTATATGGTTTGAAGAGTCAGCACACTTCCCTCACCTTGAAGAACCAGAGAAATTTGCTCAATTAGCTATACGAATAAAAGAAAATCTAGAATGAATTTACTAAAAAGGAGATAAGGGCAACTCAAATACAAAATGACCGCATTTTGCTTTACAGGCAAAGTCGGTCTTTTTGTATTTGACAAAGTTCCTGTCTGCAAAGCAGACACTGCTTAACACTATATATGCTTTAGAATATCCTATGATCATGAGTAACGTCAAATATCCTATCCATGGCATTCAATAAAATATTAATTACCACATTCGCTTTTTTCGAGATATCGTTGTTGACAACATGGATGGTGTCTGGAAGTATAATATGACTATCATTGGAACTTATAACAGTCAAGTTATCTGGAGTTAAGTATGGCAAGATAATGAGAGCAAGACAAGAGCCAAGTACCACAGCTTTCTTGTTTTTGATCTTTTTTATCTCAGGAATGGAAGTTTCAGTATAGAATATGATTCGATCCGTTGGAACGGTTGAGGTTATGAATTTGGTATAATAGGTGTTTTCGAAATTCTCGAGGATAAAATAAAAATCGTCTCCGGTATATTCCCTAGCTTTCTCGATTGCGGCAGGAATATCGGAATAGACCTGGTAAAAAAGGCTGTCGTTAATAATCATATCCACATTGATAATGGGAACGTAGTAGTTGTCAGCTAGCTCTTTGAATTCATCATGAGGCAGATCTATCGTAATGATACCGTCAATATTTCTGTTATAAGGAATATTGTCTTCGGCAGCTTTGATTGGCAGGAATAGAACATCATACTTAAAGCGGTTTAATCGTTCTATTAGAAGATTGGTAAAGCTTATGATCTCAAGATTTCTAGAAGGTGTCATTGGGTTTAATCGGTAAGAAACACCTATGATGTTATTTTTTCCTGTTGCAAGACTCTTGGCTGCATAGCTAGGAGTGTAGTTTAGAAGGTTAGCTATCTGTAATACCTTCTTTTTGGTTTTATCACTGATCTTTTGGTCAGTTCTGTTATTCATGATATAGGAAACAGTTGCTACGGATACTCCTGCGGCTTTTGCAACGTCTTTTACGGTTGTTTTTTTCTCCATGCTTTAACCTCTGTTTTCATAATTAGTTAAACGTATAAGCGTATTTTACAGATAGCAGAAAAAAATGTCAAGTGGCTATTGACAACTTAAATATGTGGTGATACTATTTACTTAACTGGTTAAGTTAACCGGTTAAGTTAAATTTGAGGAGGGTTTTATGATGAAAAACAGTATTAAGAAATTCGTTTTTATGATGACAATGAGTGTCTTATTAGTTGCATCATTGGCTGCTTGTAGCAGTAGTAAGGAAGTGACAAAAGAAAAAGCAATCTACACAATTACATTTATGAATGGTGATACGATACTCGGAACGACGACGGTAGAAGAGGGTGCAACTCTTACCGCAGACTCTTACACATCATATGAAACTGTGGCAGACACAGAATTCCTTGGATGGTTCGAGACACCAACGTTTCTTGAATCCAGCAAAAAGGATTTAGCAACTGCTACATTTACACAGGATGCGACACTTTATGGCAGTTTTAAATCAACAAAAGTAACCGAAGATACAAGAGTTTGGTACATAGCAGGAACCGGAACGGGTATCCTAAAAAGCAGCAATTGGGCAGATGTTAATGCTGATGATTCTATAAAGGCACAACTTGCCTTAAATCCAACTGCTAATGTAACGAATGAATTTGCAATCACTGTAGATTTATTTACAGGAGATCAATTTCAATTAATTCATGACTGGGAATGGGATGGACAGAAAGGCTTTGGATGTTTTACAACACTTGATAACACCCAGATGGAAAGTGGCGGTGGACTTGGTGGTTCTGCAGACACAGCCAATGTGAATGTAATTATGGATGGTAATTATACTATTACACTAACCACAGATCCTGACAATTCTATTCAGGATACCATAACCGTTGTTCGAAATGGTGATCCTGTAGCAACTCCAGAAGTAGCAGAGGAAAAACCTTATACAGTATCTGAAAGCACTGGCATCAGCATGAAGGGAAGTTGGGTTGAGGACTGGTCAGATGTGAAAGAACTTACAAGAACAGAAGGTACGGATACATTTACAATTACGATGGATTTAAAAGCGGGTACAGAACTTTGCTTTATGGTACTTGATAATGGAATAGATACTGGAATTGTTATCAAGGAATCTAATGTAGTAGATGAGGCATCTCGTGCTCTATTAGCAGCAACAGGCAATAACATTAAAGTTGAAGTGGATGGCAGCTATACCTTTACAGTTGACGCTGTAGCTCAGACTGTAGCAATAACAAAATAAAAAATACAATTTTTCAACATTAAACAAGATGAATTAGAAAGAGGTTACCATGAACAGATACGCTATACAACATATTGTTGATTCCTCTTATTGTTTTCCCGTATCAGAGCACGAAATCGTGTTGAGACTTCGTACAGCAAAAGATGACATCAAAACAGCATCCGTCCTATATGAAAATAAGTATGTAATTAGTGAAAGACAGTTTAAGGGTGAAATGACAAAAAGCTATACCAGCGAATTGTTTGATTACTTTACCATAAAGCTAGACCTTGAAGATACCAGATTAGGTTATGTTTTTTATGTAAATGACGGTGAGAGCAACTATTATTTTTCTGAAGATGGAATTACGGATACCTATGATTTTTCCCGCGGATTTTATAATTTTTTTCAATACCCATATATCAATAAAGTTGATATAATGGAGGGTGTCAAGTGGATGAAAAAGGCAGTTTTTTATGAAATCTTTGTTGACCGATTCTATCAGGGTGATCAGCAAAAGGACCTTTCCTATATCAACTGTGAGTGGGGAGAGCTACCAAAACCGAATACATTTGCTGGTGGCGACTTAAAGGGAATTATCGAAAAGTTAGACTACATAAAAGGATTAGGTGCGAATACCATTTATTTGACTCCTGTGTTTGAGTCGGTATCAAACCATAAGTATGATATTAGCAATTATAAGAAGGTAGATGAGCATTTTGGTTCCAGCGAGGATTTAAAAGAATTAGTCAATCAAGCTCATAGTATGGACATGAGAATTGTCCTAGATGCAGTGTTTAACCATTGCAGCGAAAACATGATGGAATTTCAGGATGTGGTGGAGAAAGGTAGAGATTCTGAATACTTTGACTGGTTTATTATCTATGGTGATCGACCAGTGAAGAGTAAACATAATTATGAGACCTTTGCTTCCTGTGATTATATGCCAAAGTTTAATACATCAAATCAAGAAGTTCAAGATTTCCTGATTGACATTGCTTGTTACTATATCGATGAATTCCATATCGACGGATGGAGACTTGATGTGTCTGATGAAGTTAGCCATGAATTCTGGAGAAACTTTAGGAAAGCGGTGAAAAAAGCAGATCAGGATGCGGTTATCATCGGTGAAAATTGGCACGATGCGTATTCTTACCTTCGAGGGGATCAGTATGATAGTATTATGAATTATGCATTTGCCAAAGGATGCTTAGATTATTTTGCAACGGGAGCTTTGGATGCAGAACAGTTTGCTTATAAACTCAATGACATTCTGATGAGAAATAGCGATACGGTGAACAGCATGATGCTTAATCTTTTAGATAGCCATGATACTCATAGATTTTATAGTGAGGTAGGTGAAAATAAAGAAAAGATGATGGCAGCACTTAGTGCCCTGTATCTTTTCCCAGGAGTACCTTGTATCTTCTATGGAACAGAGACTCTGACATCCGGCGGCTATGACCCAGACTGCCGAAGATGCATGAATTGGGAGAAGGCACAAGATAGTGAGAATGACGTGGCAAAGTATTTAAAGAAGCTCTCGGATATAAGACAGGAGTCATGTTTAGCAGATGGAACAACACAGATATACTCAGAAAACGACGTATTTATCATAAAGATTCAGACCGAGGATAAACAGGTAGAATTATATATTAACAACACGGAGAAAGCGGCAACGGTAGATAACAGAGAATTCGTTCAATTTAGTCATTGTATCTATCTGAATGGATCCATTTATGTAGGAAGTGAACCATACTTGAAATCGTGTTAGGAAGGGTGCATTTTATGATTAGAAGAAATGTAGTGCGTTTGATATCATTTGGTCTCATAACCACCGTATTATTTTCCTTCACAGGCTGTAGCAGTAAGGAAAGCAAAGATAGTAAAGAAAGTTTAAACTCAAACGAAACGGTTGTCCTTCAAATTCTTGAAAATGATACAGCTAAATCGGAAGGATATTTGACTGAATTATTAAACGCTTTTAATGAGGCATACAAAGATAAAGGAATCCAGGCAGTGGATGCAAACATGGAAGAGTATACAGATCTTGCTGCGAATGGTCCTTATGGCTACGGCCCAGATGTGCTATATCAAGCCAATGATAAGCTCATGACGTATGCGGAGGATAAACACATCATTCCTCTTACAATCAAAGATTTCGATGTGTATGAAACTGTTCCGCAGGAAGCTTGGGATGCATTCAAGTTTGTGAATGACAGTAACACCTATTACTGTGGTATTCCAGTCAATATTCAGGAACCAATGTTGTTCTACCGTGCTGATAAGATGCCTGTGAATTGGGAGTCTACCTGGGATAAGGACCAAAACAAAGTGGCCGACTTCTTTGAAAACTGGAATGATCTGTATGCTTATTCGAAACAGCTAAGAGATACAGATACAAGTGCGAATAAGGACAGCCAATATGGCTTTATGCTTTCGTTGTTTAATGTGTATCTTTCTTCTGAATTTTTGTTCTCTTACGGTGCCTATGTGTTTGGTGAAAATGCAGATGGAACCCTTAATACAGAAGATATCGGTTTCCATGCAGGTAATACTGCCAACGGGTTAAATGCCTTAAAACAGATGGCAGGAGTTATGAACGAAGGTTGTATTGACGACACCATAATTCTAAACCGCTACGAAAAGCTTGCAGATGGAACTTATTTTTGTACCGTATCCACACCAGATACTTATTCCCTATTCATCGAAAAACTTGCTCTTCAATATGAGAGCGAAGGCTTAGGTGCTGAGGAAGCAAAGACAAAGGCAGTAGAGAATCTGAAGATGATTGAACTTCCTGCAAAACTCCCAGCGGATGGAGATTTGACAAAGGATTCCAGCACTATGGGCGAAGGCGACTTTATTAACACCGTTGTTATGGGTGGTGTGAATGGTTATGGTATTAGTTCCTATACAAAAAATAGAGAAGAATGTATTGAGTTTGTTAACTTTGCAACCAGTTATGATATGATCAAGACCAGGGCGGATATGCTTGGTATTGCTCCTGTGAGAGAGGATGTGGCAAAAGAAGTAGGTGGAGTAACCGATACCATCTTTGCAAGTCTTTCTGCTGGAAGAATCTATCTAATGCCATCGATTAAAGCCGTAGATCAAATCTGGGTACCTGCAGAGACGATTTTAGCGGATATTGCAAAGGATGCATTTAGAAAAACAAATGGCGAAGCTGAAAAATTTGTGACCAAGGATGCTTTTCAAGCAGCACTTGAGACTATCGATAAAAATATCTATGACGCAATCTATACGTTGTCCAAATGATAGAAAGGATAGGAAACAATGAAAATTAAACATACCTTTAACAACATGAAAGAGGTGATTCACCATTCATCGTTTCCTGTGAAAGCTTCCCTGTGTATTATGGGAACAGGTCAGATGATGTATAAGCAATGGATCAAAGGTTTCCTGTATTTCCAGGCATTTGTAAGTATGCTATTCTATATGATCATCTTTGGAGTACGCGATATTGCAGGCTTCTTCACCTTAGGTACTTCCGAGGCAGATCCTTGGCTTGGAACGAAAGGTGATGATTCTGTCTTGATGATGTTGCGTGGCTTGTTAGCCTTCATTCTCATCATAGGATTTATACTCCTCCATGCCTCTAATATTCGAGATGTATTATCCATTGAAAAAAAAGTGAGTCAAGGGAAACAACTCTTATCATTTGGTAAAGCTGTTAAAGTCTTTGTAGATAGAAAATTCTATATTACTGCACTTATTGTTCCAATCATAGGTGTCCTGATTCTAAACATTGTTCCAATTATCTTCATGATTATCATCTCCTTTACCAATTATGGTGGAGATATTGTGCCGCCTAAGTTAATTGATTGGGTTGGGTTAGATAATTATAAAAAGATATTGTCACTTGGACAGATTAAGGACACTTTCTTTCGAATTCTATCTTGGAACATCACCTGGGCAATTGCAGCCACCTTACTGAATTACTTTGGAGGGTTAGGGTTAGCACTTCTGCTTAATAAGAAATGCGTAAAGGGCAAGCGTTTCTGGAGAGCATTCCCGATTCTTTCCTATGCAGTTCCTGGATTTATTACTTTACTTGCGTTTAAATTCATGTTCTCTTATGGCGGACCAATTAATTACTATATCACCCAAGCTGGTGCCAATGCCATTGGTTTTCTGGACATTGATGCTGGAATAAAAGCAAAACTCATTGGTTTGTTTGTAAATGCTTGGATCTGTATACCAACCTCTATGCTTCTTGCGACTGGAATTCTATCCAATATGAATGCAGAACTTTATGAGGCGGCGAGCATCGATGGTGCGTCCAAATGGAAGCAGTTTAAGAGTATTACCTTGCCGTTCGTTTTATTTTCCACGACACCAGTAGTGATCACAAGTTTTATCTGTAACTTTAATAACTTCGGTGTATTTTATTTCTTACGGGGTGGCTTGTATATGGATGGGTATTTCCTAGCCAGTGATACCGACCTTTTGATTAACTGGCTCTATAACTTATCGATTGATAATAACTACTATGCAATAGGAGCGGCTGTCAGCTTAATCATCTTTATTTTTACCTCAATCTTCTCACTTGGTGTTTATGTGAAAAGTGCAGCCTATCAGAAGGAGGATACATACCGATGAAGAAAAGACATTTTCGTAAAAAATATATCGTTGATACAGTATGCACCTATATCATCCTGATAGCGGTATGTTTTATATTCTTTTTCCCTGTATTATGGCTGATTATGGCATCTTTCTCCAAGGGTGGTGCCATCTATGATTTTGATGGATTTTTCCCAAGTAATTTTAGCTTTGATGGTTTTAAAAAACTTTTTACTGACACAGCCATGTATGACTATCCAAATTGGTTAAAGAATACTTTATTCGTATCAATCTTCTCGAGTTTGCTTGGTACCGTACTTGTTATTTTGACTGCTTATACCATTAGCCGATTCGAGTTTAAGATTCGAAAAACCTTGATGAAATCCACGCTAGTCCTTAGTATGTTCCCAAGCTTTATGGGAATGACAGCCATCCATCTGATGATGGTGAACTTCGGATTGGTCAACAAACTTTGGAGTTTAATCTTAATCTATGCAGCAGGAGCTCCGATGGGATATCTTGTACAGAAGGGTTACTTTGATACCATATCGAATTCCATCTACGAGGCTGCAAGAATCGATGGGGCATCTAACAATGGTATCTTTATGAGAATAACGCTTCCTTTGTCCATGCCGATTGTCGTTTATACCGCACTGACCTCATTTGCTTGGCCATGGAGTGATTTTATTCTGCCAAATCTATTACTTAAGAATAAAGGCAATTGGACCGTAGCAGTAGGACTGATGCACTTAGGCGAAACCGAGTTTACAAGATTTGCAGCAGGGGCAATCTTTATTGCGGTACCGATCGTAATACTATACTTTGCTTTGTCAAAATTCTTAGTTCAGGGAGTTTCTGCTGGAGCGGTGAAGGAGTAAATATCAAAGATGAAATCCCAATCGATTAGGGTTGTGGCAATAGGCGTCATAACGCTTTATACTACTGATAAGGTATCTATGTTCCCCTAGACTAATGTTTAGGGGATTTTACTTTTAATTTTTCAATTCTTGCATGAGATTACCGGAATTACGGGAGATTATATAAAGTTTTGGAAAAGGAATCTTAACGGATATGATTGCCTGCTAAAGTACTATTTTCAGCCTTGTATTATAATAATAGAACATATATAATAAGGGAGTGTTACAACTATATGGTGCTTTGCGAAAAGTCAAAAGGGAATGTGGTTAAAGTCCACAACAGCCCCCGCTACTGTAATTGGTTTGAAAGCTGCGCGAAATAGTCATTGGAGATATGCCTGAATGCTCAATCTCCTGCCGTAAATAATTTCGGTTGAGCAGGATACATTAATCTGAGAAGACTGCAGTAAGTAAGTTAACCATAAGTCAGGAAACCTGCCATATACTATTTAACCGCTAATCTTCGGAGGGAAGAGAGAGCAGAAGGAGATTTCAATGAAATATTTACGTAGAATTATGGTAGTATTATGCTGTTTGAGCTTAATATACGCTCTTACGGCATGCAGCAACACAAAGAAAAATAGTTCCGAGGATACAAATGTCGATTCGGCAACGGCATTAACTACAGCCCCGGCATCCGCTACAAAAGCGCCGGAATCATTAGCTGAGGCAAGCAATTATCCAGTTACAATTACCGATTCAGAAGGTACTGAGGTGACCTTTGATTCAGAACCTATGAAGGTTGTTTCAGTGGCACCAAATATTACTGAAATGATTTATCAGCTTGGCTTAGAAAACAAGCTCGTAGGACGTACTGATTATTGTGATTACCCGGAACAGGCACTTAGCATAGAATCAGTGGGTACCTTACGGGAGCCTGATATTGAGAAGATAATCAGTTTAGAACCGGATGTCGTGATTGCATCAACACATTTTAGTGAAGAAGTAAGTAAGAAATTAACAGATTTAGGTGTAAAGGTTGTCGTTCTTTATGAAGAATTTGAAATAGAGGGCGTATACGCTATTATTAAATCAATGGGCACCATTTTTAATGTAAATGAAGCAGCTGTAACAGCTGTTAATGATATGAAAAAATCTATCACAGAGACGAAATCTCGGATTAAAGGATTAGAGAAACCGAGTATATATTATGTGGTAGGTTATGGTGAATATGGAGATTATACAGCAGGAGGTGATACCTTCATCGGTCAGATGATTTCACTTGCTGGTGGTAACAATATAGCACAGGATATCTCGGGATGGTCCTATACACTGGAGAGTTTAGTGGAAGCTGATCCGGATATCATAATAATTTCTGAAGATATGAAGGCTGACTTTGAAGCAGCAGAAAATTACATAAACTTATCGGCTGTGAAAAATGGCCATGTATACGGAATAAATAAAAATTTAGTGGAACGACAGGGATATCGTAATGCTGAAGGGTTAAGAACCTTAGCAGAATTTATACATCCCGAAGCGTTCAAGTAATATTCGTCAGGCTTTGATCAGGATAGGCGGCAGATATCCTGTTCCAGGCCTATTTGTTTTACCCAAATTTGGGCTTATATCAGTAAATATTATTATTGATACAATAATAGGAACATTAATACTCTTATAGTATATAAGAAAATGATTTGGAATAGCAGGTTATTTATTAAAGAAAGAGATGAATTAGGGATAATAAATGATATGAAAACAAAAAAAATAAATAATACAGGAAATTATGCTAATAGAAGAGATATAGGATATAAGGTAATGCTATTATTGATTTTGATTTTATGCATTGTCATTTCAGCTTCTATGGGCTCTGCTAATCTGTCTGTAACCGACAGCTTAAAAATAATCGTTTCCCGGATTCCCTATTTGGGAAAACATGTTAGTCTAACGAATATTGCAGAAGTTTATCCTAGAATTGTATGGCAGATCAGAATGCCGAGAATTTTACTGGCTGGTTTCGTAGGGTGTGGTTTATCTGTAGTAGGTGCTGCATTTCAGGGACTGTTTCGCAATCCATTAGCAGATCCACATGTTTTAGGCGTTTCTTCAGGAGCGGCACTTGGGGCGACCATTGCTATGTTAAGTGGTATCGGGTTTCATTTCTTAGGACTTGGAGTCATTGGAACATTTGCATTTATTGGAGCTCTTCTAACAGCTTTTATCGTGTATCGGGTATCCTGCGTAGGTAATAAACTACCTGTGGTAACTATATTATTAACAGGTACGGCAGTCAGCACGATGCTTTCTTCCGCAATATCCCTATTAATGACGTTTCATCATGATAAAATAGAAAAAGTATATTTGTGGACGATGGGGAGCTTCTCATCAGCAACTTGGGACAGGGTAATATTCCTGGCTATCTTCACCGTAATCTGCTGTGGTGTGATTATCTTATTTTCTAGTGAATTGGATGTAATAACTACTGGAAATGATACAGCAGAAAGTTTAGGTATTAATACAGCCATGATTAAAAAAATAATCATAGTTGTAGCATCTCTGCAAGTCGCAGCATGTGTATCAATTAGCGGAATTATTGGATTTGTGGGATTGGTGATTCCACATTGTATTCGCATGATCAGCGGACCGAAGCATAAAGTGTTGCTGCCTTTATCCTGCTTAGGCGGTGCAATTTTTATGATTATTTGTGACACCATTGCCCGCAATGCAGCGGCACCCTCTGAGATACCTGTCGGTGTAATTACTGCAATGTTAGGTACCCCATATTTTATCTATCTGTTGCAACGCAATAAGAGAGGGGTGGCGTCATAATGAATAAGGAAAGAAAACAGGCAAAAGGACAGGGAATCTTAGTGGATTCACTCTCCTGGCACCCCAGGAAGGATAGAAAACCAATCCTGGATAATTTAAGTTGTTTGTTTGAAAAAGGAAATATCTATGGTATCATCGGTCCGAATGGTTCAGGTAAAACTTCCTTTATGAAAAATATTCTTAGGTTTATCGAAGCAGAAGAAGGTAGCATTGTATTGGATAAGATTAACCTGATGAATTATAAAAGGAAAGACTTAGCAAAAAAGATTGCGTTGGTTCCACAAAATACAAAGCTTGAAAGTTCCTTTCTCGTAAACGATATCGTAATGATGGGAAGAATACCGCATCAAAAGCGATTTGCTGACGCAAGTGAAATAGACCTGGAGAAAGTACAAAAAGCTATGTTATTAACCGATTGTTATGAATTGCGGGATAAAAGTGTTACAACATTGAGTGGTGGTGAGGCACAGCGTGTTGTAACAGCCAGAGCGATAGCCCAGGATACACAGTGGTTGGTACTGGATGAACCGACCTCCAATTTGGATGTAAAGCATCAGATAGAACTTATGGATTCCCTTGTAAAACTGAATGAAAAGAAAGATAAAACAATTATCGCTGTACTTCATGATATTAATATTGCAGCGGAGTATTGTCATCGGATTATTATGATGAAGAATGGACGTATCCACAGCAATGGTAAGACAGAAGAGGTTCTTACAAAAGAAAACCTAATTGATGTCTATGATGTCGATTTTGAGATATTAGAAAATCCACGAATGGGGAAGAAATATTATGTTCCATATCTGAAGACGCAGAAATGAGGTTAATGTGAATTATTGAAAAGCATAATTCACACCGGAACGTTTGTGCCTGCGACATCCTCGGCACAAACTAATTCTAAGGGAAGGTATGTTGAGTAAGTATGAAATTACCAAGAATTATGATTAGTGCTATATCCAGCGGAAGCGGGAAAACAATGGTTACTTGTGGAATATTACAGGCATTGATAAATCGAGGCTTAAAAGCTGCATCATTTAAATGTGGACCCGATTACATTGATCCAATGTTCCATTCGAAAGTAATCGGAGCGAAGTCTAAAAATCTGGATACGTATTTCGCAGATGAAAATACAACTAGGTATTTATTTGCAAGAACTGCCGTGGAAGCAGATATATCCGTAATTGAGGGTGTTATGGGTTTCTATGACGGACTTGCTGCGACATCTACGAAAGCTTCCTCCTATGAACTGTGCAAAGTAACGGACACTCCCGTCATTTTGTTGGTAAATTGCCATGGGATGAGCCTTTCGATATTACCAATCATTCAAGGATTTCTGACATATCGAAATGATAGTCATATCGTAGGAGTGATTCTTAATCAGATATCAGAGCATTTGTATCATGAGATTAAGAAACAGATAGAGCTTGAATTGCCTATAAAGGTGCTTGGTTATATCCCGTATGCTAAGGAACTTATGATTGAAAGCAGGCATTTAGGTTTGTTTCTCCCGGAGGAAATCAAAGATTATCATAATAAGCTGAACGAACTGGCAGAATTATTGGAGAAAACAATTGAAATCGATGAGATATTGCAGCTTGCCCAAAATGCATCAGACTTAACCTCCCAAGCTCCAAAACTCCCTCGCGTGGATGATAAACTTAAGATAGCAGTAGCGAAAGATGAGGCCTTTTGCTTCTATTATGAAGATAATCTACAGCTATTAAAAGATATGGGAGCAGAGCTTATAGAGTTTTCCCCACTGAAAGACCATCAGCTTCCTAGGGACATTCAAGGTATTATCTTCGGCGGAGGATATCCAGAATTATTTGCTGAACAATTAAGCAGGAATGTTCGTATGAGAGAGGCAGTGAAGAAAGCATTGCTGCAAGGGTTGCCATGTATTGCAGAATGTGGGGGCTTTATGTATCTGCATCAAACAATGGAAGATATGAATGGTCAGCAATATCCAATGGTAGGAATGATTCACGGAGAGGTTTATAAGACCAACCAGCTGAAACGGTTCGGATATCTGGAATTAAGTGCAAACCATGAGCAGATGCTTCTGAAAAAAGGAGAAACCATTCGCGGACATGAATTTCACTATTTTGAAAGTACATCATTGGGAGATGCCCTAAAAGCTCAAAAACCAAGTCGAGCTATTGTCTGGAATTGTATTCACGGAAATGATCATATGGCTGTGGGATTTCCACATCTATATTATTATTCTAATCCTGAGGTTCCATATCGATTTCTCTTAAAATGTCAGGATAGACAAAGCTTGGAATGAAGAGTAATATCCAATAAAATAAAATTCGAGGATGTATTGAAAATGAATTATGAAGTAACATTAAAAATGATAGAAGCACTGGACAAAGTTGCTATAACACAATCTGCAAAACGCTGGGATAGTATTGCAAAACCATTACATAGTCTTGGTAAGCTGGAGTCGGGTATTGTACAAATTGCGGGCATTACAGGCTCGGCGCAGGTACAACTGAATAAAAAAGCTCTTGTCATCATGTGTGCGGATAATGGAGTAGTTGCGGAAGGAGTCACTCAGTCTACAAGCGAGGTTACGGCCATTGTTTCAGAAAATTTCTTGGATATGAATTCCTGTGCTTGTGTAATGGCAAAACAAAATGGAGTAAAGGTTTTCCCGATTGATATTGGTATTAATAGAGATACAAAATTATCGAATCATAATAAAGTTGCATATGGTACTAATAATATAAGAAAGGGCCCTGCCATGACGAGGCAACAGGCAATTCAGGCAATTGAAGTTGGAATTGATACCGTTTTTGAGTTAAAAGAACAAGGTTACTCTATGATTGCTACCGGAGAGATGGGGATTGGAAATACGACAACCAGCAGTGCTATTACTTCGGTATTGTTGGAGCTGCCGGTCGAGACGGTAACTGGTAAAGGCGCCGGGTTATCAAATGCCGGACTGATGAGAAAAATAGAGGTAATCAAGAATGCAATTGATATAAATAAGCCTGACAAAAATGATCCAATTGATGTACTTTCGAAAGTGGGTGGCTATGATATTGCAGGACTCGTTGGATTATTTATCGGTGGTGCAGCTGCAAGAATACCGGTTGTCATCGACGGCTTTATCTCTGCGGTAGCGGCATTAATAGCGAAACGGATCGAACCCAAAGTATATGATTTTATTATGCCTTCCCATGTATCAAAGGAAAATGCAGGTCAGCTTGTTTTGGATGCACTCGGTTTTAAACCATACATTACCTGCGATATGTGTCTAGGTGAGGGTACTGGTGCAATCGCATTATTTCCATTATTAGATATGGGGCTAGCTGTGTACAATCAGATGAGTACTTTTGATCAGATAGAGATTGAGGCATACCAGCCGTTATAATTATGCGGTAAGATTGAAATGTGGGTCGATAAAAAAAGGAGAAGTATGGTAACAATCATAATTGGTGGAAGCGGAAGCGGAAAATCAGAATATGCAGAAAACTTAATCGTACAATATGGTAAAGAACGCAAAAGTAGTCTGATCTACATTGCGACAATGCAACCATATGACAAGGAAACAGAAATGAGAATTCAAAAACATCAATTGATGCGTCAAAATAAGAACTTTTCAACCCTTGAATGCTATACGGGACTCGATAAGGTGAAGTTAGAGGGTAATACCTTGGTACTTCTCGAATGTATGTCTAATCTGGTGGCAAATGAGATGTTCTCATCCAAAGGAGCAAAGGAAAATACAGTGAATGCAGTCCTGCAAGGTGTCAACAATGTGATGCATCAGGCAGATCATCTTCTTGTGGTCACAAACAATGTCTTTGAAGCTGGAAGTGATTATGATGCTACAACATTAGAATATCTTAACATACTTGGAGAAATCAATCGCAGAATCTGTAGTCTGGCAGATCAGGTAATCGAAGTGGTTCATGGTATTCCTATTTTTATTTACCCGAAAACAAGTACATAAATTAGGAAGGTATCAGAATTTTATGAAGCGAATATTTTACAGCTTAATCATTGCTTTTTCCATGTATTCAAAACTCCCAATGCCGAGAGTTGAATGGTCTAAGGAAAATATGAGGTATGTTATGTGTTTCTTCCCTCTGATTGGTACGGTCATTGGTGCAGTGATTTTTCTCTGGAGTAGGATAGCCGGTTATTTGTCTATCAGTCATGTATTTTATACGGCAGTAATCGTACTGATCCCTCTTATTCTTACAGGAGGAATTCATATGGATGGGTTTATGGATACAACCGATGCACGGTACTCCTACCAGCCGATGGATAAGAAACTTGAAATTCTAAAAGATCCTAATTCAGGTGCTTTTGCAGTAATTGCTTGTGTAGGATATTATCTCCTGACCTATGCCGTATGGTATGATGTAACACGGAAGGAGCTGCCTGTGTTAGCATTCGGATTCATGCTTTCCAGAGCCTTTAGCGGGTTAGCTGTAGTAACATTCCCTTTAGCAAAGAATAGTGGATTAGCAGCAAGCTTTTCGAATGAAGCCAAAAAGAAATTAACGGGGGGAGTTATGATCACCTTCATTATTCTTTGTGCAATCGGCATGTTGTTGATTAACTGGAGATTAGGAGGTATCAGTCTGATTGTAACGCTATTGACATATCGATACTATTATCATATATCAGTGAAGGAATTTGGAGGAATTACGGGTGATTTGGCAGGCTATTTCCTACAGTTGTGTGAGCTTGTTATAGCAGCAAGTGTAATGATAGTGAGGTAAAAGTGAAAGAATTTTCAAATCTTTCACTCACAAAGTTTGTGCCTGCGTCGTTCTCGGCACAAACTTCAAATGTGCAGAAATCGTGCGCAGGAACAGGAGGAATTATGTGGCTGATCAGCGGAGGTGCATTTCAGGGAAAGTTAGAGTATGCTTTGGCACTAACCGGTAGGAATAAGAAGGAAGTTGCTGACGGTATGGAATGTAGTATGCAAGAATTATTTGAAAAACCATTAGCTAATCATTTTCATTCATGGATAGACCGAATGCTAAAGGAAGAACAAGATGTGAACACTTTGGTGGAACAAATAATTGATCATAATCCGGGCATCGTGATTATTGTAAACGAATTAGGCTGTGGTATCGTGCCTATGGACCCTTATGATCGTATGTATCGAGAATTTACAGGAAGAATTTGCTGTAGACTTGCCAAAGAAGCAGAGGAAGTTCATAGAGTGATCTGTGGATTGGGGACGGTGATTAAGAATGCTTAAAATCATCTTGCTTCGTCATTTTGCAACCGTAGGTAATTTACAGAAAAAATATATCGGAATTACAGACGAACCATTATGTAAAGAAGGCATAAGTACATTAAAAAAAGTTACTTATCCCCGGGTAAAGGCTGTATTTGTGAGCCCGCTGACCCGATGCATACAAACTGCAAAGCTGATTTATCCGGATATAATCCCGACTATTTGTGAGGATTTTAAAGAGTGTGATTTTGGAGAATTTGAAAATAAGAATTATAAAGAATTATCAAACAATGCAAGCTACCAGCGTTGGATAGACAGTAATGGAACCATTCCCTTTCCGATGGGAGAAAACCCTGAGAATTTTAAAAAGCGCTGTATACAGGAGTTTCTAAAAGTAGTTGAAATTAGCCATAAGGCTGGATATCAGACGATAGCGCTTGTGATTCATGGCGGAACAATTATGAGCATCCTGGATCGATTTTCTTACCCAAATAAGGATTACTATCATTGGCAGACGAAAAATGGAATGGGTTACATTACAGAATTTGACGAAAAGGAAGGGAGAATGGTTAACATATGCTATATTCATTAATTGCTCTTTTTTTCGGGTTTCTTCTGGATCTGATGATTGGGGACCCACATTGCTTATGGCATCCGGTCAGGGGAATTGGAAGTTTGATTACGGCAATGGAGAAAATACTGCGCAAACTATTTCCTAAGACGAAGAAGGGCGAGCTTATTGCAGGAAGTTTTTTAGTAGTTACAGTAATTGCAGTATCGGTAGTTATTACGACAACTCTCTTGGTGCTTATATTCCAATGGAATGTATTTGTCGGAGTCCTTCTGGAAAGCATTATGTGCGGTCAGCTAATAGCCACAAAAGCTCTTAAGGTGGAAAGTATGAAAGTATATGATGCTCTTAAAAATAACGATATGGAAGGCGGGAGAAATGCCGTATCCATGATCGTAGGTAGAGATACCAACAAGCTTACGAAAGAAGGAATCATCAAGGCAGCCTTAGAAACCATTGCTGAAAATACCTCAGATGGAAGTATTGCACCTTTGTTCTATATGGCAATTGGCGGACCGGTTTTGGGATTCCTTTATAAAGCAGTAAATACCATGGACTCTATGGTCGGCTACAAGAATGATAAATATACTTATTTTGGCAGGGTTGCAGCTAAAACTGATGATCTGTTGAATTACCTTCCGGCAAGAATATCAGCTTATCTTATGATCATGGCCGCGGCAATCAAAAGGTATCATCCTCGTAATGCGTGGAGAATCTATCATCGGGACAGATACAATCATGCAAGCCCAAATTCAGCACATACAGAAGCAGTCACAGCGGGAGCTTTGGAAGTGCAGCTCGCTGGAGATGCATATTACTTTGGAACCTTATATCATAAGAAAACCATTGGAGATGATATTAGACAGGTAGAGATAAATGATATTAAGAAAGCAAATGAACTGCTTTATTTGACAGCAGTTCTCGGAATGCTACTATTTGGAGGAATAAAGCTTCTGATTTTGTATAGCGCAAACTAATTCAAAGAGCAAGCATTTTAAATAGGATTGGAGATTATATGTATAAACATGGTGGTGACATATATTTAAATAAGAATAAAAATGATTTTTCTACCAATGTCAATTTGTCAGGAATGCCTGAGGGCGTTATTCGTGCAGCCTGTGAAGGAGTGAAGCTGTCAAGCAGATATCCGGATACCGAATGTTCTGATTTGAGGAAGGCAATTTCCAATGTCTTAAGCATTCCTGCGGAACAGATTATCTGTGGAAATGGAGCAGCAGATCTGATTTATTCTATTGTATTGGCTTTGAAACCGAATAAGGCCTTAATGCCGGTACCGGCTTTTTATGAGTATGAACAGGCTTTAAAGATTGTTGAATGTGATATAGAATACATTTCTATGAGGGAGGAACAGCAATTCATATTACAGGAGGATTTCATAGACCGAATTAAGGAAGATACGGATATCATCTTTCTGTGTAACCCCAATAATCCGACAGGTAACCTGATCGATAAGGATTTGATGTATAGAATAATACATAAATGTGAAACCGATGGCATATGGCTGGTTGTTGATGAATGCTTCATGGATTTTGTTGAGCATAGAAAAGACTATTCCGTCATGGATCAATGTGTAAACGCAAGGCATTTATTTATCCTTAAGGCATTCACAAAGCTTTATGCGATGCCCGGTCTGAGACTTGGTTATGGAATATGTAGCAATATGGAACTGCTGAAGAGTATGAAGAAAGTATCTCAGCCATGGAATGTATCAATACCTGCACAAATGGCAGGAATTGCAGCTTTGGAAGAAGAGAACTATGTGGTTGACTCCTTGGAATTAATCAAAAGAGAAAAGGATTATCTGATTGAGGAGCTACAAAAACTTGGATTTAGGGTATATGGTTCCAGGGCAAACTATCTATTCTTTCATGCATATCCGAGATTATATGCTTTGTGCCTCAAAAAAGGTATATTGATACGAGATTGCAGTAATTATCATGGACTTAAGGAAGGCTACTATCGAATTGCAATTAAACGGCATGAGGATAATGAACAGTTGATACAAGTATTAAGAGAGGTAGATAACTTATGGCAAAGTCAATTATGATACAAGGGACCATGTCCAATGTGGGGAAGAGTCTGATTACGGCAGGGCTATGCCGTATTTTTGCACAGGATGGATACAAGGTCGCCCCCTTTAAATCCCAGAACATGGCATTGAACTCTTATATTACGGAGGAGGGTCTTGAGATGGGAAGGGCTCAGGTAATGCAGGCAGAGGCAGCTGGTATTAAGCCCTCCGTACTTATGAATCCTATTTTATTAAAACCGACGACAGATACCGGATCTCAGGTGATTGTGAATGGAGAAGTCCTTGGGAATATGAGCGCCAGGGATTATTTTGAATATAAAAAACAGTTAATACCGGAAATTAAGAAGGCATATCGCAAATTAGAGGAGAGCTATGATATCATAGTAATTGAAGGAGCCGGAAGCCCAGCGGAGATTAATTTAAAATCAGATGATATTGTAAATATGGGAATGGCTAAAATGGCTAAAGCGCCGGTTCTTTTGGTTGGGGATATTGACAGAGGAGGAGTATTTGCTCAACTGCTTGGAACTATGCAGCTTTTAGAAGAGGACGAAAAAGATCTCGTAAAAGGCTTGATCATAAACAAGTTTCGAGGAGATAAAACCATTTTGGATCCGGGAGTCGTTATGTTGGAAGAAAAGGCAAAAGTGCCGGTTGTAGGAGTGACTCCGTATATGCACATAGATATCGAGGATGAAGATAGCCTTACGGAACGTTTTAACGTCAAAAAAGAAATTGCTTTGATTGACATTGCAGTGATTCGTTTGCCGAAAATCTCTAATTTCACAGACTTTAATATACTGGAGAATATGGATGGAGTATCACTTCGATATGTTGCCTCATTATCGGATTTAAAGGATCCAGATATGATCATTATTCCAGGCACGAAAAACACGATGAAAGATATGCTTTGGCTTAGGCAAAATGGATTAGAAACAGCTATAAAAAAAGCAGCGGCTTCCAACAAGGTCATATTTGGAATTTGTGGGGGCTATCAGATGCTTGGTTATAATATTACGGATTCCATAGGAGCCGAAGAGGGTGGAACGATGAAAGGAATGGAATTAATTCCAATGGATACCATATTTCAGGAGGAGAAAATCAGGACAAGAGTAGTAGGAAATTTTGGACAAATTGGTGGAATTCTGAAGGACCTTTCAGGTGAAGAAATAGAAGGTTATGAAATACATTTGGGAATATCGTCATTACACGAGGAACTTGTTTCAATGACATTCATCACGAATGAAATCGATGGTGAAACAAAATCGGATGGAGCATATTGCAATAATGTATATGGAACCTATATTCATGGTATCTTCGATAAGAACAACACGGCAGAACGATTAATTCACTGTCTTGCAAAAGAAAAGAATATTGATATAGGGAAAGTTATGAATATGGATTATGAACGATATAAAGAAACTCAATATGATTATTTGGCTGATACCTTAAGAAAACATCTGGATATGTCAAAAATATATGAAGTATTAAATGATTCATCGAATAATGAAACGGTTTAATAGAAATGAGGTAAATTAATGAAAAATATGATTCATATTTATACGGGAGATGGAAAAGGGAAAACGACTGCAGCAGTAGGTCTTAGCATACGATATGCCGGTTGTGGAGGAAACGTAATATTCTCACAGTTCCTCAAAGACAACAAATCCAGTGAACTCAATATTTTAAATAAGATAGATGCCATTCAACTAGTTTTGTGTGATGAATTTTTTGGCTTCTACTCAAAAATGAATGATGAAACGAAAGAGAAAGCAAAAGAGGTATACTGCAAATACCTTCAGAAGATAATTGATATGGCAACGAATCAAGACATTCAAATGCTTGTCTTGGATGAAGTCATAGGTGCATATAACTATAATTTGGTCGATCGAGAATATTTTCTGGGATTTTTAAAAAACAAGCCCGACCAATTAGAAGTGGTTATGACAGGAAGAAATCCAGCGAAAGAATTATTGGAGTTGGCAGATTATGTATCGGAAGTTGTAAAAGTTAAGCATCCATATGACAAGGGAATCCACGCCAGAATAGGAATTGAAAAATAGTTAAAGGAATCGAGGGAGGCCATATAATGAATGAATATGTGAATCAGGATATATGTCCGCTATGCGGAAAACCGAATAATTGTCAGCACGATACCGGAAAAGGATGCTGGTGTGATAAGGAGCATTTTCCGGAAGAGTTATTAAGCAGGATACCTACAGAAAAAAGAATGAAAGCTTGTGTCTGTAGAGATTGTCTGGAAAAATTTAGACAAGATGGAAAAAGTGGGGTTTGAGTATAACAAATTAATATGAATCTATTTGATAAAATGATTTAGCAATAGGCTAATCAAAATGATTGAAATATGTTAATATAGTATTATCCATACTAATAAACTGAAAGAAGCAATTGTTATTTGATTTATTTCGATAGAAAGGAAGATTATAATGCAGTATTTAATTTTAGGTATTATATTTATTCTTGCACTTTTTGCCATCCATTTTTCCAATAAACGTGGGATACCCGCACTATTATTATTTATTGTCCTTGGAATGGCCTTCGGTGCGATAGGTTTTGAATTTGAGAATTACCAATTTTCTTATAACTTTTCTACCGTTGCACTCATGGTCATCATGTTTTATGGCGGGTTTGGTACTAATTGGAGTATGGCAAAGCCGGTTGCGAAAGAAGCAATTGTACTAAGTTCACTTGGTGTTGTGGTCACCGCCTTAATCACCGGTTTGTTTTTGCATTATGTTTTGGGGTTTAAATTGTTAGAAGGCATGCTTATTGGTTCTATTGTCGGTTCGACCGATTATGCCAGTGTTTCAAATATATTGCGTTCAAAAAACCTGAACTTAAAATACAACACAGCGCCATTACTAGAGCTTGAAAGCGGATCCAACGACCCAACTGCTTATACAATGACCATGGTATTCTTATCTTTAATTATAGGCTCGGAAGTGTCTGCTCCAATTATGATTTTATCCCAGATAGCCCTTGGAATTGGTATGGGTTTTATATTTGCTTATGTTATTGGTAAGTTAATTAAAAAGCTTCCGATTGAAGCGGATGGGCTTTATGCTGTCTTCATGGTTTCTGTCATGTTTATTACATATTCTACAACAGGCTACCTTGGCGGAAACGGTTATCTCGCACTCTATATTTTGGGTATTTATCTTGGTAATATGGAATTCCGAGGTAAGCGTGATATTGTATTTTTCTTTGATGGCTTTACACAAATTATACAGATTGGTCTGTTTTTTATCTTGGGTCTGTTATCCGACTTTTCAAAATTCGTTCATACATTACCAATAGCATTCGCTATCTTTGTATTTATGACCATCATTGCGCGTCCTGTAGCCGTCTTTGGACTCATGTTACCATTTCGCCTCAAACGAAATCAACTCAACATCATTTCGCTTGCGGGAATTCGTGGGGCTGCTGCTATTGCCTTTGCGATTATGGCTGTAAATGGCAACACAGGTTTCTCCATAGATATTTACCATATAGTATTTGGTATCTGCGTATTTTCTTCCCTGATTCAAGGTTCTTTAATGCCTCTAGCTGCAAAAAGATGGGATATACTGGATCCAAGTGATACGGTCTTAAAGACCTTCAACTACTACCAAAACAAAGCGGAGATAGGTTTCTTAGAAACTAGAATTCACCCAAATAGTAATCTTATAGGTAGCCAGGTAAAAGATTTGAATCTCGCATTTGACTTTATTGTTGCTAAGATTGAGCGAAATGGCGAAACGATTGTTCCCAGAGGACATGTGACTATAGAAGAAAATGATCTAATTGTCTTAGGTGGTGAAATACATTTTGATAAAAGCGGACAAGATCTTATTGAATTCACCATTCCTAGAGGTCACCAATGGGTAAATAAACATATAAAAGACCTGGATTTACATCATGACCGTCTAGTCGTAATGGTACAGCGTGAAGGCAGCGATGTCATTGTTCCAAACGGAGATACTTTACTTTTAGAAGATGATAAGGTAATTATGCTAAAATTGGAGCATAAATCTGAGAATTCTAATGAATAACAGATAGGATGATTTCTGTTGATGACGAAGTCATTGAATCTAAAAAGAGCTTTGCAAAATCAATGCCAGTCCGATGACATTGTTCAAGACCATGTAAGGCAAAGGTTATAGGTAATACCTATCATATTAATCATATAATTATATTTTACAATGAATAGTTAAAGTAATATGATATAAGAAATAAACGAACTAAAAGGTGTGAATAAAATGATGAATGTTTCTAAAAGTAAAAAAAGTAACAATAATTTGAGAACTAATATCTTCAAATCAAAAATAAGTATATTTTACATAGTACTTATCATTAGCTTGTTTTCATTGATTCTGACAGGATGCAAAGCGCAGACAAAAGAAGATGCTGTTATTACGTATTATTATAGCTTTACCGATTCATTAGACAATACGGTTAATTTGAAAGACAAGCCTCAAAGAGTAGTTTCACTTGTTGGCTCCTACGCTGAAACATGGATTCTAGCAGGAGGGAATCTTATGGGTGTAACAGACGATGTAATAAGCGAGAGAAAAATGGACTTGCCAAGTGGAACAAATATCGTTGGCACTATAAAAGAACCAAATGTAGAAGAAATAATAGCCCTTTCTCCGGATTTTGTATTACTTTCTCCTGATATTGAAAGCCATGTGAAGATTTCAGAAACTCTAAAAACATCGAATATACCTTTTGCTTTTTTTAAGGTAGAGCATTTTGATGATTATCTAAATATGCTTAAGGTTTGTACAGATATAACAGGAAACAAAGAGCTGTATGATAGGAATGGTTTAGCTGTGAAAAAGCAAATTGAGGATATTTTAGCTAAAATTAATCAGAAAAACAATCCTGAAATTTTGTTTTTGCGTGCTTTTTCAAGTGGTGTAAAGGCAAAAAATGATGATAACATGGCCTGCAGAATTCTTAGTGATTTAGGTACTGTAAATATAGCATCAAAACATGAATCCCTTTTAGAAGATTTAAGCATGGAAGTAATTATTGAGGAAGACCCGGACTATATTTTTGTTGTGACGATGGGAGACAGTGAAGAAGCTTTAAAGACTTTAAAGGATGGAATACAGAAAAATCCAGCGTGGAATGGTTTGTCAGCAGTAAAGAATGATAGATATATTGTACTTCCTAAGGAATTATTCCATTATAAACCGAATGCAAGATGGGGTGAAAGCTATGAATATATTGCAAAAATTCTCTACCCAGAAGAATTTAAATAAGATGAATATTCATGAAAATGTGCTTAATATAAATAAAAATAAAAAAAGCTATAACATTACTGTTATAGTTTTTCTTATAATTTTGCTGATAGTTGGAGTTTTTATAAGTATAAGCTTTGGTTCAACAAAAATACCCTTATCTGCTATTCTTTCAACAATAAAGCAAGGAAATAGTACTTCGAAATTCTATAGAATAATAAACTTTGTAAGGATTCCAAGAACCTTTGCTGCAGTTCTTGCTGGTTGCGCACTATCGGTTTCAGGCGTTATACTGCAATCCGTACTTAATAATTCTCTTGCAAGTCCAAGCATTATTGGTGTAAATTCAGGAGCAGGATTATTTACGGTCTTAATTGCAGCTTTTTTTCCTAAATATGTATACCTTACAACCATTGCAGCATTTATGGGTGCGATTCTAGCCGTGCTAATGGTTTATTTAATAGCAAAAAAGACTGGAGCCTCTAGGATGACAATCATTCTGTCAGGAGTTGCTGTATCAAGTTTTATAGGAGCAATGACGGATACAGTACTAACCATAAAACCTGATACAGTTATCGGGCGAACAGCATTTTTAATAGGGGGCTTTTCTGGTGTAACCATAGATAAGGTAAGTTTTGCAGGAGGATTTATCCTTACTGCCATTATCATAGCTTTTATTCTAGGCTATGATATGAATATCCTTGCACTAGGAGATGAAAGTGCTAAATCATTAGGATTGAATGTAGCTAGGATACGTTTTATCTATTTAATTCTTGCAGCAATACTAGCAGGAAGTGCAATAAGCTTCGCTGGCTTGCTAGGATTTGTTGGGTTAATAGTTCCTCATGTTGCAAGGATTTTGGTCGGATATGATAATAGAATTTTACTCCCAGTATCAGCATTATTAGGAGGTATTTTCACTTTATTATGTGATTTACTGGCGAGAGTTATCTTTGCACCCTATGAAATACCAGTTGGTATTATCATGTCATTCTTGGGAGGTCCATTCTTTATCTATTTATTAATTAAAGGCAAAAGAGGTCTACTATATGATTAAATTAAACAATGTTACTACGGGATATAATAAAGTTGAAATCATTAAAAATATAAATATAGGCTTTGAAGAAGGGACTATTACAAGCATAGTAGGTAAAAATGGTTGTGGAAAAACTACCTTATTAAAAACAGCGTCAAACTTATTAGCGCCTTTTCGTGGAAGCGTTACGATAGGCCTCAAAGATATTTCAAATATATCAAGCAAAGAGCTTGCAAAGAAGGTTTCCTTTTTACCCCAGCTTAGAACAATCCCCAATATAACGGTTTTTAATTTGGTCATGCACGGTAGATATCCATATTTAGGGTTTTCCCGAACTCCACAGAAACAAGATAAGGATATCGTGAGAGAGGCCATTGAGAATATGGGTCTAAATAAATATAGTGATAAAAACATTCAGGAACTTTCTGGTGGTCAGCGTCAAAAGGTTTATATTGCAATGGTTTTAGCCCAGAATACAGATATCATATTTTTAGATGAACCAACTACCTATTTGGATATTAATCATCAGCTTGAAATACTAGAAATACTAAAAAAGTTAAAACAGATGGGGAAAACGATAGTTATGGTGCTTCACGATTTAGGGAATGCACTTTCTTATTCAGATAAAATTTGTTTGATGGAAAATGGAGAAGTAGCAATATATGAAACGCCGCAGGCTGTGTTTGAAAGTAAAGCAATCGATAAGATATTTAAGATTAATTCTGCTCAGGTGTTAATTGAAGGTAAAGGTGAAAAGCAGTATGTGTTTTATCCAAAGTAGAATTCAGTTATAGGAATGGTAACATAGAATAATACAAGAACTGTCTCCCTCAAAGTTGGTACTGCCTATAAAGGCTACATCTATCCAGAAGAAAACTTTGTAGGGAGACTTTCTGATGCGTTTGTTTTACGAATAAAGT
Organism: Bacillota bacterium; assembly: GCA_023443225.1. GTDB lineage: Bacteria > Bacillota > Clostridia > Lachnospirales > Lachnospiraceae > Anaerocolumna. The sequence continues at coordinate 78,753 of JAEZVF010000115.1, forward strand.
GTATATACGTCTTTATTCGTAAAACAAACTGACAAGAATTAGCAGGTAGCACCGCCTACAAGATGAAGTTTCGCTTCCAGAATTTCTTTCTTTCTAGTAAGAAGGTTATCTGATAATAACTCGGCTTCAACATTTTCTAAGCCAAGTCTTTCAATGGTTTGCGCAAATCGCTCACCGGTTTTGCCTTGTTCTCTATATAAAAGAATAGCCTTTTCTATTACATCCATCGCCTCGTCTTTATTAGTAAAAACCTTGCCAAGAGCCTTTCCATGAGCAACAAGTTTACCCCATCTTCCGCCGATGTATATCTTATAGCCAACCTTGCTGTCTTCAATAGCATCGAAGTGACACTTACCATCACAACGTCCACAGTTATTGCATATTTCTTTGTTGATTTCAAGAATACCATCTACAACTTTAGCTGCTTTCATTGGACAAGTATCTTCTATGGAACATTTTTTACATCCATTACAGGAATCCTCATCATAATTCGGTATCATTTGCCCTATGATCCCCAAATCATTTAAATCGGGTTTCACACAGTTGTTAGGGCATCCTCCAACTGCAATTTTGAATTTGTGAGGAAGTTTAACATCAGAATATCCATTGTAGAATCTCTCATGAATTTCTTCTGATAATTCAAATGTATCGATTAAACCATACTGACAGGTTGTACCCTTACATGAGACAACCGGACGTACTTTTGAACCGGTACCGCCTGTAACAAGACCCTCCCTAGCAATATAGTTTCTAAAGTCTTCAATTTTATCATAAGGAATTCCCTGGACTTCAAATGTTAATCTAGTAGTTAAAGTAACAACACCATTTCCATAAATCTCAGCTGCCTCAGATATACACTTATTTTGAGCCGCGGTTACTTTACCATTTATGGTAATGATTCTTCCTGAAAAGTTATCGGTTCCTTTGTTACTTAGAAATCCTAAAGCCTTTACTCTTTTTTCGTCAGCAGCGCTAACAGTTAAACATGCCATAATAAAAATCCTCCATCTAGTAGTTATTTATATTGTTATTTCATTAAAGGTGCTACCACCTTCAAGAACTCGTGTGTTGGTGTATCCGAAATACTTTAAACGGTTTTGCAGCATGTAAGCTCTTTTGCCTTTGGCACATACTAAAAGAAGTTTTTCATCCTTCGCAATTTCAGAAAGTACTCCATTTACCTTGGTAAGGTCTACATAAGGAACTCCATCTATGCTGGGATGAATAGAAGCATCTATTATTTTATAGCCTTCAGCTTCTTTTGCAGCATAGGCTGCAGGTGTTACAGTTTCAAAGACACCGTCAATTTTATTTATTAAGATATTTACAGTATGTGAGAAAGGATGAATTGCTGTTGAAAATGGTGGAGCATAAGCTAAATCCATATGTTCCATATCAGAAAGAGTTGCTCCCATAGTAATTGCTGTAACTGCAATATCAACCATTTTATCTACAGCACCTTTGCCGAGTACCTGCAGGCCTAATAATTGTTTGCTTTCTCTGTCGGCTACCATCTTTACGATAAAGGGGGAAGCACCGGGATAGTAGTGAGCCTTGTCATCTACAACTGTTACGACACTTACAGTATGTATTCCAGCTTCTCTAGCAGCAAATTCTGTTAAACCAGTTCTTCCTACATTCAATTCAGGAAGCTTAGCAACTGCAGTTCCCAGAACACCTGGATAAGCTAGCTTAGTACCGTTAATATTTTTTGCAACTATACGACCAGCAATATTAGCAGTAGAACCCATAGGGGACCAAGCCGGTTCATTTGTAAGTTGATTCATTACGGTAGTACAGTCCCCAACGGCATAGATATCTTCCATATTTGTTTGTAAAAACTCATTGACTTTAATCGTTTTATTTGGCATCAGTTCAATTCCTGAGTCCGATAAAAAGGCTGTGTTAGCTTGGATTCCTACGGAAAGGATAACGGCATCTGCTTTGAAAGCACGTTTATTTGTTTGAATTTTCTCAACCTTTTCTTCGCCAAGAATAGCTTCAAGCTTTGTTTCAGTAAAGGTTATAATACCTTGATCTGCTAGATGGTTTTCTACATACTCAGTAAACTCATCATCAAAACCAGGAAGTATATGCTTTGCCATATCAATAACAGTAATCTTAACCCCCTGAGAAGATAAATTTTCAGCAATCTCTAGTCCTATGTATCCGCCTCCAACCACAACTGCACGCTTTATTTCGCCTGATTCTATGGCATTGCGTAAGGTTCCAGCATCATCTGGCGTTCTTAGAACGAAGACATTTTGTAAGTTTACACCATCAATTCGTGGCTTGATGGCTTCTGCACCAGATGCAATCACTAGCTTGTCGTATTCATATTTATGAGTTTCCTGTGTTTTTAAATTTAATGCATTTACGTATTTTTCATTAGGATTAACTTTTGTTACCTCTACTTCAGTTAATACGAAAACCCCAGTTAAAGCTGAAAAAGCCTCAGGAGTATTAACAATTAATTGACTGCGATCTGGAATTACCTTGCCAACATAGTAGGGAAGTCCGCAACCGGCATAGGATATATCTTTACTTTTTGATAAAATGGTAACCTCACAGTTTCGATTTTCCCGTTTTAGCTTTGCTGCAACCTTAGTACCAGCTGCTACACCGCCAATAATAAGAACTTTCATATAATAACACCTCTTTGTTTAGATTATAACAACCAATAATAATAATATATCACTTGTTGAATTAATAATAAAATGATATTATCTAATTGAAGTAATAGGTAAAACCTATTAATAATTTAAGTTTTGTTTAGAATACAGGAAGAAAGGTTGAATTTGTAGCAATTGCAATGGGTGTAAAACATGACGATAAGACATTTAAAAATATTTATTGAAGTTGTTGATAGTGGTAAAATGAGTAGTGCTGCTTCAAAACTCTTTATATCGCAACCTACAGTAAGCCAAGCAATTAGAGAGCTTGAAGAACATTATGGAGGGCTCTTGTTTGATCGGCTTTCTAAGAAATTATATATAACCGCAAAGGGAAAGAGGCTTCTTTCCTATGCAAGAAATGTGGTAAAGAAGTTTGATGATATGGAAGAGATGATGTTACAATGTAATTATATAGAGAAAATAAGAATTGGTGCTACGAATACTGTTGGTAATTGCATTCTTAGTGAAGTCATTAAATGTTTTAAAGAAATAAATCCCAATATTGAACTGTATTCCTATATAAATAATACAAAGGATGTAGAAGAAAAGATATTAAAATCGGAACTAGATATCGGTATTGTAGAGGGAAAGGTGAAAAGTCCGGATTTGATTTCAATCCCTGAAGTAAATGATTTCTTGGTTCTTATTTGCAGTACCAAGCATGCTTTTGCTAAGAAAAAAAATATAAAACTAGAAGAGCTTCAATATGAAAGCTTTGCTATGAGAGAGCAGGGCAGTGGAACAAGAGAACTTTTTGAAAGATATATGTCAGAGAAGGGAATACCAATCAGGATAGCTTCTGAAGCAAACAGCTCAGAAACAATTAAAAAAGCCGTTATAGAGAATCAATGCTTAGCAGTTATTTCTATACGGCTAGTAGAAGAGGAAATTAAAAGCGGGAAAATACATGTCATTCAGAATAAAGACTGTGACTGGGATAGATATTTTAATGTTGTATACCATAAAAATAAAATTATAACCGATGAAATGATGAGTCTTATTGATATAGTAAAAAATTATAAAAATGTTGATGTTCTTCAAGGAATTAGCACAGGAGAAATTTCAGTATAGGAGTAATAAAGTACAAATTATATGTGACCTTATCACAGATATGATGATGAAAATGACTATAATGAAATTATAAAACAAATTAATTGCACCTTAAAAACTATAATGACGAAAAGGAGAATGGAATATGAGCGTATTAAAAATAACAAAGAATAATTTTGAACAAGAGGTTATGAATTCAGACACTCCTGTATTATTGGACTTTTGGGCATCTTGGTGTGGACCTTGTAGAATGGTAGGACCTACAGTGGAGCAGGTAGCACAAGAAACAATAAACATAGCAAAAGTTGGCAAGGTCAATGTCGATGAGGAGCCGGAGCTTGCACAAACTTTTAAGGTTATGAGTATCCCAACTCTTGTGGTGATGAAAAATGGTAAGGTTGTTCAAAGTGCTGTAGGTGTTAAGACAAAGCAAGCCATCTTAGATATGATTCAATAAGCTAGTATAAGGACAGAGTTTTCTCACTACTCTGTCCTTTGTTTTTTCAATAGAGTAATCGTTTTTGAATCAAATTGAATCAGCCCATCTTTTCTCATTTTTGCTAACTAACGAGATATGGATGTACGTTGAACCTTGATTTCGCTCCCTGAGTGCAATCATTTTCTATGTCTTCTATTTTGATCGGTAGCAATACTACTCTTTCCTTTTGTATCCATTTATGATAAAATTTTTTAAGCGTAATTTTATCTCAGACAAATTTGAGCATAGTTTATCAAGAGTACATCCAAGGAATACTATATGATTTACTTGTGAGGAGGTGAGAATGTGGATTGGATGACAAGTATTCAACAAACAGTAAGGAGCAACCATAGTATGAGGGAGGATTAAAAATATGTTAAACAATAAAAGACCAAGATTAATTGTTTTTTCTATTATACTTGTGATAGCAGTTGGAATCGGACTAATAGCGAATCGGAAAGCTACAACGATTGATCCTTCTGCTCCAGTGCTATCTTTCGAGCAAATTGTAGGTGCTGACATGGTTGAACTTGACTATGCTTCCAATGAGAAATTAATTTTTCACGGCTATTTTGGATTGTTTGTTTATGATCTTAATTCATTACAAATTATAAACAGCCTTGATTTGAAGCCTCTTAACTGTCATCAAACACAAGGAGATAATTATTGTGATGTTTCGGTTAGCATGGATGGTAATACAGTGCAATTACACCCTATGAGCAATGACAATATGTTTGTATACACTGTTTCAGATAATACATTACAAGAGACTGCCTATAAAGCAATGGATAATCCATTTGGAAGTCAGTTTGTTTCTATAGAAGAGGTGATTGATTCAACAAAGCTTGGTAATCACAGCTACCATGCTGTCCTCTTTGATACAGGCGAGTACGGATATCTCTATTCAGAAGACGGAACAATTGGCTCATTGTTCTATGTACGAGGGGATATAAGATATAATATATTCGAGAAGGAGTAGATAATTTTATAATAGTATTAGCATAGTTAGTAATTATATAAAAGCAGGTGTGTAATATGACAATTTTTGAAGAGATAAAACAAGAAATTATGGCTGATACAATGAATGAGATTTATTCAAGTAAGGGAGTTCCACCTTTATTTAAAGCTTCTAAAGTTGCTCGTATTGCCATAGTTGGGCAAGCGCCAGGACGTAAAGCAGAAGAAACTCAATTGTTTTGGAATGATTTGAGTGGTGATCGCTTGCGAGATTGGATGGGAATATCAAGAGAAAAATTTTATGATACTGATTATATTGCACAATTACCTATGGATTTTTATTATCCAGGCAAAGCTAAAACTGGTGATTTGCCACCTCGAAAAGGCTTTGCAGAAAAATGGCATCCACGTTTACTGAAAGAGATGCCAAATATTGAAACAATACTTCTCATTGGAAATTATGCACAGAAATACTATTTAGATAAGCGATGTGGGAAAAACTTAACTGAAACAGTGAAAAATTATCAAGAATATCTGCCAGAATATTTACCATTGGTTCATCCGTCACCATTAACTCAAGGATGGTTAAAAGGCAACTTGTGGTTTGAAAGTGATGTTTTGCCAATTTTGAAAGGTATAGTAAATAATTGTTTATCTTTTGATATGAAATAAAGAGAAAAAATTATATAATCATAATTCTCATCTAAATATATGTTATAATGTGATTTTGTTAGGATGAGAACAAGAATAGGAGGGAAAAATATTGAAGTTTATTTCATGGAATATTGATTCATTAAATGCGGCTTTAACGGGTGATTCGGTACGTGCTTTACTATCTCAAACTGTATTCAATACGATCATTGAACATAAGCCAGATACGATTGCCATTCAGGAAACAAAGTTATCAAGTGACGGTCCTACGAAAAAGCATTTAGAAATTTTGAGGGATAAGTTTCCGGATTATGAAGTTGTTTGGAATAGTTCGGTAGAACCCGCGCGCAAGGGTTATGCGGGTACCATGTTTTTATATAAGAAGGATCTAACACCAACCGTTTGGTATCCAGCAATTGGAGCGCCAGGTACCATGGATGCTGAAGGCCGTATCATCACATTAGAATTTGATAATTTCTACTTAACACAAGTTTATACACCGAATGCAGGGGACAATTTGAATCGATTAGAAGAACGTCAAATTTGGGATACAAAATATGCCGATTATTTAGCAGGTTTGGATAAAGAGAAGCTGGTCATTGCAGCCGGTGATTTTAATGTAGCACATAAAGAAATAGATTTGGCTCATCCTAAAAATAACCGTCGTTCCGCTGGTTTTACGGATGAGGAACGTCAAGGTTTTACTAATCTTTTATCAAAAGGTTTTACAGATACCTTTCGCCATATTCACGGTGATGTGACAGGGATTTATTCTTGGTGGGGCCAGCGTGTTAAAACAAGCAAAATTAATAATTCTGGTTGGAGAATTGATTACTGGATCGTGAGTGATCGCATTGCAGATAAAGTTATTAAATCTGAAATGATTGATTCAGGCCCTAGACAAGATCACACGCCATTATTACTCGAAATAGATTTATAGTATTTATAAATGTAGCAATATAAGTAATATCTATATAATGGGAGACATGGTTTAAATCAGATACAATTATTTGGAGGTGGTACATGAAATTACTGAAGGAACTTGTCCTAAAGCAAGGGATTAACTTTGACGGAAGAACAATTTATAGAGAAGCTGTCAGAGGGATCATAATTAAGGACAGGACTTTGCTGATGATATATTCATCAAAAGAGGGGGATTATAAGTTCCCTGGAGGAGGCGTTAATATTGGCGAAACTTATGAAACAGCACTCATTAGAGAAATACGTGAAGAATGTGGGGCAAGAGTTTTATCAATAAATGATGAATTTGGTAAAGTAATTGAGTTTGATACTCCCATTGATGAAGATTATGATGTTTTTAAAATGGCTTCATTCTACTACATATGTGATGTTGATACAAACTTTGGAGAGCAATCACTAGATCAATATGAAAAAGATCTAGGCTTCGAGCCTAGATGGGTAGATATAGATAAAGCTATCTCGATGAATCAGATGTTAATAGATTCAAATAATTTCCCTCGCTGGACACCAAGAGAAACATTTGTATTGGACTATATTAAGGAAAAGTTTATACTTTAAATAAAACCTTTATCGTTGGTATGCTTTGCGTATTGATAATATAAATAATTGTCGATGGGAAGTTCCCAAAGGCAGTTATTTTTTTAAAGCTTTTCTGTATTCTAGTGGTGTGCAATTCATTAGTTCTTTAAATGTTTTTGTAAAGTAGCTGCCACTCTGAAAGCCACATTCAAGAGCGATTTCAAGAGACGTATAATCCGTATCTGTCAGCATCCTACAGGCTTTTTGAATACGATATTGCTTGAGATATCGATTTGGTGTGGTATGAATCGTATTGTGAAAGCAGCGAAGAACTTCACTTTCACTAATCAATGCCTCTCTCGATAGAGTTGCAATTGTAATTTCTTCTGAAAAATGAGTCTGAATGTATTGAAGCATGGTTTTCATTCTTTCAGCATTCCGAAGACTTCGAAGATTAGTCTTTAACTTATTTTTGGAATGGTTAGAAAGAATCGTAAGAATGATTTCTGACAGCTCATTTCTAACATGGATCTCAAAACCGTTGTCACAATGATAGAGCCTGTTCCAAGCGGAGACAGATTTATTCAATATTTCATCATGATAGGGATTCGTATGTTCAAGAAAAATGTGTTGTAAGCATTTGTTCTGAATAATCGGCTCAATATAATTTTGCCAGTAAATACTATCTATACTACCAATCAACCTTGGATGGAATACAATGGATTTCAGAATGCATTTTAAATCAGAGTTTACATGAACTGCGTGAAGAATACCAGCATTAATAAAAATGCCCTCGTTTTCATTTACAACATATTCTTCATTATCAATAGATACCCTGGCAGAACCTGAAACCATCAGAATAATTTCGAAATCTTCATGCCAGTGCCAAGGAACCGTATATTCAAATAAATTTTCTTCATAAAAAGCAATTGGAAATTCTGATGTACCATGTTTCTCTAATTCTTCTCCATCTGAATTAACTGTTACTGAACATGTTGATAATGCCATATTTCCTCCTAAATGACGATTTTGTTATATAATTATGGGAAATTTATTATATAAAATAGTATAATATGATGGTATTATAGTATCATAGTACGAGGAGGTATTCAATATGTTTCAATTATTATTAGTTGTTATTTATCTTTCTTTTATTAGTCTTGGTCTGCCAGATTCATTACTGGGTTCTGCTTGGCCAACTATGTATAGAGAGTTTCATGTACCAGTTTCCTATGCAGGTGTCATATCTATGGTAATTGCTCTAGGAACCATTATTTCGAGTCTCCAGAGTGACCGACTCACTAAGAAGCTTGGCGCTGGAAAGGTAACTGCGATTAGTGTTGCCATGACAGCGGCAGCACTGTTTGGATTTTCATTTAGTCATTCCTTCTGGGTGTTGATTCTTTGGGCCATCCCTTATGGTTTAGGTGCAGGAAGTGTGGATGCGGCATTGAATAATTATGTAGCCTTACATTATAAAAGCCGACATATGAGTTGGCTTCATTGTATGTGGGGAGTAGGGGCATCGCTTGGACCATATATTATGGGATATGCATTAACAGGCGGACATGGTTGGAATATGGGATACCGATATATCGGTATTTTACAGGTGATTCTGACATTTGTTCTGTTAATCAGCCTTCCATTGTGGAAAAATAGAAGCGAGGAGGGGCAAGTCAATCAGGATGCTGCTTCAGAAAAGGTACTTTCTCTAAAAGAAATTCTTGCTATTCCAGGTTCCAAGGAAATCATGGTTACCTTCTTCTGCTATTGTGCACTCGAACAAACTAGCGGTCTTTGGGCGAGCAGTTATCTGGTGCTTTTCAAGGGAATATCGACAGAAAAAGCAGCCAGCTATGCTAGTATGTTCTTTATTGGTATTACAGTGGGAAGAGCAATCAGCGGATTTGTAACGATGAAATTAAATGATACACAGATGGTAAGGCTAGGCCAAATCATTATTTTGAGTGGAATTATTACATTGTTTTTACCTATGGGCGAGATTACTTCTTTGGTCGGATTGATTTTGATTGGTCTTGGCTGTGCCCCGGTTTATCCCTGCATTATCCATTCTACTCCGAAATATTTTGGGGCAGATAAATCACAGGCAGTGATTGGTGTTCAGATGGCGAGTGCTTATATAGGAACTTGTATTATGCCTCCCATATTCGGACTGATAGCAAACTATATTACAGTTGCTTTATTGCCAGTGTACTTATTGATATTACTCCTTCTTATGTTTATTATGCATGAGAAGTTAGTAAAGACAGCATAATGTGGGAGGTATTATATGTTCGCGGATTATCATATTCATACAGAATTTAGCGATGATTCTATGTATCCAATGGAGGATGTTGTTAAAGATGCTATTCAAATGGGGATGGATGAAATATGCTTTACAGATCATGTTGATTATGGAATCAAATTAGACTGGGATTGTGGACAGGATATATTTAATCGAAACGAAATGCCAAATGCAAATGTAGATTATCCGGTATATGAGCAGACAATTAAGGAAATGCAATACCTATATGGTGATAAGATATCTATAAAAATGGGAATGGAGTTTGGTATGCAAATGAATACAATTCCTATGTATGAAAAGTTATTTAAAAGGTATTCATTTGATTTTATTATTCTATCAGTTCATCAGGTAGATAATCTTGAATTCTGGACGCAGGATTTTCAAAAGGGGAAGTGTCAGAAAGAATATAATGATAGATATTATCAGGAATTACTTTCGCTTGTAAAAAACTATAAGAATTATAGTGTTCTTGGTCATTTGAATCTTATTGACAGATATGATAAAAATGGTACATATCCTTTTGAGAATGTCGCTGATATTGTGGAAGACATACTAAGAATCGTTATTGATGACGGCAAAGGGATTGAGATAAATACTTCTTCTCATCGGTATGGGTTGAAGGATTTGACACCATCAAGAGATATGCTACATTTATATAAAGATTTAGGCGGTGAGATTATCACGATTGGAAGTGATAGCCATACGAAAGAACATCTGGGCGCTTATATTAAAGATACAAAAAAAGTATTACGCAATATGGGTTATGAATATTATTGTACTTACGAAAATATGAGACCATTTTTTCATAAGTTGTGATAGTGCCTAGTTAAATTAAAATAATTAAATAAAATTTATGACAATACAACTGCCGTAGGATAAATCCCAACGGCAGTTTTTGTATGAATCAGGCAATGACAAGAATTTATATTTAAATTTCATATATTTCATTAGAGCCTGAGATGGAGGCGGAGATTGCTTTCTCTACCGACGCCACGGCTTTCGCTTTATCATGGTTTTTTAGTGCCGTTAAGATTTCACGTGCATTGTTGCAGACAAGTTCATTACTATATTTCTGAATGAATCTTATCCAAAGGTGAGTAACTGGAACACGGAAAGAACGATAGATTAAGGGAAGCAATGTATTTTGGCTGGTCATGGCCAACTCATGGTAAAAAGAGAAGGCGGCATCAGCTGCTTTTGTATTATTATCGCTTTGACGTTGCATCTTATCTAAATAGTTCTCCAAAGAGGAAATATCCTCGTCTGTGTGTCTGTCTACCGACAATTCTACCGCTAATTTATCCACAATCATCTTGATTTCTAAGATAGAACGAATTTCATCCTGTAGTAGCTGACCGCCATTGTAATTCATGATGGAGAGAAGTGTCTCTACGGTACCATAGCGGCGGTAATCCATAACAAATACTCCGGAACGGGGTTTTACTTTTAAGAATCCTTTCCTAGAAAGTTCAGCTATTCCACTGTTTACCACAGCACGGCTAACCTGCATCTGTTCAGCTAGAATGCGTTCAGGTGGAAGCTTTTGGCCAATTTTCAACTTTCCGGAAAGAATCATAGTCTCGAATTCCCTGACAAAAAGTTCTTTTAATGTAGGGGCTTTTAATTTTGCAAAGTCCATTTGTATTCCTTTCTGAAGTTCGATATAATTCTCCAAACTGGTATAAGCAGATACCAAAAAAATATCATAATATGGAAGAAAAATCAATAGAATATACCGAAATTGACAAAATCGTAAGAAGTTTGATAAATACTTGACAATCTATTCAAAACTATATAGAATTAATTTATAAATTGCACTACTGGTATGACCAGATTAAAAATGGTTAATTATTAGTTAAATTCAAAAGGAGGAAAAACTATGTTTCGCTTTAATTATGGGGAGGGTGCAGAGTTTCTAAGTGTATGGCTGGTGTGGATTGGAGTGTTTCTCACGCTATTTTTACTGAATGAAGTTACCCGCAGATTTAAAGTAGCTGGAATCTTGGGGTTTTTGGTATTACCAATCGTGCTTTCGATACTGTGGTTTACAGTGATGAGAGAAACCACCTATACAGATTGGTTCCATTTGGCGAAGGTGTATTCATCGACAGCCGGCTGTATCGGTTTCTGGTGTATTCGACATGTACGTGGAACCAATAAGAAAACAGGTAAGGAATGGGCACTGGCTGACAATAAAATAGCTCTTTGCTTTCCACCGCTGATACTGGCTATCAATATTTTAGAGGCAGTAATACGTGACTTTGAAGTGGGTATCAAGTATGTAGTTATGGCTCAGGATGTAACCGCTGATGCACCTGTAATGTTGATGGGTGGACCTTGGAACTATATGAATGCAATTGCCGGCATCTTGAATATTGTGATTATTACGGGTTGGGTTGGTATTAAGATTAGGAAAAGGACAGCAAAAGATGGCAGCCGGGATATGATTTGGCCAGACATGCTGTGGTTTTACATTCTTGCTTACGATTTATGGAATTTTGCTTATACATATAACTGCTTGCCTCACCACGCATGGTATTGTGGATTTGCGCTACTGTTAGCACCGACCCTGTGTGCATTTACAGTTGGTAAGGGAGCATGGTTACAGCATCGGGCACAGACATTGGCACTGTGGTGTATGTTTGCCCAGACATTCCCATTATTCCAGGATTTTGGAAAATGGCGTGTAGACTCTACCTATAATCCTACCTTATATTTTGCAATCAGCTTTTTAGCATTGCTAGTAAACCTTGCTGTAGTGGTTTACATGATTTATAAATGGAAAAAGACAAAACGAAATCCTTATAAGGGTGAATTGTATACAGACTTAAAAGAATATCAGACCATTGCAGCTCTTGCTGAATAACATGAGGAGGTTGAAGAGTGAAAGAATTTCGAATTCTAGAAATCAAGGAAAGTATATTTGAGGACAACAACAAGGATGCACAGCGTCTTAGGGAACAGTTAAAAAGTGAGAATACCTTTTTGCTGAACCTGATGAGTTCTCCTGGGGCAGGAAAGACGACTACATTGGTAAGTACGATTAATCGTTTGAAAGACAAGCTTAGCATTGCGGTTATGGAGGCAGATATTGATTCAGATGTGGATGCTAAAACTATTTCCGAAACGGGTGTAAAGGTAATTCAGTTACACACAGGAGGAATGTGCCATTTGGATGCAGATATGACCAGACAGGGGCTTCAAGGACTAGATGCCAAAGGGACTGATTTGGTCATTTTAGAAAATGTGGGAAATCTAGTGTGCCCTGCAGAATTTGATACAGGGTCTACAAAAAACGCAATGATTCTAAGCGTTCCTGAAGGAGATGATAAGCCTCTGAAATATCCATTGATGTTCCAAATATCGGATGCTCTTATTATCAATAAAATAGATACTATGGAAGTGTTTGATTTTAATCTGGATTTGTGTGTGGAGAGAGTCAAAAAATTGAATCCAAACATTGCTATATTCCCAATATCCGCTAAAACAGGAGAAGGCATGGAGGCATGGACGGAGTGGTTGTATAGAGAGACTAAAGGAGAGTAAAACTGTGGAGCAAGCAATTACAAAAATGTATTTTCCAGAAGGTTATGAATGCAAGTACAATGAAAAGATCATGGCTCTGGCGAACATGCTGGGCCGTAAGGATCCCAAAAAGAACGGATATCAGTGGGATGATCCGGAATATGTTATCTTGGAGGCAGGTATTGATGATGATATGGCTGATGTAGGTTTAGCCATGGGATATTACACTAAGAGAACTGCCAAGGAAATGTCTAATATTATGGGGAAATCCGAGGAGTATTGCCATGAACAAATGATGAAACTGGCCGTATACGGCACTTGTTTTGTAAATGTGATTGATGGAGTGGATACCTTCTGGCATGCAGAGAGTTGGATTCCAGGTATTATGGAGATGATTGTAAACAATCTGGATGTTGTGAAGAAATATCCTATTGTAGCCTATGCCATGGAAGCATATGGAAGAGTGAGAGGGCCTATGAGTTCCGGTATGTTTCCTCCAGGAATCGGTCTTATGAGGGTTATTCCCATTGAGTCAGCCATCGAAGGTAACAGCCGCAGGGTAAGCTATGAGGAAGTTTCTAAATATTTAAATGATAATACAATCTTTTCTTGCTCCCCTTGCTCTTGCCGTACGGACAGAGAGGCTATGGGAGAGGGCTGTGGTCATCTAAAAGAAGATATGTGTATCCAGATGGGGCATGCAGCAGAATACTATATTCGTACAGGACGAGGAAGAGAAATTACAAGAGATGAAGCTTTTGAAATCATTAAGCGCGCAGAGGAAAATGGATTGATGCATCAAATTCCTAATATTGACGGATCTGGTAAGACCCATGCTATCTGTAACTGCTGTGGATGTTCCTGTCTATCCCTTCGTTCTGGAACTATGTACAAGAACGTGGACATGGTACGTTCTAACTATGTTTCTAAGGTGGATAAGGAAAAATGCGTGGCTTGTGGTCAATGTGTGGAAAATTGTCCTATGAATGCCATGAAGCTGGGGCAGAAGCTTTGCTCTAGCGGACCTGTTACAGAAGATATTACAACAACCTATACCCCGAGAAACAATGAATGGAAAGAGGAAGACTGGAACATAGATTACCGAACCAATCGTAGTGAAGTTGTTGATACCGGTACAGCACCATGTAAAAGCAGTTGCCCTGCCCATATTGCTGTACAAGGATACATAAAATTGGCAGCTGGGGGTAAGTATAAGGAAGCGCTTGAACTGATTAAAATGGAAAATCCATTCCCTGCAGTTTGTGGATATATTTGCAACAAGCGTTGTGAAGATGCTTGTACCAGAGGGGATTTAGATGATCCTATTGCAATTGATGATATTAAACGATTTATTGCAGATCAAGATTTGAATAAAGAAAGCAGATTTATTCCTAAGAAACGTAATAATTATAGTGATAAAAAGATTGCTGTTGTAGGATCTGGCCCAGCTGGATTGTCCTGCGCATATTATTTGGCGATTGATGGATATGATGTGACCGTATTCGAAAAAGAAAAGCTAGTAGGCGGAATGCTGACCCTTGGTATTCCATCGTTCGTTCTCGAGAAAAGAATAGTGGAAGCAGAAATCGATATTTTAAGAGAATTGGGTGTTACCTTTAAAACTGGAGTAGAAGTAGGAAAAGATATCACTTTGGATCAGTTAAGGGCAGATGGATATCAAGCCTTCTATCTGGCAATCGGAGCACAAAAGGGGAGAAAGATAGGTATAGAAGGAGAAGACTATGAAGGTGTCATTTCTGGAATAGAATTCTTATCCCGCATCAATCAAGATGAAAAAGAAACCATTTCTGGTAATGTAGTAGTCATCGGTGGTGGTAATGTGGCTATCGACGTAGCCCGTGTGGCAGTACGTGCCGGAGGAGAAAAAGTCAGCATGTTCTGTCTGGAAAGCAGAGAACAAATGCCGGCTCTTGAGGAAGAGATCCATATGGCTGAAAGTGAAGACATTACAATACATAATTTTTGGGGACCTAAACGTATGATTGGAGAGAATGGTAAGGTAACAGGAATCGAATTGATGCGTTGTATTAATGTCTTTGATGAAAATGGTCGTTTCAGTCCAAAATATGATGAAAACGATACGATGATTGTAGAAGCAGACTATGTACTGTTGTCTGTTGGTCAGTCTATTGATTGGTGTGGAATTTTGGATGGTAGTGAGGCAGTTTTAAATTCTAATAATACCATCCAGGTAGAGGACACTACCTACCAGACGAATCAGCCTGATGTGTTTGCAGGCGGAGATGCAGTAACCGGGCCTCGTTTTGCAATTGATGCCATAGCAGCCGGAAAGCAGGCAGCCATTTCCATTCATCGTTTTGTTCATGAAGGACAGGATTTGTTGATTGGCCGCAGTCGTCGCCAGTATAACGAATTAGATAAGAGAACAGTTATTATTGATAGCTTTGATACAACTCCTAGACAAAGAGCAGCAAAGATAGATGGTCAGGAAGCAAAGAAAACCTTCCGCGACATTCGAGCAGCTCTTACCGAGGAACAGATGCAAAAGGAAACGAAGAGATGTCTTGGTTGTGGTGCTACTGTAGTGGATGAATACATGTGTGTAGGTTGTGGAATGTGTGCTACAAAATGTAAGTTTGGAGCCATCACCCTGGAACGTGTTTATGACGGTGAAGGTGTGGAGTTTTTAGGCATGAAAAAGGCAATTATACCTCATGTAATTAAGCGTAAAGTAAAGATAACCGCTAAAAAAATACTTGGAGGGAAAAAATAAGCATGCATGAACTAGGTATCATGTACCATATTGTTGAACAGGTGTTGAAGGTGGTAAAAACGAACCAACTCTCAGAGGTGGAGGCCATTGTCCTGCAAGTAGGAGAATTTTCTTCAGTGGTTCCGAGGTACCTTCATGCCTGCTTTCCCGCTGCAGTGGATGGTACTGTGCTTGAAAATACCAAATTAGAAGTGGAAATACTCACAGCCAATGGAATTTGCAAGAGTTGTGGAAATGTATACCCATTATTGGAACATTCTAAAGTCTGCCCAGAGTGCGGAAGTGAAGAATATGAGATGCTCGGTGGTGGAGAGTTTTACTTAAAAGAAATCAGGGCGTGCTAAGTTAAGCCTTAACCCACATTACTTTAAAGAATTAAGCATTGAAAATGTTGATATAGAAAACATTTTCAGTGCTTTTTTCATTAGAGGAGGAGTTGACGGAGGAAATCCAAAAATATATGGTTAGCTTTTAAAAGTTTTTTCACTTAGTTGTTCCATGACCAAAATAGACAAAAATCATCATAATATTACATTCTTCTTGTTTTGTTTCACCATTTCAATCTTTTATATTCTATGCTAAAATATTATGTAAACTTAATGATGTTTTTTTAGGAGGTTGGTTGTGTATGGAAGAGAGAAGAAGCTTACAAGGTTATCTTCTTATTTTATTGTCTGGATTTTTTTGGGGATTTGGTGGATATTTCATAACTAAAATGAGTAATAGTGGCGTATCTTCACTGATGACTGCATTTTCTGGACATTTTTTAGCTCTTTTACCTTTGTTCATTTATTTATTAGCAAAGAAAGGTATAAATGGAATAAAAATTTCGAAGAAAGGTTTATTCTATAGTATCCTACTAGGTGTTTTAACGAAAGGTCTGTTAAGATTGGCTAACGATACTGCTGTAACTTTAGTTGGGGTATCGATAGCTTCTATTCTTATGTATTTAGCTCCTGCTTTTACAGCTATCATATCCGTAATCTTTTTCAAAGAGAAGTTACGTGGATATCAACACTTTGCAGTGATTATAAATCTTCTCGGATGCATCTTAATGGTAACAGGTGGAAACTTCGCGGAATTAAGTATTTCGGGATTAGGTCTAACTCTTGGAGTTATTTCGGGTTTTTTATTTTCGCTTAATACTATCTTAGGTAAGGTTGCAACAAGCGGAGATGATCCTGAGACAATGACTTTTTATATGTTGTTATTTAGTGCAATCACAATGGGTATATTTGCAAAACCTTGGCAGCATTTAGACTTACTTAAAAATAGTACATTTCTATTCTGGGCATTCTTAAATGCTATGTCGACTGGTTTGTTTGCAAATCTTTTATATCTGAAGGGTCTAGCATTGAATGTAGATGCGTCGAAGGCAACGATCATTGCTTCTGCTGAAGTTGTTATCGCTACACTTTCTGGAGTATTTCTATTAAGCGAAAAAATAAATTTAGTTGGTTTCATTGGTATCGTTATCATGCTGTTATCAATCGTTCTAATGAATATCACTATTCCAAAAAAACAAAAAGATATTATTGAGAATGACGCTATTTCATCTTTTGAATCTCAATAATATCCACGATAAGCGGATTAGGTCTATCACAGTAATTGCTTACTTTATTATATCGCAATAAATTATAGCCCATACCCTTTACTGTATGAATAAAGACAGGATTCTTCGGATCCTGTTCTATTTTTTTGCTGATATTACTAATATGTACCAGCAATGCCCAGTAATCTCCGAAGCTATCCGCACGCCATAGTGTTTGGAATAGTTGCTCATTGGTTATAAACCGCTACAATTCTGTGGTAGCATTATAAAAAATATGATATTATAGGACTAAGCCGTTCAAATAAGGCAAGACCGAAGAAAAGTATGAGCTACTAGGAGGTGCATAGTTTGTCATTACTGGATTTTCAAAATGTGTCTTTTTATAATGAAGATAAAACCATTCTTAATAATATATCAGTAAGTATCGAAGATAGCGATTTTATTTCAATTGTAGGTCCATCAGGCAGCGGAAAGAGTACATTTCTAAAACTTTGCAGCCATTTAATCAGCCCTACGAATGGGAATATTTTATTTAAAGGTAAAAATTTTAATGAGTATCGTCCCACAGAATTAAGAAAAAATATAGCATACTGTTTTCAGACACCTTACCTATTCGGTGATACTGTAATGGAAAATATTAGTTTCCCTTTTTCAATAAGGAACGTTAAGTTCAATCAAAAAAGGGTAAATGATTTATTTTCTATGTTTCATATGGAAGCAGATTATTTAAGCAAAGACATAAGAAACCTTTCCGGTGGTGAAAAACAAAGGATTGCATTGATTAGAAGCTTAATTTTCATGCCAGAGATCTTGCTTTTAGATGAAGTTACTTCTGCACTTGATGTAGAGAATACAAGAATCGTTGAAGATGTTATAGAATCACTGAATAAAGAAGGTATTACCGTCTTGTGGATAACGCATAACCCTGAGCAAAGCAGAAAATACGCAAATAAAATATTGTCTATAAAAGCTGGCACAATCAAATCCTTGGAGGTTATAAAATGAATAGTTCATATGCAATCAGTGGCACATCGTTACTTATCTCATCATCCCTCGTATTGGTGACATTGTTTTTCTCCTATTGGCAGAAACTCAAACTCGAAAAGGAAACCATTATTAGTGTTATACGAGCAGTAATTCAGCTAGTTGCTGTCGGATATGTTTTAGAATATGTTTTTGGATTTGAAAATCCTATTTTTACAACGATATTGCTTCTTTTTATGACATTTAATGCTGCATACAATGCAGCAAAAAGAGGAAAAACGATTAAAAATGGGCTTGCTATATCCTTTTTAGCTATTGCAGCAGGGACGATAATAACCTTAGCAATTCTTGTTTTCTCTAAGACAATAAGATATGAGTCATACCAAATCATTCCCGTAGGTGGAATGATTATTAGCAATGCAATGGTTGCTTTGGGTTTATGTTATAAGCAGTTAGCGTCAGATTTCAAAAATAAACATGAAGAAATTGAAACAAAACTATCATTAGGAGCGGACATTTTACCTTCCTCTATCGAAATTATACGTGATTCGATAAAAACTGGTATGCTACCAACTATTGATTCTGCAAAAACTTTAGGAATTGTATCGTTACCTGGCATGATGACTGGATTAATACTTGCTGGGACCCCGCCGATGGAAGCAATAAGATATCAGATAATGGTTACGTTTATGTTGCTTTCAACTACATCAATATCTTCATTTATTGCTTGTTATCTATCTTATAGGAGCTTTTTTAACAGCAGAAAGCAGTTAATTTTAATTAAATAGCTTGTCTGATTTTGATTAAGTTATTTCTAAATATGCTTTCTATAGAACATTATTGAGTAGTTAGACGTTTTTTCTGATATTCTTTAAAGTTATCTGCAATATTTTTATTAATATCAAAAAAATTAATTAGGATATTTATTTTATGTACAGTTTGTGGAGTAATAGTATGCTCCATTAATTCTGTCTGTTCTAATAAATTATCTTCACAGCTCATCAATCTAAGAAAATTTTCAATAATATGGTGGCGTTCTAAAAGATATTCTCCTATTTTCTTACCGTTCTCAGTTAATATGATAATTCCGTATTTTTTATAATTAAGCAAACCAATCGCACCAAGTTTTTGTACCATTCTGGAAGCAGATGCCGCTTTCACATGGAGAAGTTCGGCAAGCAGATGAATACGGATATATCCATCCTCTAAACTATTTCTATAAATCATTTCCAAATAATCCTCCATGGAAGAGGTTAATTTATTTCTATTCTGTTCCAATAACTGATAACCACGGACGGTATGAAATTCATTACTATTCACAATATTCACAACCAGAGTTCTTTTGATTATTTCATTATATGCTGTAACACATGAATTTATATTACATATGTTAGAGTATGGTAATAAACTTAGTCTCTGCTAAATGAGAGCCGGTAATAAAAATATTGGAGGAATATCTATGAAGGATATAATGATACCCCTTAATTGTTTACCTATAGGGAAAAAAGCAAAGGTTAAGGAACTAATCTCTGACGGTATCATACGAAGAAGAATGTTGGATTTGGGATTAATAACGGATACTGAAATTGAGGCATTACAACGAAGTCCATCCGGAGACCCTATTGCTTATGGTATCAGAGGTACGGTAATTGCATTACGTTCTGATGATGCTTCAAAAATTCTGGTTGAAGCCATATAATGTTCTCATAAATTCATGAGTGGACATTTAGTAATCTGCTCATGAATTTACATAGCACTTCTAATGTTGAATATCAATAAACCGAAGTCGTTTTATTTTAAACATAAAAATGAAGGAGAGTATAATATGGGCTTGACAAGCCAATCAACAGGAGCAGGAGTACTGGATTGTGAACTGGAAATTAAACGCTCCAGTATAGATGATAAAATAATTGCACTTGCCGGAAATCCGAATGTTGGAAAGAGTACAGTTTTTAACAGTCTGACGGGCTTAAATCAACATACAGGTAACTGGCCTGGTAAAACAGTTACTAATGCGCAAGGAGTATATAAATATAAGAATAAAAATTTTATTATGGTAGATATACCGGGAACCTATTCTCTCATGGCAAGTTCTGTTGAAGAAGAAGTTGCTCGTGATTTTATATGCTTTGGTAATCATGATGCTTCTGTTATCGTAACGGATGCAACCTGCCTGGAAAGAAATTTAAATCTGGTTATTCAAACATTGGAAATAACATCGGATGTTGTTGTCTGCGTTAATTTATTAGATGAAGCAAGAAGAAAAAAAATAGAAATAAATTTGAAAGAACTATCAAATCAACTAGGTGTTCCTGTAGTTGGCACTAGCGCAAGAAATGGAAAAGGGCTGGGAGAATTAATGGATGCCGTATACGAAATAACACAGAAAGAAGTTATAAATACTCCATTAAAAATAACTTATGATGATAAAATAGAAGAAGCAATCAGTATACTGGAGCCAGATTTAAGAGAAACTCTGATAGATAAACTTAATAGTCGTTGGGTTGCACTTAAACTTATAGAAGGTGATGAAACACTCTTAAAAGCTCTTCGTAAGTATCTGGACTTTGATATCCTGTCAGTCAATACTATTCTGCAGAAAGTGAAAGAAGCACGTGAGAAATTGACCTTAGAAAACATTGATTATAATATGCTGCGAGACAGAATTGTAACACAGCTTGTCAATATATCTGAAGAGATAGGAAGTAAGACAATCTCTTATGAGAATAAAAAGTATAATAACACAGACCGAAAAATTGATCGAATTCTAACCTCTAGAATTTTCGGCATCCCGATAATGATAGGAATGCTGGGTATCGTTTTTTGGTTGACCATTATCGGTGCGAATTATCCATCTAAAATACTTGCCAAGGTTCTATTTTGGATAGAAGATCAGTTGACTGTATTTTTTACATGGGTAGGAACACCCTCTTTCGTACATGGTCTTTTGGTTACGGGCATCTATCGAACACTGGCATGGGTTGTTTCTGTTATGTTACCTCCTATGGCAATATTCTTTCCGTTATTTACACTACTAGAAGACTTGGGATATCTGCCCAGAATTGCATTTAACCTTGACAACTTCTTTAAAAAAGCTTGTGCTCATGGGAAGCAGGCTCTTACTATGTGCATGGGTTTTGGCTGCAATGCAGCTGGCATCATAGGCTGTAGAATTATTGAATCACCAAGAGAAAGACTTATAGCTATTATAACGAATAATTTTGTTCCTTGTAATGGACGTTTTCCTACTCTGATTGCTATTATAACTATGTTTTTTGCAGGAGTATTGGCTGGTCCTTTTCAATCGCTTGTGTCCACACTCTTATTAACTAGTATCATTATACTTGGTGTATTCATGACTTTATTCCTATCGAAAATGTTATCAAAAACAATTTTAAAGGGTCTACCCTCCTCATTTACATTGGAACTACCACCATATCGAAAACCACAGATAGGAATGGTTATAGTAAGATCCGTATTTGATAGAACAATCTTTGTTCTTTCTCGCGCTGTATCGGTAGCAGCTCCTGCTGGACTAATCATATGGATTTTGGCCAATATTCATATAGGTGAACTTAGTATCCTTTCACATTGTGCAGGTTTTTTAAACCCCTTTGCAAAACTACTAGGTTTAGATGGTCATATTTTGATGGCATTCATACTTGGTTATCCCGCAAACGAAATTGTTGTACCCATTCTCATCATGAGTTATCTGTCAACTGGTAATATACAGGAGTTAGATAGTCTTGATCAATTGAGAGAATTGTTGGTTTCCCATGGATGGACCTGGGTTACAGCAGTCTGTACAATGCTATTTTCGCTAATGCATTGGCCTTGTGGTACGACCTGTTGGACTATAAAAAAAGAAACGGAAAGCTGGAAGTGGACGGTGGTTTCATTTCTTGTTCCAACAATAACGGGTATTATAATATGCTTCACTTTTGCAAGTGTTGTTAGATTGATTGATTTGATTTAGATGAAGGCATATTCCACCATTTCCTTGTGGATATTCTTTTAATGAATAGGATAATGGACTCGCATTTCCACTTATGGGCTTGTTGCTTTGACTTATCCCTATAAGTATGTTATCATCAGATTAGCAACTCTGAATGCCATTATGGCAGTGGGGGACCCAATTGTAGGGGTGAATCTTGGACTATAAGATGGGCGACTTGGGAGCCCTAACCCGTCAGCTAACCTCATAGGAGTATACCAAGCGTATGACGAAACTCAATTCGAGTTAGTTGATGCGCTTTCTTCATTTGAATTTTAATATACAGAAAGGGAGGCTATCTATAAATTAATAAAATCAGTGAAAATGAAAGAGCAACAATCGTCATGATGAATTATATTATGATGTGGAGGAATAGGACTTGAGTTTACTTTTTAAAATCTGTATTGTATTAGTTGTAGGTATTATAGGAGGTAAGGTTGCAAAAATTTTTAAACTTCCTAATGTATCAGGATATTTAGTGGCAGGGTTATTTCTTGGACCTACATTTTTTAGGTACATAAGCGCCAGTGATATTGATTCCTTTTCAATTATTAGCGAGTTAGCCTTAGCGGTGATAGCCTTTAGTATAGGTAGTGAATTTATCATAAAGGATATGTTAAAGCTAGGGAAATCTATTGTAATTATAACTCTCGCAGAAGTTGTGGGAGCTATTATTTTGGTGTTTAGTGTAATGTATTATGTGTTTCAACAACCGTTTGCCTTTAGTATTGTAATTGCATCCATGTCAGCAGCTACAGCACCAGCAGCGACTCTTTTGGTGATAAAACAATTTAATGCTCATGGACCATTAACGAAAACCATTTTACCAGTGGTAGCATTGGATGATGTGTTTGGAATTATAGCATTTGGAATTGCAATGTCATTAGCCAAGTTATCTGTTGGTAATCAGAGAAATTCATTGTTTCATATGTTTAGTGAGCCTTTTATAGAAATTGGAGGTTCCATACTAATAGGAATAATACTAGGTGTTTTACTATCTTTTGTCGCTAAAAAATCCAAGGGCCGCGACGAGTTACAGGCTATCTCCTTGGCAGCCATTGGTATAGCGACTGGATTATCCAATGCTTATGGCTTTTCACCATTACTCACCTGTATTATGATGGGTACAACTTTAGTGAACCTATTGCATAACTCCAAGCGGGTATTTGACTCGCTAAATGATTTTGTATCGCCAGTTTATATATTGTTTTTTACCCTAGCAGGAGCAAGTTTAGACTTGAGTATCTTTGCTAAAGTAGGTTTAATGGGAATGGCTTATGTCTTTGCCAGAGCCGGCGGCAAGATGTTTGGAGCTTGGATTGGAGCAAAATCAGTTCGAGCAAATGAAATGGTTACCAAATACCTTGGGTTAGGGCTACTCCCTCAAGGAGGTATATCCATTGGACTTATTGTGTTGGTCCGGCAACAATTACCGGAATATGCTACAGCTATTAGTACGATAATTATGTTTAGCGTACTTATTTATGAAGTCTCAGGCCCCATATTTGCCAAAATCGCCATACAAAAAGCCGGAGAAATTAATGGCTTGAAGAAAAAGAATGAGGCTATCAAGAAAAATAGAGTAGTAGAAGAAGAATTAGTTTGTTAAATGACTAATAGAAGGAAGGTGTGGTAGTATCTATATTTTATTTATAGTATTAAATGAAGTCGATTATTTAGATGATATTTTAGCAGGATTTGTTGATGTAGGAGTAAGCGGTGCCACGATTTTGGATAGTCAGGGAATGGCAAGTGTGATTGTCAATGGTAAAAACCAGGGTATTTCTCTATTTGGCTATCTAAAAACTCTTCTAGAAGATGCTCACCCATATAATAAAACTATCTTTACTGTTTTAGAAAATGAAGAATTAGTTGATAAAACAGTGGCTGTTGTTCAAGGTGTGATAGGGGATGCTTTTAGTCCCGGCGTAGGCTTTATGTTTACTATTCCAATAGGTAAAACGTATCCAATGGGTTTGCCAGAATGAGCATATACGGGTGACTATTCGGTCTCCAATACGAGAGATGTGGTTCGCAAGAACCGCTATGACTGAATAGTCACTAATAAGCTATGAAATGGTTGCGCTTGTCAATGTAATACTTGTAATTCATTAACATTATGTGTCAATAAACCATAGTCGTTTTCAATTTCCAATGCATCAATTTTGCAGGAAGAGAATGGAGCGACTATTTTATTTACCTTTTCAAAACAGGTGAATAACGACAGAAAGGAGAATTAATTGATATGGAATCCAATTGTTATGATATTGAACTTTCTACAGTAAGCCAAGAAATGGAAAGCAAAACAGAAGCTTCTCAGAATGGATTAGATTCTGTGAAAGATTACTTAGCTGATGCAGGAAAAGCTCCGCTTTTGACAAAAGAAATGGAAATAGAATTGGCAAAGAGGATTGCAGCTGGGGATCAGGATGCAAAAATGAAATTGATTTGTTCCAATCTTCGACTTGTAATCAGTATCGCAAAAAAGTATACGACTACACACTCTTTATCTTTTTTAGATATAATTCAAGAGGGGAATTTAGGACTGATAAAGGCGGTAGAACGATATGACCATAAAATGGGGTTTCGGTTTTCCACTTATGCAACTTGGTGGATCCGGCAAGCTATTACACGAGGAATTGCTGAAACGGATCGTACGATTCGACTTCCTGTGCATATGCATGAAACCGTGCGTAAAGTAATGAGAACTGCGCAAAGTATGGAACGTGAGGATGGTATTTTTCCTGATATGAAACAGTTAGCACAAGAGACTGAGATACAGGAAAAAACGATTGAGCAGGTATATCGCATTGCTGCACATCCGGTTTCTTTGAGCACACCGATTGGCGAAGAAGGAACTACCTTTCTAGGGGATTTTATTGAGGGATCCGAGGCGGATTCTCCGGAGGAATGTGCAATCGATTCCTCTATGCGGATGGAGATAAATAAGCAATTGAGTACATTAAATGATCGTGAGCGAAAGATTTTGGAAATGCGCTTCGGTCTTAATCAAGAGATACCACACACGCTTGAACAGGTTGGAGATTTTTTTGGTGTCACCCGTGAACGAATTCGGCAAATTGAGGTAAAGGCTCTACAAAAGCTTAGACATCCTAACCGTAGTAGATATTTGAAAGATTTTGTTGTGTAAATAGTAATTCCAGAAGTTTTATTCTTTTAGTTTCTTATGAAAAGAAGTTTTATAAATTTTATATGGCATTAACATGTAATTTGTTGTACTATTAGTATTAATTCTTGTATGGAACATGAATGGAATTTTTATTAATGGGATTGACTCTGTTAATATCAAAATAAAAGGAAAGCAGAAGGAGAGAACGAATGAAACAAAAGAACAATCGCATAAAACCTGTCATTGCCGCCATCGCAATCCAATTATGTCTTGGAACAGCATATATTTGGAGCGTTTTTCAGGCGGGAATTGCGGAAAGTCTATTCTCTGGTAATAATGCAAATGCAGCTCTTACATTTTCAATTTTATTGGCATTGTTAAGTGTTGGAGGTACTATAGGTGGAAAATTACAAGATAAAATCGGTTCGCGCCCAACGGTAATGATCGGAGGTTTGATTTTAGCATTAGGATTTTTTCTCGCATCTTTTACCACTGAGTCAGCACCCTGGTTTTTATGGGTTACATACGGTTTAATAGGTGGTTTGGGAATGGGATTTATTTATTCCATTACCATTGCATGTGCCCAAAAATGGTACCCTGATAAAAGAGGTCTTATCACAGGGGGTATTGTTTCAGCACTTGGTTTTGGCGGAGTAGTCTTTACGCCAATCGTTGAGTGGATTATTCGAAATTTTGGAAATGGAATTGCAGGGAAAGGAGAACTAATTGCCTTTCGAGTACTTTCTCTGATTTTTGTTGTGGTATGTTCGGTTGGTGGTTGGTTTATTCAGAATCCACCAGCGAATTATGCGCCAGCTGGCTGGACACCAAAGAATTCAAATGCCAGTTCGATTGCTATGACGCCATCACAGGTATTGAAAACACCTCAATTATATTTACTGACGTTTTCTTTAATGCTCGCATGTATGGGCGGGCTGATGATGATTGGCTTTGCAAAGCCGATCGCTGTAGCGCGTGGCTTGGCTGAAACCGCAACAGTTGGGGTGTTTGCAATTTCCATATTCAATTCCTTTGGCAGGCTTTTCTGGGGATTTATATCGGATAAGCTTGGCTGTAAGAAAACAATTGTTATACTTCTTGCTTTAACTGCAATATTGTCTCTCTGTGTAAATATCGTATCTGGATATATGATTTTCGTATTAATTGCTTGTATTGGATTTGCTTATGGTGGTTTTTTAAGTACTTTTCCAGCCTTTACAGCTGACCTGTTTGGCACGAAATATAATGCCACAAATTACGGGATTGTTTTAGTTGGTTTTGGAATTGGCGCAATCGTATCATCATATATTGCTGGATATTATAAAAACATCGCTTCAACTGATATCAATCTCATGTTCCCGGCTTTTATAATTGCATCAGTAGCCGCAATAGTAGCAATTCTGTCTATAATGATGATCAAGCCTACAAGAAATTGAAAACAAAATACAATGTGACAAATTAAAGAGGACTCGAATGAAATGGCAGAATAAATATAGAATAAGTATATTATTAGCAGCTACTTTAATATGCTTATTAGTTATATACCTTAATCTTTTATCCCATGAGAAGACACAACAAATCTATTTAGAGCATATCGAAAAAACAATTATAGATCTAAAAAAAGATTTCATAAAAGATACAGTCAACAATATGTTTCTAGAGATAGATGGGTTAAGAGAAAGAAAATATAATGCTTATAAGAAAAATACAGAAGCAAGGTTAAGCTGGCTTCAAAAAGAATTACATCTGCATGAAGAGGATTTTGCAAAATTTGTTATAGATAAATTTAAAGAAGATGCAAAAAGCAAAATGTGGACTGCAATTATCTGGAATGAATCGACGGGTGAAGTTTTATATAATTCTTCACAATTAAATCTAGATAATATAGATATAACTATAGAAGAACTTAAAAAAATCCTATCTTCTTATGCAGAGATTGAGAAGAACAACATAAAGTGTATTTTTGGAGTTAGTAAAACTTATATCGATGAAATTGTAAAAGAAGAAATTGGTAATATCATACGAGAGAGAAAATTTTCTAACAACTCTTATATGTGGGTGAATGAAGTAATCAACTATGATGGTGGAGAAAACTATGCAATCAGAAAGATTCATCCCAATCTGATAGATACAGAGGGACAGTATTTATCTACTGATATGGAAGATATCAAAGGTAACCTACCATATGCAGAAGAATTAGAAGGTATAAAAAAAGACGGAGAACTGTTTTCCACCTATTACTTTAAAGAATTAAACAGCCCTGATATAACAGAAAAGATTACTTATGCAAAACTGTATAAGGATTACGATTGGATAATTGCTATGGGTGTTCATTTTGATGACATTGACGATATAGCAGTAAAAGTGAACAATGAGATTAGATTTTTATCAAGCGAGTCCATTCGAAGAATATTAAGATATATTTTTATTGTATTACTTATCGGATTTTCAATACTATATCTAATAGAAAAGAAGTATTTGCGCTATTCAACCAAATCTTTAGAAAAAGAAATCAACATAGATATAGTTTCAAAGGCATTTAGCAGAAGATATGGCGAGAAGAAAATGCATGAGTATTTTAAACGGTATAAATTAACAGGTGATAGTTATGCGATTATGATCTTGGATCTTGACAATTTTAAGCATATAAATGATAAATTCGGTCATACCGGTGGAGATGTTGTTCTGAAAGAAATCGTTAACGCTATCAACCAGATTATTAGGAGTTATGATCGGCTGTTTCGTTGGGGTGGAGATGAGTTTGTTGGAATTTTCCCAGGCCTAAGAGCAGAACACATTAATGAATTTGGACAAAAAATATTAGAGAGTATTAACTCATTAGAGATTCAAACAGAAAGTGAGATTATAAGAACTTCTATTTCCATTGGTTTTTCATACTTTAATGAGACTGACACTGACTACAACGAAGCCATAAAAAGAGCAGATGAGGCATTGTACAAGTCTAAAGTAGAGGGAAAAAATAAAGTGAATATTAGGGGTTAAGTGTTTGTGGAAAATAATAAAACGAATTATGGTGTAAATAGAATAAACGTTGCCTACTACGAGGCATTCTCCGACATTCCAGGCAAAGGAAATCCTGCAGGTGTTGTATTTGATTCTGACAATCTGACAGAGGAACAGATGCAGAGTATAGCAAAAAAGGTGGGTTTTAATGAGACTGCATTTTTACTAAAATCGAAAAAAGCGGATTTACGCATTCGTTATTTTACACCGGGACATGAGATGAATTTATGTGGACATGGTACGGTTGCTTCCATTTATGGATTGATGAAAAGAAATAATGTTACAAGCTCAAAGGACTTAAATATTGAGACATTGGCGGGAATCCTTACTGTTCATTATGACCATGAACAACACGAGATTAAAATGGCTCAAGCACCTGCCGAATTCATAAAATTTCACGGGGATTTGGATCAATTGGCGAATTCCATTGGTTTAATAAGCGAGGATATTGATTCAGAATATCCAGTTGTTTATGGGAGTACTGGGATATGGACTCTAATTCTTCCGATTAAGAATCTTGATGCTTTTTCTCGTATGAAGCCCAATAATAGAATATTTAAGGAGATTTTAACCCAGATACCGACTGCATCAATCCATCCGATATGTCTTAAGACGTTTGAAAAAGATTGTATAATGC
Organism: Bacillota bacterium; assembly: GCA_023443225.1. GTDB lineage: Bacteria > Bacillota > Clostridia > Lachnospirales > Lachnospiraceae > Anaerocolumna. The sequence continues at coordinate 107,970 of JAEZVF010000115.1, forward strand.
ATGGAAGGCATTTTTCAGCTTCACATTCGGGAACTATGGAAGACCCGGTTACAGGTACTGCTTCCGGTGTAATGGGTGCTTATTATATTTCCTATATTGAGCCATCTAATCAAGCTGAACTTCTTATAGAGCAGGGGAATGAAATCGGGCGGAAGGGGATAGTAAGGGTATTTGTGGCGAGAAAGAACTCTTTTATCAATGTCAGTATTTCGGGAAAAGCGGTATATGTGCGAGACATCCCTATAGAGTATTCATGGTTAGAATAACACGATCAAGGGTGTACGACTTTCTAGTATGATTGAACTTTACTTTTTATTATAGTATGATTATTTAAAATATAAATAGAGATGGTGGTTGGTTAAGATATGAATATTAAGCATGTGACCTTAAGGGTCAGAAACTTGGAAAAGTCGATTGATTTTTATGAGACGATTACAGAATTAGTGATTTCCCGCCGCTTTCAATCAGAAACGGCCGAAATTGCGTTTATGACGAACGGAAACGGAGAAACAGAGATAGAACTTCTCTATATACCTCAAGGCCAGACGTTTGAAGGCAAAGGTATGTTTATTTGTTTTGAGACAGACAAATTGTATGAAATGCATAAGCTTGCCCAGGATAAAGGGTTTAACCCTTCTGCAATTCAGGACCCCGGAGATCAAACACGTTATTTTTATGTGTATGATCCAGATGGGGTATCTGTGCAGTTACGTTCTTTCCCAAAGTAATTAATGTAACCATGAAGCAAAAGATTAGAACAAATTAGTAAATGTAGTGGATATGTAGGTACCTTAAAAAAAACAATGACAGATATGCTCATTGATGGTATAATTACAAAAGAAATTTTATGGGATAAAAAGGAGAATGAATCTAATGAAGAAACTTTATGATGGAAAAACAAAGAATGTTCTTATGAATGAAGAAAATGGTGCTGTATATTTATTTTTTAAAGATGATGCCACTGGTGAAAACGGCGTATTTGATCCTGGTTCTAATACTGTTGGTGGAAGTGTGGAAGGCAAGGGAAAGATCGGTCTAAAGATTTCAAAATATTTTTTGGAACTGATGGAGAAGAATGGAATACCTACTCAATATCTGAGCGCAGATATCGAGAAAGGGTTGATGGAGGTACGTAAGCTCACTGTACCAAAGTTGGAATTCGTGCTTCGTTACTTTACTGCAGGTAGCATGTGTCGCAGGTTTACATTGGAAGAAGGAATCCCATTTGATCCTCCATATCTTGAGGTTACGTTAAAGGACGACGAACAGGGGGATCCACTTATTAGTGAGAGATTGTGTATTATGAAAGGTCTTCTTGCAGAAGGTCAGTATAATGAAGCACTGGATATCTTGGTAAGGGTTGGAGAGGTTCTGAAAAAAGAGCTAAAAACAATGGATTTTACACTAATCGATTTTAAGATAGAATTTGGCTATGATGAAAACAACAAGGTGTATGTGGCAGATGAAATAACTCCTGATATCTGGCGTGTGCGTGATAAGGATGGAAATATCCCTAACCAAATTGATTGTGCCAAACTTATTTTAGACAAGATTACAAAATAGCATGCATAGCTGTTTGCTTGTTATTTAGAAAAGACAAACATCTCTGGAGATTAGAAGAATAATCATATAGGAACAGTTACAATAAAAACTGCCGATGGTAAATCCCAACGGCAGTTTTTGATTATATCAAAGCAGTGACAAGTGTTTAAATCTCGTGTATTGCATTAATAGCAGAGATGGAGGCGGAGATTGCTGTCTCTAAGGAGGCTTTCCATAAAGTACCTCCCATAAATTTCTTTTTTTATGTTATAGTTATTATGTAAACTAAATAATTGTTTAGGAGGTTAGTTGTGTATGAAAGAGAGAAGAACCCTACAAGGTTATCTTCTTATTTTTATGTCTGGAGTTTTCTGGGGACTTGGTGGGTATCTCGTAACTCAAATGAGTAATGTGGGTGTATCTTCACTGATGACTGCATTTTCCGGACACTTTTTAGCACTTATACCTTTGTTCATTTACTTATTAGTAAAGAAAGGTATAAATGGATTAAAAATTTCGAAGAAGGGCTTACTATATAGTATTTTATTAGGTGCTTTAACGAAAGGTATTTTCAAATTGGCTAACGATACTGCCGTTACTATAGTAGGGGTATCAACTGCATCGATTCTTATGTATTTGGCTCCTGTTTTCACAGCTATAATGTCTATGATCTTTTTCAAAGAGAAATTACGTGGATATCAACACTTTGCGGTGCTTTTAAATCTAGTTGGGTGTATCCTAATGGTAACAGGTGGAAATTTCACAGAATTAAATGTTTCGGGATTAGGATTAACTCTAGGAGCTATTGCTGGTTTCTTATATGCGCTTAATACTATCTTAGGTAAGGTAGCAACGGGCGGAGATGATCCCGAAACAATGACTTTTTATATGTTATTATTCAGTGCTATCACAATGGGTATATTCGCGAAGCCATGGCAACATATTGATTTGTTTATGAATCGTACATTTTTATTCTGGGCATTCTTTAATTCTATATCTACTGGATTGTTTGCAAATCTTTTATATCTGAAGGGATTATCAATGAATGTAGATGCTTCGAAGGCAACGATCATTGCTTCTGGTGAAGTTGTTATAGCTACACTTTCTGGAGTATTTCTGTTAAACGAAAAAATCAATTTAGTTGGATCCTTTGGTATAGTTATCATGCTAATATCAATCGTTCTAATGAATATCACTATTCCAATAAAGCAAAAAGAAAGGACCTAGTCCTTGAGTTACTAATTCATGAAATCATGGTACAATTTTTAGGAGGTAATTATGAAGAAATTTACGAATGGAGTTATTTATGGTCGCGATGATGCGAATGAGATTCTAGTAGAGAATGGAGTTATCAAAGCAATTGGTAAAGAGCTTGGCACAGCAGATAAAATCATTGATTTAGGCGGTAAACTGGTTACTGCTCCTTATGTAGATCCTCATTTGCATTTAGATTATGTTTATACATTATCTGAACTTGGACAAGAAGGTGCCGGTTCAGGAACACTTTATGAAGCAATTGAAATGTGGCCAAAATTCAAAGAGACTTTGACTGTAGAAAGTGTTAAAAAACTTGCTCTTAAGGGAATTAAAGATGAAGTTTCTAGAGGAGTACAACATATCCGTACACATATAGACGTTACAGATCCCAATTTCACAGCTCTAAAAGCTATGTTAGAACTCCGAGAAGAATTAAAGCATATCGTGGAAATTCAAATCATAGCATTCCCACAACAAGGAATGTACACATATAAAGGAGGACGTGATCTGGTAGAAGAAGCTCTTAAGATGGGTGCAGATGTTGTTGGAGGAATTCCACATTATGAGCCAGCTAGAGAATTTGGTGAAAAATCCGTTCATGACATCGTTAACCTTGCGTTAAAATACGATAAGCTGATAGACGTTCACTGTGATGAGACTGATGATCCTGGGTCACGCTTTGTTGAGTTGTTAAACGCACTTGTTCTCATGGAAGATTATGGTGAAAAAACTACAGCGAGCCACACTTGCTCCTTTGGTTCAGCGGATAATTCATATGCCTATAGAATGCTAGATTTGTTTAAAAAGAGCAAGATGAACTTTATCGCTTGTCCAACTGAAAATGCATACCTTCAAGGTCGTCAAGACACATATCCAAAACGCCGTGGATTAACAAGAGTAAAAGAATTTATAGAATCAGGAATCAATATTGCATTTGCGCAAGATTCAATCAATGATCCATGGTATCCAATGGGTAATGGCAATATGATGAATATCCTTGACAATGGAATTCACTTAGCTCAAATAATGTCGCCAGAAGATATAAAGACAAATTTGAATTTAATCACATCAAATGGAGCTCGGTGCTTAAATATCCAAGATAGATACGGATTGGATGTAGGCAAAGATGCAAACTTCATCGTTCTTGATGGAGACAATCCATTTGATATAATCAGAAATCGTGCTGGAGTTCTTGCTTCTATTAGAAAGGGAGAATATCTATTTAAGCAAAAGCCAGTAGAATATGATGTTAAACTTGATTTAGGCGTAAACTATTAATATGATTTAATCCACCAGTTTTCTGGTGGATATTCTATAAATGAATATGATAGGGGATTCGCTTTTCCATTTATGCAACGTGGTTTTCGCACGCACACGGCGTCCTTTGTCGCTAAAAGCCAACCTTCTAGAATAATAGAAGATTGGCTTTTTTTATTGACATTGACTCATCGGGTACGATCAAGAGGCTTAATACTATTTTTCAACAAATTCTATGGCTCTTACTGGACAGCCTTTCATGATTTTATTTAGTTTTTCTTTATCTATTTTAAAACTATGTTCCTTTATATAAGCTTTCTTTTTATTCATTTCAAAAAGTTCTTTGTATTCTCTCACACATAAAGTGCAACCTATGCATGAATCCTGGTTAATGTTTAATCCAGCTTTTTTGTCTAAATCATTTTCTTTTGGTAAATCCTCATCTTTAATAATTTTAGAAGCAATCCAAGAGAATATTAGAATAGCAATAACAGTTAACATCCAACGGACAATCATAAATTTCGGACCTAAGAACTTCATTTCATTTAGGAGCATTGGGATTTTTATAACAGCCCATGAACTTAATATGATGACGATATTCCTTATTGTTGCACCTTTTTTATGAAGCATGATACAAATTGGAAAGGCAGCATAAACAGGTCCAGCTGAAATAGCACCTAAAGCAAATGATAGAAAAACCCCTTTGAAGTAAGACTCTTTACCCAGATATTTCATGATTGTCTCTTTTGGTACCCATGTGTCAAGTAATGTCGTTAAAATAAAAATTACAGGCATTATCATTAACATTTCTTTGATATAATAACCGCTGTTTTCTATAGCTTGGAAGCCCATTTTTGGCTTTATTAAGAAAATTACTGCATAAGAAAGAACAATTAATATAAGAAAAAGGTTTGCTCTAACCTTTTTAAGTATTCCTGTCATACAATCACCCCCATAATAAGTGCAATGATAATAGCTGATAAAAAGCTTAGAGCATTTCTAACAAAGGTAAACTTTTTCCCAAAGGATTTAATTTCTAATGGGAAGGTGACAACTCCGACCATGGTAAGTGTGGTTAAAAATGAAACCGATGGTACAATTCCTACTCCTCCCTTAATCAGAGTTCCAACAAGAGGAAATGCAATAAATGCTGGAACAAGAGTTACTGTTCCCAAAAGTGCTGCAGAAATGGTTGCCACAATAGCATTTTGCTTTTCAACAAATGCTGCAATAGACTCTGGTGTAAATATTGTAAGCAATAATCCAATGGCAAATATAATTGATAATATGGAAAGGAGCATCCCTTTCCCCATGCCAAATGCTTTTTTTAATGATTCTTTCGTTTTGTCTTTGTCTTTAGAAAAAGAAAAGACTAGAAATCCCAATGTTAATATCCAAAGGGATAATGTGAATATATCCATATACATCCTCCTTGTAGTTTATTAATATCATCTTATCAATGATTCATTTCTATATATAGACACCTATGTTTCTTTTTGATACAATTATTTTAGGAGGATATGAAATATGAATATCAGTAATCTTAAACAAATTCCGCTTCTTAAAGACGTTGATGAAAACATTATATCGGAACTAATCAAAGAGCATGAAATATATGAAAGGCAATACAAAAAAAACACAACCGTTCATTCTCAAGGAGAAAAATGCACTATGATCGATGTTGTTATGTCTGGAAATCTTGTGGCATATTCGCTTGCACAAAATGGCTCGGAAACTGTAATGTTTGAATTTGAAAGTAGAAGCATTATTGCCGCAAATTTACTTTTCACTAATTACAATCGATATCCACTCAATATCTACTGTATGTCTGATTGTAGTTTGCTACATTTCACAAAATTGGCTATATGTAAACTGCTTAAGGATTACAATTTTGTTCTGCAATACATTCAATCAATTTCACAGAATTCTCAAGGTATGAATCGTAAAATAGTTATGTTTTCTCAAAAATCTTTACGTGAGAATGTACTTGATTATCTAACCGCTCTAACCATAGAGCAGCAATCGGATACAATTACACTTCCCTTAACAAAAAAGCAGCTTGCTGATTATTTTGGTGTTCAGCGCCCATCACTTTTTAGAGTTCTAAAGGAATTAAAAGAGGAAGGGCTAATTGAAGTAAATAATAGAATTGTAATCTGTAATTATTCAAAGAAACAATCGTTTTGTTGAGTTTATTGTTGGGGCCCCTAGTATTTATAATTTCATTTTGATAGTCATGGTACTGTTTCTGTTGCTATTGCAACTTACTTAGTATGAACTATATGGTATACTTTAGTAAGATTCAATTGTTTTAGAGTGTAATATAGATAAATTCTCTTCAAATCTTGATTTAAATCAAATTATTTTTATAAAAATCATGATACAATAAACTCAGAAAAACAAAATAAGAAAGAAGGATAGAATATGACTAACAAAATAACATTTAATGAGGCAAGAAAAAAACATTATAAAACATTGGAGCAGTATGTGCCTATCGTAGCAAGAGTTCATGGAGGTAGTCACTTGGAATTCCTTGAAGTTCAAAATATATATAATGAAATTAATAATAAAATGAAAAAAGAAGGCGTAGAAAGACCTGAGCTTAACGAAGAATTCGCCAAGTTACGTGAAATTACAAATAACTATACAGTTCCAGGTGATGTTTGTGAAAGTTATGAAGCTGTATATCATATGCTTGCTGAATTAGATGAGGCATATCAAGTTAAATAAATATTTTAATAATAAGTGAAAGGGAGTGAGGACATACAAAGGCATATATTAAAAAACAAATATAAAATTGCATTACTTAGCGGTATTTTGATTGCAGTTGGATTTTTAAGCAAATGGACAATCGCGAATTGGAACATATTTACTTGGTCGTTGATTATTGCTTCCATCCTAGGTGTAGCCCCGATTGCCATTCAGGCATATCAGGCTTTGCGAGTAAAAGTAGTAAGTATTGATGTTTTAGTTACAATTGCAGTTATTGGCGCATTTACAATTCAAAACTATGAAGAGGCTGCTGTTGTTACCTTCCTGTTCTTATTTGGTGCATATTTAGAGCAACGTACATTAAATAAAACTCGTTCAGCGATAAAAGAATTAACAGAAATGGCTCCGGAAAGTGCTCTAAAACAAATGGGGAATGGTGAATTTGAAGAAATTGAAGTGGATGAAGTTGACGTAGGTGACGTTTTACTTGTTAAAACAGGAGCAAAAGTTCCTGTAGATGGCACAGTTTTATCTGGTGAAGGCAGCATTAATGAAGCAAGCATTACAGGGGAATCTCTTCCTGTTGCAAAAGAAAAAGGCTCCAATGTATATGCAGGCACAATCTTAGATAATGGAACTATTCAAATTGTCGCTGATCGTGTAGGCGAAGATACGACGTTTGGTAAAATCATTGAACTGGTAGAGGAAGCACAAGACTCAAAATCAGAGGCAGAACGCTTCATAGACCGTTTCTCGAAATACTATACACCAGCTGTTCTTGTTCTCGCAATTATCGTTTGGTTATTCACAAGAGACCTTGAATTAGCCATTACTATTTTAGTCCTTGGGTGTCCAGGTGCTTTGGTCATCGGTGTTCCTGTTTCCAACGTTGCCGGTATCGGAAATGGAGCACGCCATGGTATCTTGCTGAAAGGTAGTGAAGTAATTGGCGATTTTAGCAGATTGGATGTGATGGTATTCGATAAAACGGGTACATTAACAATAGGGAATCCATCGGTTGCAGAAAAAGAATACTATGGAGATAACATAGAGGAAGCATTAGGCTATCTTGCAAGTGTTGAACGTGAATCCGACCATCCATTAGCAAAAGCAGTATTGGAAGAGATTGACGAAACCACATTCTCACCAGTTGAAAATACAGAAGTTGTAAAAGGTGGAGGAATTGTTGCTAGTGTAAGCGGCCACAGAATCGCTGTTGGCAATGTTTCTTTAATGGAAAAGGAAAATGTTGAAATAAGCGAAAAAGCAAAAAAGGACGTCGCGAGATTAATAAGTAATGGAAACTCCCTTGTATTAACTTCTGTAGATAGAAAATTGAAAGTATTAATGGGTATTCGTGATCAGATACGACCGGGCGTAAAAGAAGATCTTATGAAACTAAAGAAATTAAAAGTAAAAAATCTTATTATGCTTTCGGGTGACAACCAGGGTACTGTTGACGTGGTCAGTCGGGAACTGGGCTTAACCGAAGCACATGGAAATATGTTGCCCGAAGATAAATCGGCGTATATTAAAGGTTTAATTGATAAAGGTCAAATCGTTGCTTTTGTAGGGGATGGAGTCAATGACAGTCCTTCTCTTGCCTTAGCAAATATAGGTATAGCTATGGGAAGTGGTACAGACGTAGCCATTGAAACATCCGATGTTGTTTTAATGAACTCAGATTTTAGCCGTTTGCCACACGCCCTTGGTTTAACAAAAGCTACAGCCAGAAACATGAAACAAAATATTATTATTGCTGTAGGTGTGGTATTAGTACTATTAGCCAGTGTATTATTCAGTGAGTGGATGAACATGTCGATTGGTATGTTGTTGCATGAAGCCAGTATCTTAATTGTAATCTTAAACGGTATGAGACTACTCCGGTACAAATCAAGGTAAGATGTTCACTATCCAAATAGCATAATTTCAAAGGAGAGATAAAAAATGAAAAAAGCAACCATACAACTAGAAGCATTAGCCTGTCCGTCATGCATGCAAAAAATTGATAACGCAGTAAAATCTACGGAAGGCGTAGACAAAGAAAGTGTGAATGTACTTTTCAATTCAAGCAAAGTGAAATTAAACTTTGATGATGAAACAGTAGCAATAGATAAAATTGAAAATGCTATTACTTCACTAGGGTATGAAATCATTAAATCCCAAGTAAAATCCTTATAAGACTTAGTATAATAAATGTGTGTAACAATCGGGCTGTGCACTAAATTAGTGCACAGCCCCTATTATAACTATTTGTTATCTTTTGCTGGTTTTTTCACAATTTTCCAAGCATGCATTGCTAAAGACAAGGCGATTACACCGTAGCAGATGAATACGCGGAAATACTCACCGATTAATGCGCTACCAAATAAATTACTTGCAGAAAGAGGAGCAACTACAAACAAGGTATGGAATAAAACAACACCAAGTAATGCTTGTTTGTTATTGGCCATACTCACACTTGCGCCACCAACTAATAATGCCGCTATGGCATATTGACCAACCATGGAATGTGCGCCGTAGGTGGAGAAAGTACCAAGGTTTTGGAGATAGATGATCTGTCCCCAGCTTGCAAGTACAGTGGATAGACACATGGCAATAATACGAGTTTTATTTACGTTAATACCTGCAGAATTGGCAACCGTTCTGCTTTGGCCTACCGTTCTCATGTTCTGTCCAAGTCTAGTACTTAGTAGCCAACGATTAAATCCACAAATAAGGATAATGGTGGCATAGGTACATACAGGAAGATACACAGCCACTGTAATATCAAAAATGGCAGGAATGTAGGTAAGTGCGTAAGCAATAATTGCAACAATGAAAAGAGCAATGAAACGATTCGAATCCGTTTTTTTATCTTTCTTAACCAAGCGAATGGTTATAAGTTTTGCTATTGCATAAATAATAGCAACCGCACAAGCAATACCAATGGCATCTAATAGACGAAGACGATCAGTACCCATAAATTCATTGATACTAGGAATAAAAGTGATTCCAAAGGCAATCGGAATCAGAATTAACTTAATAATCTGGCCATTTCGTGCATCTTTATTTTTATGAATCAATAGGTTGGTTACTGTTAAAATAAAGGATGCGATTAGTATAATGTGAACCAATAATAGCATACTGATATTGTCTAAGGAATATTTTAAATTACCTGTAAGATCAATTGTGTTTTTAACACCAACTCCACCAGAGATCATCAAGGTATCATTTTTAATTGGAAGGACACCACCAAGAATGAATAAAAACAGAAATTGGTATAGTCCATCTGCAAAAAATGCTAGCACCATACCGGTAATCATCTCTGAGCCTTTTGTTTTATTATAAAGTACACCAACTAGATAGCCGAACAAGATTGCAATTGGTGTGCTAAGTAATATACAAAGAAGGAGACCGGTGGTTCCAGTAATTCCCCAATAGACTGTAAAGAAAATAGCTATTTGAGCTGCCATTGCCCCTACAACAATACCAAAGTTCAATCCAAGCCCTGCAAGAACTGGAATTATTAGAGCCAATACCAAAAAGCTATTCCTGCTAAAACGAGAAAACACTTCGGTAAATGTATAAGTTAAAGGCTTACCTGTGGTACTGACACCAAAGATGCATAGGATTAAGAACATAAGAACAACTTTATTGGAATAAATATCTTTTATTATGCCACCGCATTGTTTTTTTGCATAGGTAAAAAAACTATTCTTCATTTGCAGCACCTCCTTTAGTTTTTGTAAGAGCATAAATAATAATACCATTGGAGATAATCATACGCATAATATCGGATAAATCTGTACCACTCATGGCTTGATTGGCAACAGGAAGCGCTACCACTAACATCCCTTGGAACAAGAAAGTTCCAATGATAACATGACTGATTTTTGCTCTCGTTGTACTTGCTCCACCGATTAACACTGCAGCAACACAGGAAAAGCCCATCATTAAAGGAGCATTATACATCTGTAAGAAACCAAATGCCTGTGCATATGCAATAATACCAATGGCACCTAATGAGGTGGAGAGAGCAGTGCCGATAATTCTCATTTTGTTAACATTGATACCACTTGCTGTTGCAAAGCTTGGATTAGCACCAGCGGCGCTCATTGCAATACCCGTTTTACTCTTTAAAAATAGATAGATTAGAAAGCAGAACAGGAAGAAGAACAATAAAAGTCCCGTTGGGATTGATAATCCAGTCTCTGGGTTACCAATGGTGATTGCTCCAGCATTGTTCAATATCTCACTGAAACTATTGGCTAAGCTAATGGTATTGCGGGCACCTTCCCCACCGATTGGCCATTTGATATCACCATTTGTAAATCCTATTGTAACCCATAAAATATTCATAAAGGCTATGACAGAAAAACCAACATAGGTAGATACGGTCATTTCAGAGCCTTTGACACGATTAAGTAATAATCCATATCCCATTCCTAGAAACCAAGCAATCACTGCAGATAATAGAAGTGCAAATAAGATGGACATCCATGCGCCTAAGGGTTTGTTATCTGCAAATATGGCTAAGTTTGCGATATTTAATTCTATGGACATAAGGGAACCAAATAGGCCACAAACAATACCGAGGCTGACACCAAAGTTTGGTCCATTGCCACATTGAATGGATGGAACCATGGCGAGAACCAGAATACCATACATACCCCATCGACGAAGTACATTGCTCATTAAAGCAACCACATCCATATTATAGAATCCAGCTGCAACCACAACCACAATAAAAAATGTCGAGATAATCAATCTAGGAAGTCCAACCGATTGATAAATATTCTTAATATACTTATTCATCTTTATGTACCTCCTGTTTCACACCAGACATGGCAAGGCCGAATTCGGCATCAGGGTCTTCTGGTTTCAATATACGAGCTATTTTGCCTTCTGACACAATTGCAATTCGATCACATATACTTCGTAATTCATTCAGTTCAGAACTAACAATGATAACAGTTAGGTTTTGTTCACGGTTTAACTTAGCTAACAATTCAATCACTAGCTTCTTCGCACCGATATCAATACCTCTCGTAGGCTCTGATACAATCAGTAGCTTTGGTGTCAATGTTAATGCTCGGGCAATACATACTTTTTGTTGATTACCGCCGGATAATCTACCCACTGCTTGATCCGGACCGGTACAACGGATATCTAGTGTTTCTATCATATTATTTGCATGTTCTAGTGCTTGCTTTTTATTATAAAGCTTTGTAACACCAAAATTCTTTAGGAATTTATTCTGGACTTGAACAGCTGTAAAGGTAATATTATGCTCAATCGATTCGTTAAGCAGTAAACCAACACCACGTCGATCTTCAGAAACATTGGCGATTCCCTTTTGCAGGGCATCACCAAGAATTTTTGGATTAATATCATTACCATCAAAAATAATGGAGCCGGTTGTTTCATATAGACCCATAATACCGTTAGGGATACCAATTTTACCTTGTCCAGCAAGGCCGCCGATACCAAAGATTTCTCCCCTTCGAATTGTGAGATCTACGCCCTTAACACGTTCTCCTGGCATATTAACTTCCAGATTTTTAATATCTAATATAATATCATCTTGAGAAATGGTTCGATTGTCATGAGTATCATCTAATAATTTTTCTACTTTACGTCCAATCATCATTTCTGCAATACGTACAGGATTTACATCCTTTGTCAACACTCGATCCACGAAGGAGCCATCTCTTAGCACAGTCATGCTGTCAGTCACCGCCATTACTTCATCAATACGATGTGTAATGAAAATGATGGCGATACCTTTCTTTGCTAATAAACGCATAGTATCCAGTAGACGATCTGCTTCACTCTCTGTTAATACTGCAGTTGGTTCGTCGAAGATTAAGAGTTTGATACCTAATTTATCAATTTCTCTAGCAATTTCAATGAATTGCATGTAGCCTACAGGGAGCCCCTTAACACGGGTGTACTCTTCTATATTAAGACCAATGGTGTCTAGTGCTTTCTTTGCATCCTTTGCCATAGCCTTATGATCCAATTTTTCAAGAGATTTTCCAAATACACGACTGATGAAAGTTGGGGAAGATATTTCTCGTCCAATTTTTATGTTTTCTGTAATTGTAAAACCAGGAAGTAGCATAAATTCTTGGTGAACCATACCAATACCAAGTTCCATTGCTTTATTTGGACTATCTATTACAACAGGAACTCCATCGACTTCGATAGTTCCATCAAAACCGCCTGTATTGTGGACTACAGGCATACCAAATAAAATATTCATTAGGGTAGATTTACCAGCCCCATTTTCGCCCATAAGTGCATGAATTTCACCAGGTGCAACGGATAAGTTGATATTTTTTAACACCTGGGTTCCGTAATATTCTTTCGATATGTTATCCATTCGAAGAACATATTTTGTATCCATCCTATAAGATACCTCCTAATTTAGTAAAAACAAAGGTTCCCATTATCCTAAGGAATGGCGGGAACCAATGTTTTCATTTGTTTTTATCTTAGTAATTAAAAATCACGGAAAGGACAAAGTAGAAGATAGAAGTTTTCTAAAGTACCTTTAGCTTCATCAATATACTTAGTAACAGCTACTTCTTCTCCACCTGCAACTTCATTAAAGATTTTAAACAAAACTTTTTCATCAACTCTACCATCAGTACGACCTTCGCAGAATTCAATTGCATATTTAACACCAGATTCAACCATTAACATATTAACTGGAACACTCCAAGTTGACATTCTGCCAGCATTGCCATATTCAGCAACCTTATCTGTAATAGAGTCAAGCATGTAGTCAACATCGCCTTCATGACCTGTTACATCAATACCCATTGCTGCAGGATATCCATGATATGGGGATGGACAGCATTGTTGTGGGAAAATCGCTTTTTGCTCTGCAATAGTACGAATTAATGGTTCCATCATAGCGCAGTTAGTACTAAAGAAAGCGGTATCAGTACCGTATTGTTTTACATATTCAGGAACATTTTCAATAATCCATTGTTGAGCACCGGATACACCAGCATCACCGGTAGGATCTGGAGCAGTAGCTTCTACGTATTCAAGACCTAATTTCTCACAAGTCTCCATAAATAAATCTCTTCGTGCTGCAATTGTTGCATAAGAAAGATGACGTGCAAATGAAATATGTACAAAGGTTTTTGCACCTTGCTTTGCAGCTTGTTCTACAACAGAAGTACCCATAGATATTTCATCAACCAATAAACAGATATCTGATTTGCTTGCTATCGTTGCGGGATCTTCTGCTATTACACCAGTAATAAATAGCATATCAGAACGTGTTTCACGCACCTTATCAATTGCAGCAGCTGCACCTGGAACGGCTTGACAAAATACGATAGCCTTTACATCAGGATCGCTTGCTAAGCCAACTACCTGTGCTATAGTTGCTTCTGTTTCTGTTGCGAAGTTATCAGGATAAGTAGCCGTTACAATTTTTTCTTGACCATAGGTTTCCAACATTTTCTGAGCTGCCTGATATTCTTCCTCACCTTGTGATACGGTACCAGTTACAATACCAATTTTGTAATCGCCACCTTCAGTACTTGCTTGATTAGTGCCTCTACAACCAACAGTTGAGAATGCCATTAATACTGCAAGGAGCATAACGATAATTCTTTTCATAAAACTCTCCTTTTATCTTTGTTATTTACGGCTTTCAATTATTATTTGTTTTATTAGTATGGATAATATTTCACATAAGTTTACCAAATAAATGAAAACCGGGTAATACTATTTTAACTGATAATGATAGTAAATACAAGAAAAATAAGTTGTAATTAAACAAAAAATAAGCATAATTTTAGGAGCTATACACCAATATTTAGTGCGAAGCTCCTTTTTCATAGTTATAATGGAACTGATATTGTATTTGTGCGCTAGTTTTCGTAATTAATGTAGTTTTATGGATAAATAGGACGGCAATGTCCATAATGCGACATTGATAGCAACCTTTTACTTAACTATCCCACTATAATGGAATACCATCAGTCAAAGCCGAAAATGATTTTATAGTTTAAAGCATAATTAGGTTAAACTAAGTACAAAATATTAGAATGAATAGTAAGGGTGAAAAAAGGAACACACATTCCATAGAAAAGGCTTATATCTTTATTGATATCAATATACTTTTTATTGACATTATTACTTTTAAGGAGACGATTATTTGGGACAGAATGAAGAAATAAAACAAGAGTATCAAGGCAATGATAGATTGCTACTGGGTATGGTTTTGGGCGTTATTACTTTCTGGCTTTTTGCTCAAACAACTTTAAATATTGCATCAACTATGCGAACGGATTTAGGTATTAATGTTAATGTCAGTAATATTGCTGTCAGTATAACAGCTCTATTTTCAGGCATATTTATCGTTATAGCTGGTGGTTTTGGTGACAGATACGGCCGTGTTAAAACAACAAAGATTGGACTCATTCTGAGTATTATAGGCTCATTGTTGATAGCTGTTTCACCAAAAGGAACTGCTATCTTTTTAATGACAGGACGCATTATTCAGGGTATTTCTGCAGCTTGTATCATGCCAAATACTCTGGCATTGATTAAGACCTACTATCAAGATGCAGCACGGCAGAGAGCTGTTAGTTACTGGTCCATCGGTTCCTGGGGTGGTTCCGGTCTTTGTTCACTTTTTGGTGGAGTTGTTGCGTCGACCATTGGATGGCGTTTTATATTCTGGTTTTCCATAGTTATAGCAATGGGAAGTTTTTTATTAATCAATGGAACACCGGAAAGTCATAATCCCCCGAGTGAAAAAAAGCTGGGTTTCGATATTTTGGGAGTGTTTACTTTCTTAACCGGAATGGTTGCACTCAATATCGTTATTGGACAAGGGGCTAGAATAGGGTGGTCATCTGTAGTTATATTGGGACTTTCCTTGCTGGCAGTTGTTACGCTATTAGCTTTTGTTTTTATTGAAAGAAGTAAGGAAAACAGTTTTATTGATTTTAGATTATTCAGAAATAAAATTTATACTGGAGCTACAATTTCTAATTTTTTAGTCAATGGATCTGCTGGTACATTAATGATTGCTTTGACATTAGTGCAATTAGGAGCAGGACTATCTTCTTTTCAGGCAGGATTGTTAACACTAGGGTATTTAATTGCTATTGTGTTGACAATCAGGGTTGGTGAGAAGTTATTGCAAAAATGGGGAGCCCGCAAACCGATGATTTTAGGCTGTATCATTACAAGTGTGGGAGTTTTTATGACAGCCTTTACCTTTGTGTTAACCAACCAATATATGATAATCGCTGCAATTGCTTTTACCCTCTATGGTATAGGCTTAGGCTTCTATGCTACACCGTCTACCGATGCTGCCTTATCAAAAGTTCCGGCAGATAAAGCTGGTTCAGCCTCTGGAATTTATAAAATGGCATCCTCACTGGGTGCTGCCTTTGGTGTGTCTATTTCAGCAGCAATATTAACAGGACTTAGTAATGGAACTGTTCATTTTGTTGAAGGAATTTTCTGGGGTTCAACCAATAATATACCAATCCGATATGCAGCTATGGTTGCTTTGGCTTTCAATCTGTGTTTGATGCTTTTGTCGATTATAATTATTTTGACAACCGTTCCAGCAGGAAAATCAGAACATTAAAGCCCCGTAAAGGGGCAAGCCAAGTTGGCGGGAGTTTGTAATCAATGTTAAAAGTCCCTCAAATGAATTATCTTCTCAAACCAATATTCTATCTGTGATTTATCAGGACTGTTTTTTAAATAGACAAAACTAAAAGGATGGCTTATGTTAAAATTCCGTATTGGGATTTCTTTAAGATAGCCTTGAGAAATTTCTTTTTTTATTGCTTCACGGTACATAAAAGTGATACCAATGTTTTGATGACATAGTTCTTTAATTACATTCATGTTACTAATTTCAATTTTTCTTCTAAAATCTTTAATACTAAGATTTTGATTGTACAATGCTTGCTCTAGTATATCACGGGTTCCACTTCCTGGTTCCCGTAGAATAAGATTTTGTTCAAGCAATTCTTCTAGATTTGAAGTTGTAGATGCAATTTTATTTTTAGGAGAGCAGACACCGATAAATGTTTCATTGGATACAAATTTAAATTCAAATTGATTATGGTCAAAATGACCCTCAAGTAAGGCGAAGTCTATCTTTCCTTCCCAAAGCATTTTCTGAAGAATATGTGTATTTTCTACAAACATTGAAATGTTTGTTTCTGGATCTTCTTTAAATATTTTACACAAAATAGGTGGAATAGTGTATTCCCCAATGGTCAATGTAGCTCCAAAATTTAAGGGTTTTGACTCATCTTTAATACTGTGCAGTAAGGGTAGAATTCGCTCTGAAGTTGCTTTCAGTGTTCTTGCATATTGCTGCAATGCCATACCTTCCTCTGTAAGAGAAAAATTCTTCCCTTTCCCTGAAATTAATGTTACCTGGTAATAATTCTCTAGATATTGGATCTGCTGTGAAACAGCAGGTTGTGTCATATTTAGTTTTTGAGCAGTCTTTGTATAATTACGAGTTTCACAAAGTGTCAGGAATGTTTGTAATCTATTATCTAACATTAGAAAAACCTCACTATAAATTTAATTTATATAAATATAAAATATTATAATTTCATTTAATGCAAAGTAAGTGGTATATTCAAGTTATTATTATTACTATTTGGAGGTAACTTATGTTTCAGAAATTAATTAACATGGCACCTGGATTATTACTTAGTGCTTGTGTTGCAGTTGTTGCGATGTTTTTAAGTAGTCTAATCCCAGGTGATATTATTGGGGCTACTGTTATGGCTCTTCTGGTCGGGATGGCATTGAATCCCATATTAAATAGGTATAAACAATTCAATGCGGGAGTAAGTTATACAGGAAAGATTGTTCTTCGTATTGGTATCGTACTTATGGGTGTTAATATGAATTTTTCTGAAGTTTTAGATGTAGGGAAATACTCGCTTTTTGTAATGATCTTTACTATGGCAACTGCATTTGGTGCAGGAAACTTAATCGGTAAAATGTTTGGAATGAACTGGAAGCTTACAAATCTTTTGTCAGTCAGTACAGCAATATGTGGTGGTTCTGCTGTGGCTGCAGTAGGCCCCGTTATCAAAGCAAAAGATGAAGATGTAGCATATGCAATTTCATCAACATTCATATTTGATGTACTTACGGTTGTTGTAATTCCGTGGATCGGTATTGCACTAGGTATGTCTAGTATGGGATACGGTTTGTGGGTAGGTACTGCTGTTAATGATACATCGTCCGTTGTAGCGGCAGGCTATGCTTTTTCTGAATTTGCAGGAAATACAGCAGTTATAGTAAAACTCACCAGAACTTTGTTTATAATTCCTTACGTATTAATATTCTCTATTATCACAGAAAGGTTAGAAGCAAAATCAGAGGGTAGGAATGGGCGCGTACCGATTAACTTTAGGAAGATTTTCCCTTACTTTATTATACTATTTCTTATTGTTGTAGCCCTTCGTAGTACAGGTATTATACCTAATACTTTAATACCTGCACTTTCAAGTACCTCAAAATTTTGCATGGTAATGGCTTTATCAGCCATTGGACTTAAAACAAGCTTTAGAGATATTAAAGACATTGGGTTTAAACCAATGATTCTCGGATTTATAGTAGATACACTAGTGGTTTTTGTTTCCATAGGTGTTCAGATAGCAACAGGACGATTTTAGAAAAGTTTATTTCGTAATAGACCTAGCAGATATCTTTGGCGGTGGAAACATACCAATAAAATGAGGCTACAATTAGGGCGCCGCCAACGATATTTCCAAGTGTTACAGGTAGAAGATTATTGATAAAGCCAATCCAGCTTACACTTTCGTTTGCATGAGGAGCAAGGATTCCCATGGTCAACAGGGACATATTTGCAACGCTATGCTCAAAGCTAGATCCGATAAAACCAAAAAGACACCAGAAGATAAGGATTAGCTTGGTGGTTTCTTCTTTGGCTCTGGCGCACATCCAAACAGCAAGGCAAACAAGGATATTACATAAAATGCCTCTGAAAAACAATTCTGCAAAAGAAGCAGTCATTTTTGCTGCTGCCGTATCCACAATAAAAGAATTTAGTGGTTGCTTAGAAAGGAGTCCGGTGCCTATCATGATTCCAGCAAGAAGAAATGAGCCTGCTAGATTACCTAGATAACTAACAGACCAGACTTTTGCTACTTCTGACCAAGAAACCTTCCGTTCAAGTTTTCCTAATACCATTACCATAGTATTTCCTGTAAATAAATCAGAACCTGCAAAAATGACAAGTGTCAATGATAAAGCAAAGGATGCACCCATCAATGCTTTAAGAAAAGGTACATTTGATTCATTCAGGGGAGCACCAATTGAGTAGATTAGTATAATACCCAAACCTACATATATCCCTGCCAACATGGAGTAGATAAAATACCTTAATGGCGACTTACTTAAAAAATTTGCTTTACTTTTTGCTGCGTCTGACAACTTTATAACGTTTTCTTTTTCCACTTTTATTCATCCCTTTCATAAACGTAGTAACATAATATCAAAGCCTATACAGGCAGTCTAAAGCTCTTACTCTTTTTCATCAACAGCGCTAACTGTTAAGCGTACCATAATCGAAATCCTCCATCCAAAAAATTTTTAAGGTGTAACTAACATCTGTCATATTAATATATTACTTGTTATATTTCAAGGAAAAAAGCAGAAAAATTAACGATATAATAAATTATTCGCAGTTAATGAGAATATAATTCATTTTTATCCTTTTTATAGTAAACGGATAAAGCATGTGGTAAAATGTTGTTTATCAATTAAGCTCTCTTTATTAGGCAAAATAAGAGAGGTAAGATTATTTAAAATAATGTATTGTATTGTTAGGAGAGGAAGATATGGATTGGATAGAACGATTGAATAGTGCGGTGAATTATATTGAGGAGAATATAAAAGAACCTATTAATATGGAAGAAGTCTCAAAGATTGCTTGTTGTTCGACATATCATTTTCAAAGGATGTTTACCTACATAGCGGGTATATCAGTATCAGAGTATATACGTCATAGGAGAATGTCATTAGCAGCTGTTGATTTACAGAGTGGCAAGGAGAAGGTGATAGATGTTTCAATAAAGTATGGATATGATTCACCGACGGCATTTAATCGAGCTTTCAAAAGTGTACATGGAATGGCACCATCTTTGGTAAGAGAAGAAGGTACAATAGTGAAAGCATTTCCTCCTATCAGCTTCAAAATAACGATAAAAGGAGATACTGAGATGAATTACAGAATTGAAAAAAAAGAAGCATTTCGAATTGTGGGTATTTCAGAACCATTAGATAAAGAGATAGAAAAAAACTTTAAAGTAGTACCACAATTGTGGGGGACAGCTGCTATGAACGGAACGATACCAAGACTTACTGCCATGATGGAGGGAGTGCCGATGGGACTCTTAGGGGTAAGTTCCTGTAATGAGCTAGATGATTGGAGATATTATATTGCAGTTACAAGTAATCAACCAATAGAAAGTGACTTAGAAGAATACATTGTTCCTGATTCTACCTGGGCAATTTTTTCAGGAGAAGGTAATGGCCAGTCTATGCAGGAACTAGAAAGAAGAATTATAACTGAATGGCTTCCAACTTCAGGATATGAATATGCAAATGCACCAGATGTTGAAGTGTATTTAAGTTCGGACCCAGAGAATATGAAGTATGAAGTGTGGATTCCAGTTTCAAAAAAGGAGAATTAACATGGTACATTTAGTATACTGTGATGACAAAGAAAAGGTATTAGAAAAAATATTAAATGGGTCTAAGACAATGGTTATCAGAGGGGCAGCAGGGAGAAAGATTCCACATAGTAGAGTGTTTGATGGTGAGAAACTTTACTTTATGAAAAAAGGTACAGCAAAAATCTCGGCAACCGCAACAGTGAAATCAGTTCAAAACTATGTTAAGTTATCAGAGGATGAAATCGTAAAGGTTCTTGCTGATAATCAAGAAAAATTAAATTTGACAATAAAGCAGCAAGAACGTTGGCATAAAAAATGTCTATGTTTGGTAGAGTTTGAGAATGTGAGTGAACTAGTGCCTCTTGACTTTGATCATCAGGGAAATATGGATGATTGGCTTATGATAGAAAAGATTGAAGATGTGGTTGTTGGTACAAGCATTCCGTATAACTATGAAAAATCAAAATTTTAGGTGGGATTATTATAGTGGTGATGTATACAAATTTCGTTTGTTAAGAGAATATTAAAGGATTCAATGTTTTAAATAAAGAAATGAGCTTTTTAAGTATAAAGGCTCATTTCTTCTTTTTTGATACTTCCGAATCTGATTAATATTCATAATGCAATTACTCTTAACTTGGAGAATAACATAACTACCCATGCACACCTTTTCTTCCTACATTAAGATCCCTGACAAGCTTGTCTAAATTACAATTTAAATTTGTAAAAATTGCCGATTATATTGACATATGAAGTTTACTTAATATATAATATTGATAATCGAACTTTGTCGAATAATGTAATAATCAAGTATAAATGCATAATAAGGATGATTAATATCATTTACCAAGAAAGTATGCATTATATTTGATGAGAGCAAAAATTTAAAAATCAACTTAAGGAAGGAATGGATGGTATGCGGAGGAGATTTACCGGAATAAAAGGAAAGATATTAATTTCTACAATGATTGTACTTTTTATGACTATATTTAGTATGAGCAGTGTAGTAATATTTTTTACTAATAAAAAATCTTATGAGGACTATTATAGCAATTCCACAGAACAAATGAAAATAGTTGCAAAAGCTATTAATATTTTTTATGAACAAATAGATAATAATATTGATATGTTAGCGACTAATCCAATAATTATGGAGGTTGACGATAGTATCACAACATATAAAAATACTACGAAAGATACGCAAATGCATGCTTCAAACAATGTTGGTATAGAACAGGAAATCTATCATATATTTCAGCAGTATGCAGCTAACCACGAAGGCACCAGTTATGTATATTTAGGTACGAAAGACGGTGGGTATATTCAATGGCCGGAAGAGACTACTATGGCAGGATTTGATCCTACCAAAAGACCTTGGTTTAATGAAGCACTAAGTAAGAATGGAGGTATCATAAGAACAGCACCATATGAGTATAAGTCCCAGCTACTTACAAGTAATGCCCGCTCTTTCACGGATAGGAATGGCAATATTATAGGTGCAATTGGAATTGATGTACAGCAATCTGATATTAGCAATATGCTAAAGGATATGAAAATCGGAAAAACTGGATTTTCCATGATTGTACATAATACAGGTATCATAATGGCAGATGGTAATTATGAGGAAAATAATTTTAAAAAAGTTGATGAAGCAAACATCGAAGGGTTAGATAAGCTTCTGAATAGTGATTTAACACCCTTTACAGTAATAGAAAACAAAACAAAGTATATTGTTAACCCATATAAAGTTGATGGGACGGATTGGATTCTGGCTTCATTTATGACGAAACAAGAATTGGAGTCAGGTGGGCAAAAAATATTCAATATTGTTATAGTTACTGCGATTAGTATACTATTATTAACCTTTATACTCTTTTATTTTATAGCAGGAAGTATAACAAAACCGATACTAGCAGTTACAAGGAAAGTACAGGACTATGCAAAGCTGGATTTTTCAGTTGATGAAAAATCAGAAGTGACAAAATACATAAATGAAAAAGATGAAACCGGAGACATGGTTAGAGCACTAAAGATTATGAGAGATAATGTAGCTAACTTTATTTTTAATACAGCAAATTCCGCACAGCAAGTAGCCGCTTCATCAGAAGAATTGACTGCCACTTCCTTACAAGCCGCTACTACATCAGAAGAAATAGCTACAACAATTGAAGAAATTGCAAAGGGAGCTGGAGATCAAGCAAAAGATACAGAAATCACTGCAGATAATGTAGAAGAAATGGGTACATTATTGGAACAGGATTTACAGTATCTAAAAGAACTGAATATTGCTGCAGTTCAGATTGAAGAACAGAAAGAAGAAGGCTTTTCCATTATAAAAGAGTTAATTGATAAAACAAAGAATAATAATGATGCCTCAAACGATATCTTTCAGATTATTATGAGTAATAATGAGAGTGCAGAAAAAATTGATAATGCTAGTTCAATGATTGAAAGTATAGCAGATCAGACAAATCTCTTATCTTTAAATGCTGCTATCGAAGCAGCTAGAGCCGGTGATTTAGGGAAAGGCTTTGCAGTAGTTGCAGAAGAAATACGAAAGTTAGCTGAACAGTCGAACACATTTACAAAAGATATAAAAACAGTCATAAAGGAATTAAAAGAAAAATCCCAAAATGCTGTTGAGCTAATGCAAGTATCTAAGAAGATTGCAACGGAACAAACGATGAGTGTAGAAGCAACAGAAGGAAAATTTGAGGTAATTGCTGAAGCAATAGACATAATACAAAACATTGTTGATAAACTAAATCATTCTGCTGAAATCATGGCAGATAATAAAAACAAAGTGATAGCATTGACTCAGAATTTAGCAGCAATTTCTGAGGAGAATGCAGCAGGAACACAAGAGGCCTCAGCGGCTGTGGAAGAGCAGGCTGCCATGATTGATGAAATTGCTAAATCAGGTGAGAGTTTGGGTACAATAGCAGAAGAACTAAGAGGATTTATTGAAATGTTTAAGATATAATTTGTTCATAACTATAGAGTAGACCTTTCACAGAATATTCAGACTGTGAAAGGTCTTTTTATGTTACAGAGTAGCAAATCCATAAAATTGCTGCATGGACCACTATTTATGATACTTTCCTGTACATTCTACGATATCAATCTCAATCACAGCAGTACCTTTTATCATATGATCAGGAAGCTCTTTCCCTGAAAATTGTGGCGTGTACTTTTCAACCAGCTTATTCAATACTTCTCGTTTATAATCCAAGTCCTTAATTAAGGAAGCGTTCCCAATTATCACAACACTATTATACTCTGCCTCTGTATCACAGGCATTTTCTATGTTTTCAGTCAAGAGACCAAACAATTCATCAACCTCAAAGCATACCTTGGAGTTTCGATTTACATTATCAATTTTTTGCCCCCTTGGAAGACCATGCATATATATTTTATTATTATAGTAAACAAAATGCATGGCAATGACATAGGGATACTCATTTTCATTGATGGTAGCGAATCGTCCAATCGTTGCACGATGAAGCAACTCATCAATCTGTCCCGGTGTTAATTGAAACTT
The DNA here is from genome assembly GCA_023443225.1 of Bacillota bacterium. Taxonomy (GTDB): domain Bacteria; phylum Bacillota; class Clostridia; order Lachnospirales; family Lachnospiraceae; genus Anaerocolumna. Next base: position 131,985 of record JAEZVF010000115.1, read on the forward strand.
CCTCATCCTATATTGCATAATATCAAATCCTCCTAATTATTATTAATTTGACTTTTGCTCAAGCTAAATATGTACTTGAACTACAATCAAATATATGATATCACATAAGTGTACCTGTAAAAAGATACACTTATAAGATATAGTATAGGGTACACTTTAAGGTAAGGATGGTTGTAATTCTATGATTTATATTAAAGAATATTCAAATGATCCAATGTATCTTCAGATTTACCATCAAATCAAAGAAGATATTGAACAAGAAAATATTGTACATGAAGAACGGCTTCCGGGTATTCGCACACTAGCCCAAACATTGGGTGTTGCACGTAATACTGTCAGTCGGGCTTATGACCAGCTAGCAGTGGAGGGATATATTCAGGCAAGACAGGGTTCAGGATTTTTCGTTCTAGACACCTCTAATAATGTTATGGAGAGGAATGATGTACCACAGGACATAAAGAATTTGTCAGTAGAAAGACTAGAACGGAAACAATCTGTAAGCCTATATGATTTTCAGTACGGTGGACTTCCTTATGAGCAATTTCCTTTTAAGCTATGGCGAAAATATACCTCTCAAATTCTCTTATCACCACAAAAGGATGTAATCAATCAATATCCAGATAGTCAGGGTGATTGGTTATTGCGAGAAGAGATCAAAAAATACTTGTACCGGTCAAGGGGTGTGGTTTGCTGTGAGGAACAGATTATCATCGGCTCTGGGCTACATTATTCGTTAGATATATTGTGCAAGATATTGTGTAAAGACAACCATACAATTGCCATGGAAGAACCCGGTTATTATGGAGCAAGGGATGTATTTGTCAGTAATAATTTTAATTTGTATCCGATCCCGGCTAGTAAAGATGGACTTAATCTCTCGACCTTACCTAGTTCTGGTGCATGTGCTGCTTATGTAACACCTTCACACCAATTTCCTTACGGAACAGTAATGCCGATATTTCAACGCAAGGAACTTCTCAATTGGGCAGTTGCTAACAATGCGTATATCATAGAAGATGATTATGACAGTGAACTTAGATATGATGTTAATCCAGTACCAGCGCTCCATTCTTTAGACATCAATGCTCGTACTATTTATATTGGGACTTTTTCAAAATCCCTTTCCCCTTCCTTGCGTGTGAATTATATGATACTGCCGGTACGGTTGCTCAAAAGATATGATAGTATATTCCATTCTTATAATTCTCCGGTATCATGGTTGACGCAACGTATCTTAGGCACATTTATGAAGGAAGGGAACTATGAGCGTCATGTTCAAAAATTTTGCATCACCTACAAAAGGCGACATGATGTATTCGTACAGGAAGCAATGAAAATGTTTGCTAGCAAAGTAATCTTACATGGTCGTGGAGCAGGGTTGCATTTCGTTCTGGAATTCCCAGGTGGTGAACAAGAGGATTGGCTTTTGAAACAGGCAGAAAAAGTTGGTGTCAAGGTATATCCCATGAGTCCATTCTGGGTGGAAAGGAATGCTTGCCCTCCAAATATTATATTTGTGGGATACAGCTTATTGGGGGAACAGCAGATACGCAAAGGAATTGCATTGCTGCAATCTGCTTGGTTTCATTAAAGAAAGTATGCGGTAGATTAAATACATTAGAAATGTTATAATCATTGTCAGGAATAAGAAACGGAGTGAAGCAGATGTTTACTGTTTTAATAGCAGATGATGAAAAGAAGGTGGGCATGCTTGTTAAGGAACTCATTGACTGGGAGAACCTTCCACTGGAGCTTATGGACGTAGTACAGGATGGTCAGACAGCTTACGAAATTATTATGGAAAAGAGACCGGACATTGTAATTACTGATATACGCATGCCTATTATTTCCGGACTGGAACTGATTCAGAAAGTGACAGAAGCAAACATAGGTGTACACTTTATTGTTATCAGTGGATATCGCTATTTTGAATATGCTCAAAAAGCACTGAAACATGGGGTGGAGGATTACCTGCTAAAACCAATTGATGATAATGAACTGAATGGGATTCTTACAAAAGTGTGTGAGACGGAGAAGAATAAAAAGAATGAATCCATGCGTGTAGAGAATTTGCAGAAATCAATTCATAATAGCAAATATGTTTTACATAGAGAATTGATAAATAGTATGTTCAAGCAAGATATGACCGTTCCGATGGAAGAGATCAATAAAGACTATGGAGTAAACTTAAATAATGGAATTTTTCGTGCATTACATATTAAGGTAGACCGGAACATTCAGCAGGAGAGAAACCCACATCAGGAAAAGTTGATCATGCAAAAATTGATGGAAATTACGGAAAAGGAATTTGCAGTAAAAGTGATTGATATTGTACTTTCAATTCAGGATTATATGGGGATACTTATTCTTTTGAATTATGAGGAAAAAAGAAAGGGAGATGTTCAAGAGAGTATTCATCAGTTGTTTTTAAATATAAAGGACTATATAAATGACTTTATAAATTACGATATTACTCTGGGCGTAAGTTATGAAAGTACAGACTTTTTCAAAATAAATCATCTGCTTGGAATGGCAAAAGAAGCGGTGAACTGCCGGATTTATTTAGGAAGCGGTCAAAGAATTGAGTACTATTCCGAAGATAGGAATCAAAACATAAAAGCCGGAGATATAAGAGGAAGACATGAGAGTGATCTCGATAGAGCAGTATCTATCATGGATGGTATGATGGCGGCAGGGTATGTAAGAAACTGTCTGAAAGATTCCGTAAACGAAAAGGTCATGGCATGTGAATTATATGAGATTGTAAAGGAAATGATAGAAAGTTTATGTAAACAAGTGGAAGGGTTGTTTGGGGAAAACATGGAAAAAGAGTGTGATACATGGCTGGAAGCAGCGAATCATTGCAAGTCAGTCGTGATGCTGGAAAATTACCTAAGTGGAAAATTCAGACAATATCTTACCACACTTTATGAGAAGCGGAAATCCCTTGAAATTAAGCCTATTCAAGAGACGATTGAATATATGAAAAAGAATTATAATCAGAAGATTCTTATGGAAGAAATGGCAGAACGTTTTGGATTTAATGCGAATTATTTCAGTGAAAAAATGAAACCGGAAAAAATTTTTCCGTTTATCTTGTGGAGGTGCGTATGGAGGCGGCTAAGACCTTATTGCGTGACTCGAAAGATACAATATATGAAATAGCGTCTAAAGTAGGATATAAAGATGCTAAATTTTTCAGCCAGCAATTTGTTAAGGTTGTGGGAATCAAACCCAAAGAGTATAGAAAACTATATTACTAAAGATGGAGGATTCTATGAAATTGTCAAAAAAAATATGCATTTATATCAGTGTTCTGTTCGTTGTTTTTTTGACAGGCCTACATTTTCACGGAATAGTAAGGGTTTTATTTCGAGTTATAGGGGGGAGCCTTGTCTTAGCTGGAGGAGCATATGCTATTTTCTGGTCAAAAAGGCTGGAGCGGGGAATCGAACGAATGACAGATTTAGAAGCTTTTCATGCCTATATGGCAGAAACCAAAGATAAAACAATGAAAGATATTATGATAGGAATAGAAAAATCCAACGAAGCCGTTAAAGGAAGATACTCTGCCAAAGTGATGGACAGACAAAGTAAGATTAATTCACTTCAGAGTCAGATTAATCCACATTTTCTGTATAATACTCTGGAATGTATTAGAAGCGAAGCCATTCTTCAGGGATGTAACAGCATTGCAAATATGGCAAAATCACTCGCAGCATTTTTTCGATACAGCATCAGTCGCAGAGAAAATATTGTAACAATTTTAGATGAACTAAATAATATCAAGAACTACCTTTCAATACAAAACTACCGTTTTGAAAATAAGTTCAGACTGTCTATCGATGTGGAAGAGGAGGATGAAATGATTTATTCCTACCTAATACCTAAAATGACAATACAACCGATTGTAGAAAATTCCATATTTCATGGACTGGAAACCAAGCCGGGGGACTGTTACGTGAAAATACGTCTTTGGACGACAGAGGAAAAGGTAATACTGATGATTTCAGATAATGGAATTGGCATGTGTGAAGACAGTTTGGATAGGCTCCGTTATGGTATAGAATATGGACTGAAAGAAGAAAGTGCTAAGTCGCCTACACATGGAAACGGAATTGCTCTATATAATGTAAATCAAAGAATAAAGCTGGCATTTGGAAATAAGTATGGAATTCAGGTATATAGTTCGCAGAATATCGGAACGGATATCGAAATTATTATTCCTATGGTTACAGATAGAAATACTTTGGAAGGAGCATAAAGTGAAAAAGGAACTATTACAGTTATGGAATCTCTCCACGATCAACCAATATCAAGAACGGGTGAAAAACATGAATCTTTTGGTGCGCAAGGGAGAATGTTGTCTGTTGTGCGGAAAAGATTACACAGGGAGGATACTCAGTAATATTTTCAAGGGAGAAGGGAAAATTACAGAAGGCAGCATTTTGGTCAAAAATGAACCGATAGAGGAATGTAATAGGGATGTATTTGAACATAAAAAGATATTTTATGTTGATGGTGATACTGGATTTATGGATTCACTAAATTTGGCAGAAAATCTTTTTATATTAAAAAAGAATAATCTGCGAAAGATCTTTATTAATGAGAAAGCAATACATATACAGGCAGAAACTCTCCTCAAAAGTTACGGATTGTATAATTTTAATGCGGAAAGTAAAATGAATAGCCTGAGTGCAGCCGACAAAATATCACTTACGATTGTTAAGCTGATAGGTCAAGGGGCAGAAATGCTGGTACTCAATAACATTTCGTCAGAGTACTCAGAGAAAGATATTGCTTCATTGATGAAACTGCTAGTTAAATTGAAAGAAAAAGAAGTAACACTGTTAATCTATGATAGCTGTCCGGAATTATTTTATGAATTGACAGACAGCATTATCTTAACCAATCAGGGTAAAATCGTAAAAAAGTTATTAGACAGGGAAGAATTTTTTGAGTATGAAAAATGGTTAAGGCAGAAAGAAAGGGAGCAAGCTGGAGTAGAAATCCTACAGACTGAGAACGAAAATACGTTGAGGGAGACAGGATTTGAGAAAATTCGGATAAGGGGGAAAGAACCCTTTTCCATCATGGTTAAAGAAGGGGAAATTGTCTATATTACTGATTTGGACACTATGGAACAGGCAGAACTATGGGACAGCCTGTTAGGGAAAGCTTTTTATAAACCTGTAGTAAGGTTAGATGGCAAAACAATAGAGTATAAGGATGTAAGCAGGCTGGTGAAACACCGTATTGGTTTTTGGGGAGGACATAAAGAATGTGTAGAAATTTTAAGAAATCTATCCATAAAGGATAATATTCTTTTGCCTTCCTTGAAGAGAATAAGCCGTTTCGGAAGCTACCAAACTGGTGCGGAATATATTCTCGGGGACAACTTTATTATCGAAGAAGGTTTTTTAGCGCTGACAAGTCAGGGAACGGAGGATGGTAATTACTCGGAAAATGATATTTTAAAAACTGTTTTATACAAATGGAAACTTTTTCATCCCCGAGTATTGATTCTGAACAATATTATTTCTCGCACTGATGCGGACTTAAAAGAATGGTTAAAATGCCAGCTTACAGAAATGGCGGGAAGAGGAACTGCCATTATTTTATTGGAAACAACTAGGAGAGAAGCCTTAGAATTAGCACATCGCATTTTACAGATTTGATTATGGGCTTTATGAAATAAGGATAAGTGTGATCTAAATGAAAAACAGCAGGGTATGGTATATTACCTTTTTACAAGAGAACAAAGTAAATATTATTCTGTGGATCTTCTTTTTATTTATTTACTTTCAAAATAGATATACTTCATTTGGTTATTTTTTTGCCAAACAATTTGTGCTAATGGCGTTTATGACAATCGGAGTTTCTATAGAAATGCTGTGCGGGGATTTCGATCTCTCGTTTGCAGCTCAAATAGCAGCGTCTACGGTATTAGCGGCATACTTTCTAAGGCAGGGTGGTTCACTTTGGCTTGCCATAATTCTTGTCATAGGGTTCCACGCATTGGCTGGAGTCTGGAAAGGATTTCTTATGGCAAAAATACGAATTCCTTCTATTATTATGACACTTGCATTACAGGTGATTTTTACCAATCTGTTTGCAGTGCTTACGGAAGGAAACAGCATCATGTTTAATTTGGGAAAAAACTATTATAGTGATTTACATTTCAAAGTAATCATATATCTAATATTATTTCTTATGCTTACAACCGCTATTATTTTTATGAATCATACATATTATGGGAGATACTGCAGAATGATAGGCGAGGATATGGATCTTACTGAAAGAAGCGGACTAAACCATGTCGCTATTTTGATAATTATCCATGTACTGGCTTCTTTGTTTTTTTCTATACCAGCTGTGATTATGATGTTGCAAACTTCAAGTGGAAGCACCACGCTGGGAACGAATTACCTGTATAAGGTTCTGGCGGCTGCCTGCCTTGGGGGGATAGGGTATCAGAACGGCAAAGGAAAAATATCGGGTATGCTGATGGGAACAATAACCATGATTTTGCTAATGCTTTTGCTGACCGGAAGTGGTTATCTGAGCCGCTGGGAAAGTATTATAGAGGGGGTTATTATTCTGTCGGCCGTTTTGACTAAGCGCTATAAGAACAACAACTGAAATTACTCCCCCTAATTCCGAGAGCGCTCTCATTGAGAGTATGAATGATTGTATATAAAATGTAGTTGCAACAACAAAAACTTTTTAAATTAAATTACCTTTAATGGGTATGTGGAGGAAAAAATGAAAAAGAGATTGCTAAGTGTATTGTTGAGTGTAGCTATGACATCAGTGCTTCTTTCGGGATGCGCAAGTAAGGTACCAAGTAAAAGTGCTTCAACTAAGGTGGAGACTGATGCGGGACAAACGGCAGAGGAAAAAACCGAAGAAATCAAAGAGGAGCTTAAGGATACCGTGTCGGACTTGGAGAATGTTAAGATTGGTTTTCTAGCACCGACTCTGCAGACGGAGTTCTTTATTGGCATTGATAATGGACTGAAAGAGGAATGCGAAGCAAAAGGATGGGACTATGTGGCGGTAAGTTTTGATAATGATTCTGCGGCGGCAGTTACGTCAATCGAGAACATGGTAACAAGCCAGTGTAATGTTATTATAGCTATGATTTCCGATTCTTCCTGTGATGATGCCTTAAAGGCAGCGCAGGATGAGGGAGTTAAAATTATGGAATGCGGTGTGAAAACTGAGGTATACGATGTATGCCTTAACACAGATCAGTATGGAATTGGTGTGGATATCGGAGAAATGGCTTCAAATTGGATAAATACCCAGATGGAAGGTAACGGACAGGTGGTAGTATATACAACATTCCAGAATGAGGACATGCAAAAAAGAGGCCAGGGCATCCAGGATGCTATTAAAGAGCACTCACCGAATGCAACAATATTGGAAGTTGTTGATATCGGTAAAGATATAGTAGGAGTGGGTACTTCAACAACGGAAAATATGCTTCAAAAGTATCCGGATTTGAATACAATTGTATGTTATGGAGATGCCGCAGCTGTGGAAGCAATGGAAGCAGTTAAGGCGGCAGGTTTAAACAATGATAATTTTGGAATCTTCGCATGTGATGGCACGATACAGGCACTTGAAGGAATTTCGAATGGAGATGTGATGAGAGGAACTATTGTCTTTGCAGCAATTGCGCCTGCTATGATTGAGTACTCAGAAAGGGTGCTAAAAGGAGAAGAATTTCCTGAAATGATTCCTTTTAAAACAACGCAGGTAACAAAAGAAAACGTAGCAGAGTTTTATACGGCTCAGTAGAGAGGATGAGATTAAATGTCTGATACAATATTAAGTGTAAAAGATATTGTCAAAACATATCCGGGCGTAGTGGCTATTGACCATCTATCATTCAATGTAAAAGAAGGCGAAGTACACGCATTAATTGGTGAAAATGGTGCCGGAAAATCAACATTGATAAAAACGCTATCAGGTGCAATAACACCTGATAGCGGCAAAATCATAGTAAATGGCAAAGAGTTCAAAGCTATGAGTCCCAGACTTTCGAAAGAACAGGGAATTGAGGTAATCTATCAGGAATTCACATTAGTTCCGGGGATAAGCGCGGCTGAAAATGTTTTTCTGGGAGAAAAGACTTCCCAGGGCGTTTTTGTAAATATCAAAGAAAGAGAAAAAAGAGCGAAAGAATTATTTGCTCAAATGAATGTTGATATTGATGTTTCTGCTCCAGTGAGTGATTTGTCACCGGCATGTCAGCAGATTGTGGAGATTGCCAAGGCAGTGAGCAAAGATGTTAAAATACTTATTATGGATGAACCTACAGCTCCTCTAACAATTAGTGAAGTGGATATATTATTTCAAATCATAAGGGACTTGAAAAGAAAAGGTGTAACCATTATCTATATTTCTCACCGTCTGGAAGAATTGTTTGCGATTGCAGATTGTGTAACGGTAATGAGAGACGGCTGTTATGTAGGCACGGAAAACATGAAAGATATAGATAGAAAACAATTAATTGCCATGATGGCAGGAAGAGAACTGAAAGAAAGTTATCCTTCAAGGCGAACACAGATTGGAAAAGAAGTTTTAAGAGTGGAAAATTTGTATGGAAATGGTGACAAGGACATTTCCTTTTCTCTTCATAAAGGTGAGATTCTAGGGTTTGCAGGACTGGTAGGCGCAGGGCGTACTGAGCTTATGCGGGTGATTTACGGTGCTAATCCGATCGAGTCAGGGAAAATATTTTTAGATGGAAAAGAAGTTAAAATCAAATCCTGTCAGGATGCTATTAATTTGGGAATCGGATATATACCTGAAGATAGAAAGACGCTGGGAGTATTCTTAAGAATGTCGATCAGATGGAATACGGTAATCAATAATATAAAAAGTTTTTCCAATGGTATCTTTGTAAATAAAAATAAAGAATATTCGGTTGCTGAAGAATATCAGAAAAAGTTTGGTATAAAGACTCCTTCATTGGAACAGAAGGTAATGAATCTAAGCGGCGGAAATCAACAGAAAGTGGTAATCGCAAAGACCTTGGCGGCGAATTGTAAGATTATAATTTTTGATGAACCTACTCGGGGAATAGATGTTGGGGCCAAACAGGAAATCTATAAGCTGATGAATGAACTGGTTGAAAAAGGAAATTCCATTCTTATGGTGTCTTCCGACATGCCGGAGCTGTTAGGAATGTCTGACAGAATTGCGGTTATTTATGAAGGAAGAAAAACCGGAGAAGTAAGTAAAGAGGAATTTGAACAGAATTATATTCTTGATTTAGCGTCTGGAGGAAAAGAACATGGAACAAGCTAAGAAAACTTGGGTGGATTATTATAAAAAATATGGTATTTATATCTTTCTTGCAGTAGTATTTATCTTTTTTGCATTTGCAGCTCCGAATTTTTTATCATCTAAAAATGTAATTAACATTTTTAGACAGGTATCTATGTTTGGTATTGTTGTAATAGGAGTTACATTTGTAATGATAGGCGGAGGTATGGATTTATCTGTCGGAGGGCAGATGGCTGTAGTGGGCATGACATTGGGTTATTTAATGGTTAAGCTAAATATGAATATTTTTCTAGCTGTGATAATATCCGTTGCACTGGGATGTTTGTTTGGAGCTATTAACGGATTAGTAGCTATAAAGTTAAATATAGCACCTATTATTGTTACCCTGTCGATGATGTTGATTCTACAAGGTGTAGCTTATCTGATTACCGGAGGATATCCAATTACCGGCATGCCGGATAATTTCGTGGGAATCGGACAAGGATATATTGGTGTCATACCAATTCCTGTAATTATCTTTATGATTTTTATCGCATTTGGCTGGATTGTCATGAACAAAACATATCTGGGACGTTATATTTATGCTCTTGGAGGAAATAAAGAGGCCTCCCGGTTAGCAGGGATTAATGTAGATAAACTGACAATATTTATGTATATGTTTTCCGGCTTTACTGCAAGTATTGCAGCACTGATTATGGTAGGAAGAACCAATGCTGCTCAGCCTGGTGCCGGAAGCAGTTATCCTTTTGATTGTATGACAGCAGCCTGTCTCGGAGGTATCAGTATTCAGGGCGGCGAAGGAAAAATCAGTGGTGTAGTTGTTGGTGTTATTATACTTGGTATTTTAGATAATGGACTGGTTCTGATGGGGGTAAATTCAAACTTTCAGAGTGTTGTAAAAGGTCTTATTTTGCTCATTGCTGTGGCAATTGATTGTTATAAAGGCAAAGCAAAGAGAGCAAAGTAGGAGGAACAGGATGAAAAGCAGAGCATTGCCTTATTATGAGTTTCAAAAAGGAGTCTTTGAAATAGATGAATTTGATTGTGTTTCCGTCTTTGTAATAGTAGGAGAAAACAGGGCCCTAGTACTTGATACAGGAACAGGGATTGGCGATTTGCGATGGGTAATTGAAAATAGAATTACAGACAAACCATATGACGTAGTGTTGACCCATAATCACGGAGATCATATAGGCGGAGCCGGGTTTTTTGATGAGGTATGGATTCACAAAAATGATAAGGATTTTGATAAGCAGGACACCGGTCCTAATCTAGAATTTCGTAAAAGCTACGCACAATTAATGAAACAAAGAGAAAATAAAAATTACAATTATGATGCACAAAGAGATATTGTGGAGTGGAAGAAAAGACCTCATATTAAAGAACTGAAGGATGAACAGATATTTGATCTGGGCGGACGAAGTGTTCAGATTTATCATTGTCCTGGGCATACGGAGGGAGCATGTGTAGCAATTGATAGTCTAAGCCGCATTCTTTTCGTAGGGGATGCCTGTAATCGAAACTTTCTGCTTCAAAAGAAGGTCGGTGAGAATACCGTACAGCTGGCAGATCGGACAGAGGCAGCACTCAGACGTATTTATGAGATGAGGGAAAGATTTGATAGTATTTACAATTCCCATCACGACTTCAGAGGATTCGGATCTCCGCTGGGAGCAGAAGTGTTACCTAATATAATGAATTGCCTTAAATTATTAAAAGAAGATAGGGCTACCTATGTTGAAGTATCTGACAGCTTCTCATCTGCTAGCAAAAAGAAAATAGTTGCGGCTTATGAAAATGTACAAATTTCCTGTATGAATGGTAGCATATCATAAGTATCCTTGAGTTTATAATGAAGAAGAAGGTATGTAAAATAACGAAGAACCAGTTATGAATAGCATATCGCTCTATGTAGATTAAATCAGTGAGGAAATCCTGTTTTGTGGATTTTCTCACTGATTTTTGATATATTTTTAGTTAATCACTGTATCAGTTACTTATTACAAAAGAGGATAGATAATATTAAAAAATAGGACATAGAGTTTGAAAAAAAATCACCATTAGTTTACAATATCCTTGAATGAAGATGTAATTCATTAAAATATTTTGGAACAACTCATTGCAACAGGAGGGAATCATTTGTCAGATCAGAAATGTCAGGAAGAGTACATACGAAGAATTCATAAAGTACAGGATTATATAGAGCAACATTTAGGGCATTCTCTGTCTATTGAGGAACTTTCTAATGTTGCTGGGTTTTCCAAATTTCATTTCAGTCGGATCTTTCAGGGCATATTGCATGAACCGTTAGCTCATTATGTAAATCGGATTCGAATGGAGAATGCACTGTTTCTGCTAGCACACCGGGCAGACAAAAATATGACGGACATTGCCTATGAACTTGGGCTATCAGATTCCGCCGTATTTTCCCGGGCATTTAAGAATTACTATGGCATAAGTCCAAGAGAATACAGGAAGGAATATAGCAAGAATTGCAAAGCTTCTTTTTTATTGTCTGAGTACAATAAGAGCACAGCAAGGAAAGAATGGGCAGAAAATCCATTTCCGGTTACCGGGCAAATTACCATAGAAGACCTGGATGAGAAACAAGTTGCTTATGTGAGACATACAGGAACTTATGAGGCTTTAGCTAAAGAATATGGGGGTCTGGTACAGACGTTATTTGTTCATGCGGTGAATCAGCATCTTCTTGTAGACGGACAGAACTGGGTACTTGCTATTTATCATGACAATCCAGAATTCGGAGAGGCAAGCCAGTTCCGTACCAGTCTGTGTCTGACGGTGCCAGAGGAGATTCGGATTCAAGAAGACGGAGTCCTTGGGAAGATGAAGTTAGACGGAGGTCTGTATGCGGTCGGACATTTTCGGATTCAGCAGGAACAATACGGTGATGCCTGGGATTTCATGTATCAGGAGTGGATCACGGGCAGTGGTTATGTTCCTAGAAACTCCAATCCATTTGAAGTGTATCGTAATGATCCGTATACAGATGAAAGCCATATCCATGAGGTGGATATCTACGTCCCCATCGAGCCCATTCATTTCTAGGACATCTTTTAAAGATCCTTATATGCTGCAAATTGGTTTAGAGGTGAGCATATGGAAGAAATCAAGATTCAAGGAGCACGAATTCATAATTTAAAAAATATTAATCTAACAATACCAAAGCGGAAGCTGGTGGTAATTACCGGTATTAGTGGTTCCGGTAAATCCAGTCTTGCATTTGATATCCTGTTTGAAGAAGGCAAGAACCAGTATTTAAGGTCGATTGGCATCCTGTCAGGGCTTGATAAGGAGGAACGGTTCAATTCAATAGATGGAATTGGACCAACGGTGGCGGTACGCCAAAATACCATTCGGCAGAGCAATCCCCGTTCTACCGTTGGTTCAAAGACCGCAATTCTTAATCAGCTGGCTCTTCTGTATGCCAGTGATGGAAAGGCTTTGGAGGAGCATAAGAAACGTCTCTCTCCAGGCTCCTTTCTTTATACGACGGCTGATGGCATGTGTATTAACTGTCAGGGTAGAGGTTCTTATTATGATATCAATCAAGCGTACTTGATTCCTGATAAAACAACAACTCTATTAGAGGTTTATGAGGGTCTTAAGGTAACCACTGGTTTCTTACGGATTTTAAAAAAGAAATACGGCATGCATTTTGAGACCCCATTCTGGGAACTTCCAGAAGATATTCAAGGTGAAGTGGTCTATGGAACATATAACAATGGCAAACAAAGCTACTGTCTGGAACGTATACTAAGAAATGCTCATGAAAAAGGCGAGGATGTGGAGGATGTCTATGAGAAGACCATTTGTTCAGATTGTCACGGTCAGCGTATCGGGGAAGAAGCAAGAGAATTCTTTCTTCATGGGAAGCAGATTGGTGAACTAGGACAGATGACACTGTATGGTCTTCTCTGTTTCTTAAGTGAAATACCAAAGGGTGAACTATCCCAGTTTGGTAATAACGTGGTAAAGAATGTGATTGAGAAATTAAAGAAACTTATCCAGTTTCGCTTAGGGCATCTGACTCTTTACCGGGAGATGGCTTCCTTAAGCGGTGGTGAAGTACAACGCATCTTTCTCCATCTTCACTTGGAGTCACGACTGGATTCCCTAATTTATATCTTTGATGAACCGATGGCAGGGCTACACCCATCGGAGAAGCAAAGCATGACTACCGCGGTAAAGGAATTAAGAGACCTTGGAAATACAGTGATCGTAGTAGAGCATGATAAAGAGATGATTTGTCATGCTGATCATATCATTGAGATTGGTCCAAAGGCAGGGCTCGAGGGAGGAATGGTGGTTTTCCAGGGCAATTATGAAGAATATAAGAAAGCAGAAACACTGCTTAGTCAGTATCTTTCTGGTAAATGTTTGATGCCAGAACGGATTGTCAGAAAACATATTTTTGATAAAGAAGACTATCTTACACTGAAACATGCCAATACCCACTATTTAAAGGATTTAACCGTACTGTTTCCGCTTCATACTATGGTTGGGATTGCTGGATTATCCGGAAGTGGTAAAAGTTCTCTGATTGAAGAGACGCTTTTAAAGCGTCTTACCAGTGCAGTTTCTTCCAAACGAAAGGGTCATGTAACCGGTATAGCAGGAGTTGAACGGATTAGTGGGTTTGTCAAGATATCTCAGGAGCCCATTGGACGAAGTTCTAGTTCCACGCCTGCCTCCTATATAGGAATCTGGGATAAAATCCGGGAACTTTTTGCGGATCAGCCAGAAGCAAAAAAAAGGAACTTGAGCGCCGGGCATTTTTCGTTTCATTCCAAAGGAGCATGTGAAGAGTGTGGTGGTAGTGGCTATGAAAGAATCTATTTGACCTCTGATTTTTCTGTTGATAAGCTTTGTCAGACATGTCATGGCAAGCGGTTCAATGAAGAAAGCCTTACTGTAGACTGTTACGGAAAAACGATTGCAGATGTGTTAGAGCTAAGCATTACCGAAGCCTTGTTCTTTTTTGCAGATTTCAGTAATATTGTGAAACCTTTGCGTATCTTAGAACAGATGGGCATGGGATACTTAACCCTTGGTCAGCCTACTTCTACTTTAAGCGGTGGCGAGGCCCAGAGAGTGAAGCTTGCGAAAGAACTGGGTCGTCAGTTAAAGGGCAATATGCTCTATGTGCTAGATGAACCAACGACTGGACTTAGCCTGTATGATACAGCATTGCTACTTAAGCTATTAGATCAGTTGGTTGCCAGTGGTAATTCTGTGATTGTAATTGAACATAATATAGAAGTTTTGAAAAACTGTGATTACATTATTGAACTTGGACCGGAAGGTGGGGACAAGGGTGGTGAGATCATTGCCAAAGGAACACCAGAGCAGCTTAGGGTCAATACGAATTCTAAGACAGGAAGGTATCTTGCGTGAACCCATACGTACTTGAATCACGTATGATAAAGGAAGCGACGGGGATTCGTTAAGGAAGGATATCATATGAATCAAAGGAAAAAAATAGGGTTAGAAAAGTTAATAAGCAGTAAATATAGCAATACTACAGGCATAATAGTATTAAAAAACGGTAAGACATTATATGAAAAATACTTTAATGAATATACTGCTAACGACCCTGTTCATGTAGCATCAGTAACAAAAAGTATAGTTTCTGCATTGCTCGGAATCGCAATAGAGAAAGGGAATGTCAAAAGTTTAGACCAGAAGATATTGGACTTTTTTCCGGAATATACCATCCCGACAGGTGAAAAAACAATACAGAATGTCACAATTAAGAATATGGTCACTATGACAGCTCCGTATAAATATAAGACGGAACCATATGAACAATTTTTTGCAAGCGACAACTGGATAAAAGCTGCTCTTGATTTATTGGGAGGTAAGGGGCAGGAAGGCCAATTTATATATGCTGGCATCGTAGGCATCCATATTCTGTCGGGTATTCTAGTAAAAGCAACAGGACAATCCGTGTTTGATTTTGCATCAGATAATTTATTCTCCCCATTGGAAATACTTGTTAGGCACAATGTCGTATTACAAGGTAAAGAAGATCAACTTGAATTTTTTAAGGGTAAAAAATTTAGAAGCGGTTGGGTTGCCGACCCGCAAGGGATAAATCCAGCAGGATGGGGTCTTACCTTGACCCCTATGGATATGGCAAAGCTAGGACAGTTGTACTTAGATGGAGGGATATGGAAGGGTAAACAAATAGTCCCGGCATGGTGGATAAATGAGAGTACAAAGGAACATAGTCGGTGCAGTCAATGGGGTAACCTGCCTTATGGTTATCTGTGGTGGATTATTGATGATAAAGAACAGAGTTATGCAGCTATGGGGGATGGTGGAAATGTTATTTATGTCAATACAAAGAAAAAAATAGTGATTTCAATTACTTCTCTTTTCTTTCCACGTGCTAAGGATAGAATAAAACTTATTAAAGAGTATATTGAACCAATGTTTGAAGTAGGAATGGATTAGCAAATATTTGCAATACTCCCTGTGCACGAGCACAGGGAGTTTGTGATTTGTCTGAATGCTAAGAAAACTTTGCTAGACTGTTCCACACTGTTTTTCTTGCTGTTCGTATAATGCTCTATGATTCAAACTCCCGAATAAATTTTTTCACGGTTGAAGAAATATATCCTTCGCTGTGCCAGATTAAGTAAGGTGTTGCTTTCCAAGGGTCATTTTGAATCGGTATGGTGCTAATAAAACCGCTTAGCATTGGAGTAAATAGGGATTGGGGTAAGATGGTAGCACCAAAACCATTTAAGACCATTTTTAACAATAAACTAGGATCATGGGATACACAGGAAATATTTAATTGCAGTTTTCTTTTTTCGAATTCCGTCAGTATTCTGTTATATAAACTGTTTGCATCTGGTGCATTTAGAAGCAGTAATGGAATCTGTGATATCTCTTCCAAAGAAATACAGTCTTTGTCCCATTCAAACTCCTGTGATGCTACAAAAACACAAGGATCAGGTTGAAGAATTTTCGTGTTGTAGCCTTCTGTATTATAAGGATGTGCTGTAACAACTACATCGATCGTATGATTTTTCAATAAATTAATTAAATAAAATATGTTTCCCTCGTGGACTTCCGGAACGATAAAAGGATATTTTTCACAAAATGTTTTCATTGCAGATAGCATAATTTCGGAACAGTAAATTGTAGTACCAACTGATAATTTGGTAGTCATATGTTTACCACATTCTTGTACTTCCGTTATAGCTTCATCCATATGTAAGAGTATTTTTTTTGCACTTTTTAGAAGAACTTTGCCTTGTGGAGTAAGAAACATGTTTTTTTTGTTCGTACGATTGAAAAGAGTTACTCCTAATTCTTTTTCCATTAACATAAGCTGCCTGGATAGAGGGGGCTGTGCCATAAATAGGCGTTCTGCTGCTTTTGTAATATTACCTTCTTCAGCAATTGTAATAAAATATTTTAATTGACGAATGTCCATAGACTCAACTTTTCCTTTCTGTTATACCATAAAGGTATTATAAGTCTATTTTTTAAGTATTTTCAATACCTTTCTTAAAAATGTATAATAAAGTTTAGGAAAAAGAAAGCGAAGGTAAAGTAGAAATGTATAAAGATAAAGAAAATAGATTGTTTACATCGGAGTTCATTATTGCAATTATAACCAGCTTAATTCTATTTTTAAGCGTTATGTTATTAACCACGGGTCTTCCAGCAAATATAACTGCTACTACAGGAAAAGCATTCATGGGTGGAATGATGACAACCTTTTTCATGATTGCTGCAATTATAACCAGATCAATGATTGGATATGTAATTCAGAAAGTAAATGTGAAAATATTAAATATGGCAGTAATTATTTTATTAGCAGTTCTTATTTTTAGTTTGTCCAAGATTAATTCTATTCCATTCTTATTATTTGTCAGAGTATTACAAGGAATCTGCTTTGGCATATTATCAACCAGTATTACAACGATGGCAACAAATGCAATGCCGGAGAAACGGATGGGAGAGGGAATTGGTTATTACGGAATGGCTAGCAGTGGCGGAATAAGCTTTGCTCCGATGATCGCACTTGCTATATTACAATCATCGTCTTACAAAGTATTAATATTTACATCAACAGCGCTAACTATGGTTACTTTTGTTCTTATGCTGTTATCAAAAAACAAGAAGAAAGAAGTAATAACCGCTACTAAAATTACGGCGACAGAAAAAATATCATTTCTTGAATATGCATTTGATATAAGAGCATTCCTTCCCTGTATTCTTGTGTTATTATTCTCTTTTACTCTTGGCGGCGTGACTAGTTTCATCAAACCGTTGGGAAAAGAAGCTGGAGTTGAAGCAACTGTTTCAATCTTCTTCTTAGTTGAAGCCATTGTATTATTGATATCAAAAGTACTTTCGGGTATTATATACGATCGTGCGGATCATAAAGTTATCATGTACCCGTCAGCAGTTTGCGGTATCATTGGACTTTATATACTATCTACCGTACAAAGCGCTCCTATGTTTCTTCTTGCAGGAGTTTTCTATGGAGCAGCATTTGGTTTTTTGACACATACACTTCAGTCAGTTGCAGTTAATAAAGTAGATAAGAAGAAACAAGGAACAGCAAATGCAATGTATCTATCTTTTATGGATTTGGGACTGGCACTGGGATCACCAATTCTAGGCATTGTTGCAGATGCTAAGGGGTATCGTGCTATCTATCAGGTATCCATGATCTTTATCATTATACTAATTCTAATTTATGCATTTACGATTGGTCGTGAAAAATCGTACCGATCATAGAGAATTTGTTAAGTTACAATTGTCTATCATTTCTGGTAATATAATCCTAAAAATAGAAATTTTACATGAGAGGCCTTGGTATATTACACTCAATTATATTACATATTGCGAACTTGTAACCTTGTTATTTCTTCAGCGGTAGTTTGATTTGTCGGAAGATCGCAGACCAGAGTATTACCTGACAAGACAGCAACACGGTCGCAAATTCCCATAATCTCATCGATATCGGATGAAATGTAAATGATGCCAGCTTTTTTCTTCGTCATATCACTGATAAAGTTATAGATATCAATTTTGCTAGCAATATCTATACCACGTGTTGGTTCATCTAGAATAAAAATTTTAGCTCGACTCATCAACCACTTTGCAAAAATTGCTTTCTGAAGGCTACCACCGCTATATGCAAGAATACTCTTGCTGTGAAGAACTGGAATATTTATTTTGCTTATGTAATCTGAGACAGATTGTTTCAAATAATCATAGTTGATAATATCCTTTCTTGAAAACCGATGAAGAGAAGGAAAGGCTACGTTTTCGTCCGTGTTCAATTCCTTAAAGATGGAATCTTCAAAATGGTTTTCCGGCATTAATGCAATGCCGTTGTGGATTGCCACGCGTGGGCTGCTAAGCTGTACCAGCTTGTCATTTATATAAATCTGACCGCTATATTTAGTAACACCAAACAAGCAGTTCGCTAATAGTGTCCTACCTGAGCCAGCAAGTCCGGTAATACCCAGTATTTCACCTTCTCTAAGCTGTATATTGATATTGGTCAGCTTATCTTCAAAGCTCAAATTTGATACAGTTAGAAGTGATTTTCCTTTTTTGATCATCATTTTTGGATATCGTTCTTTCAAATGCGTACCAGTAAGCAAATGAATGATCTCTTCCTCCGTAGTCTCTCTGATAACCTTTGTTCCTGTCAAGGTACCATCTTTAATAATAGATATTCGGTCGCCAATCGTCATGGCATCATCAATACGGTGTGTAATATAGAAAATACCAGCACCCCTAGCCTTGATGTTATTAACTATCTTATATAGAAGTTCACGCTCACTTGGCGTAAGTACAGCAGAAGGTTCATCCAGAATTACGACCTTAGCGTCGGAAATATAAGCCTTGCAGAATTCAATCATCTGTCGCTGGGCCATGCCGAGGGTTCTTACCGTGTCTTGTGTTTTTATTGGTAGATTTAACTCATTAATTAAATCCAGATACTGCTTGTTCAGCTTTTCAAAATCGATGGTGTGTAATAATTTGTTCTTATACGGGAGTTTATGAAAATATAGATTTTCCGCAACACTGAGATCTTCTAAAAGTGCAGAATACTGCTGTATGAAGATAAGCTCATTGGAAGAATAAAGGGAAGGCTTTTTTTGTTTGTTTAATTGTCCTTCAAAATAGATGTCACCGGAATCTGGTTGTATCATTCCACTTATCAATTCCATCAACATACTTTTCCCAGAACCATTTTCACCCATAATAATATGCACTTCACCAGGATACAGGGAGATATCGATGTCATGAATCTTGAAATTAGATACTGTTAAGTTGATATTCTTAAGTTCAAGCAATGGACTATTCAAATGGAACCTCCTAAACGAACTAATTTTCGTAAACATCTATCGAAGTAAATAGAGGAATGTTATGACTGAACATATAGTTTTTGTAATTGTCTTCAAGGTTTGAATCAGTAAGAACGCGATGGGCGATATCCAGGTTTCCAACACGATAGAGTGATTTGTTGCCAAAGAAGCTGGAAGGACAAACTACAGTGACTGAATCAGCCAGTTTTACGGCTTCTTGGATTAATGTGGCTTTTTTAGTACTTGAAACTGTCATACCGACGGTCTCACTAAATCCATCAATTTCAATAAAGATATGATCAAAAGAAAAGTTTTTTAAATTGTCGACAGTCATGGAACCATAAACCGCGTTGTCATCTAAGTCACCACCGAGTAATATCAGGGTATTGGAGGACGAATGTGCGAAAGCAGAAGCTATTAGTAAGTCGTTTGTGACAACAGTTAGATTATTACGTGAGGATAAAGCTTTTGCAATAAATGTGTTTACAGATCCGTTTGTAAGCATTAATGAATCTCCGTCATTAATTAGATAAACAGCTGTATCAGCGATTTCCTGATACGACTGGATATCTTTCGTATCTTCGTTTACGTCCAAAATTATATCATCTACATAGTCCAAAAGAACAGCGCCACCGTGTGTGCGCTTAAGAAAATCTTCTTTCTCAAGTTTTTCAAGATCACGGCGGATAGTGACTTCGGTTACATTAAGCATTTCACTTAATTTAGCAACGGATACTTTATGATCTTTTATTAGAATGTTCTTTATGATTCGTATTCTTTCGATTGCAAACATATAATTGTACCATCTTTTCCCATAGTTAGAAACTTTATGTAATCAATAAAAAATGTGGTGAATATTTAGAGTATAATACAGGATTTTGAGTAAAAAAGCAATTAGTGCTATTAGATTTTGTTACTAATATAGTACCATGCATTTTGTTTGTTGACTATAGATATTACACAAATAAGTAATTATGTATAAAAAATATAATAAAACGTTTAATTTATTGTTGACATTTATATAAATTGATGATACTATTCAATCATACAAACACAAACGAAAACTAAAACGAACACAAACGAAGATAAAAATCAATAAAATATTACGGATGATTACAAATTGCTTCGATGTAAAGCTGTGAATGATTCACGGTTTGGCATAAATCAACAACTATTATTATAATATTGGGAGGATTTTTATGAAAAAAAACGTATTGAGTTTCAGGAAGGCTTTAACAATGGTAATGTTTCTTGTTATGGTAATGTCACTTTTTACTGCTTGTGGTAAAAAAGCTGATACGGAAAAAACAACTACAGAGCCGGTTGCTTCAACAGAGACAGCTCCAGAAGCAACAACAGAAACAACAGAAGCAGCAGCTCCAGAAGCAACAACAGAAACAACAGGTGCTGGACAATACATAGGTATTTCGATGCCAACTCAATCCAGTGAACGTTGGATTAAAGATGGTGGAGCTATGAAAGAGATTCTTGAAGGAAAAGGATATACAGTAGACTTACAATATGCAGAAGATGACATTCCAACACAAAAATCTCAAATTGAAAACATGATTACAAAGGGCGCAAAAGTACTTGTTATTGCTGCAGTTGACGGCTCTACACTGTCCGATACATTGGATGCAGCAGCAGCCAGTGGTGTAAAGGTTATTTCCTATGACCGTCTATTGGTTAATACAGATGCAATATCTTATTATGCTACATTCGATAATCGGAGAGTTGGTCAGCAACAGGCGGAATCACTTGTTGAAGGTATTAAGAAGTTGAAAGGTGATGCACCTTACAATATTGAATTATTCGCAGGTTCCCCTGATGATACAAACTCCTTCTACTTCTTCCAAGGTGCTATGGATGTTCTTCAACCATTGATTGATGATGGTACAGTTGTTGTTCCTTCAGGACAACTAACTCAGGAAGAGGTAGGTACATTAAGATGGGATGGTGCAGTAGCACAGTCTCGAATGGACGCAATTCTAGCTGCAAACTATACTGATGGCAAGAAGCTAGCTGGCGTATTATCCCCATATGATGGTATCTCCAGAGGTATCCTATCTTCTTTAACAGCATTCGGTTTAACAGGGAATGATTTACCAGTTGTAACAGGACAAGATGCAGAAGCAGCATCCATTAAGCTAATTATTTCAGGCGACCAATATTCCACGATTTTAAAAGATACACGTGAACTTGCAGCTGTTGCAGCTGGTATGGTTGATGCTGTTCTTCTCGGTCAAGAACCTGAAATTAACGATACCAAGACATATGATAACAATGTTAAGATTGTTCCATCCTATCTACTTGAGCCATTCATTGTTACAAAAGATAATTATCAAGAATTAGTTATGGACTCTGGTTATCTTAAACCAGAAGACATTCAATAATTCAGATAAGGCTTTAACTACTAAAATGTCGGTTAGTAAAATAGGGCTAACCGACATTTTAGTATTAACTATCATAGGAGGCGTAAAATATGGAACAATATGCATTGGAGATGAAAAACATTACAAAATCGTTTCCTGGTGTCAAAGCTCTGGATAACGTTAACTTTAAAGTAAAGCCTCGGCATATTCATGCACTTGTAGGTGAGAATGGCGCAGGAAAATCAACATTGATGAATGTCTTAAGCGGTGTCTATCCTTATGGAACATATGATGGAGATATTGTAATTGATGGACAGATTTGTACTTTTAAAAACATAAAAGACAGTGAATCAAAAAGTATTGCTATCATCCATCAAGAGCTAGCTCTTATTCCACAACTATCGATTGCAGAAAATGTATTCCTCTGCAATGAACAAACTGATTTTGGGTCTGTCATCAATTGGGATAAAACGCGTACACGAACTATGGAAATGATGAAAAAAGTAGGCCTTAATGAAAATATCGAAACGAAAGTTAAGGATATTGGAATGGGTAAGCAACAGCTTGTTGAAATCACGAAGGCACTTTCCAAAGATGTAAAGATACTAATCCTGGATGAACCGACAGCAGCTTTAAATGATGATGATTCCAAACATTTACTTGATTTGTTGCTTGAACTTAAGGAACTTGGTATTACAAGCATCATCATTTCTCACAAATTAAATGAAGTGACTAGAATTGCAGATGAGATTACGGTACTTCGAGACGGTAAAACAATTGAAACACTAGTGAAAGGTGTTGATGAGATTACAGAAAGCAGAATTATTAAAGGTATGGTTGGTCGTGAGCTGGTCGATCGATTCCCCAAACGATCACATCCGATCGGAGATGTGTGTTTTGAGGTAATAAACTGGAGTGCATATGATTCGATAGACGAATCAAAACTAGTTCTGAAAAATATTAATATCCATACAAGAAAAGGTGAAGTGGTTGGTATTGCCGGACTTATGGGCGCCGGTCGTACAGAGTTTGCTATGAGTGTTTTTGGAAGATCCTTTGGTAAGAAAATTGAAGGAACTATCAAAAAGGATGGAAAAGTAATACATATTAAGAAAGTAAGCGATGCTATTAAACATGGCATTGCTTATACAACCGAAGACAGAAAAACTGCGGGCTTGGTTTTGATAGATAGCATCAAGCGAAATATCAGCTTGACCGCATTCGGGAAGATCAGTAAAGGCATTGTTATCGATGAAAACAAGGAAATAAAGGTTGCAGAAGAGTTCAGATCAAAGCTAAGAATCAAATCTTCCAGTATCCTTCAAAGAACAGGTAATTTGTCTGGCGGAAATCAGCAGAAGGTGGTATTCAGTAAGTGGATTTTCTCTGATCCTGATGTGTTAATTCTAGATGAACCAACACGTGGTATTGATGTTGGTGCAAAATATGAAATCTATTCAGTAATCAATGAGTTGACAGCCAATGGAAAAACCATTATCTTAATATCCTCAGAGTTACCAGAAATCTTAGGAATGTGTGACAGGGTTTATGTCATGAATGAAGGCAGGATTGTAGGAGAGTTGAATGCTTGTGAAGCTTCGCAGGTTAATATAATGAATTGTATTATGCAAAGTCATCAGGAGGTGTATCATGAATAAGGTAGGTAATTTGTTGAGGGGGAATATTCGCCAATACGTAATGGTTATTGCATTGGTAATTGTAACTGTATTTTTTCAAGTTTTAACCGGTGGTGTTTTACTGAAACCACTTAATATCGCAAACTTAATTTCACAAAATGCGTACATATTAATTCTCGCAATAGGTATGTTGTTATGTATCTTGACAGGTGGTAATGTTGATCTGTCGGTCGGATCTGTGGCAGGTTTTGTTGGTGCAATCTCAGCTATTATGATGCTGAAATTAGAGATACCGGTATTACCTACTATTATCGTTTCACTTTTGCTAGGACTTATCATTGGATGTTGGCAAGGATTCTGGATAGCGTATGTCGGAGTACCTGCATTTATAGCTACATTGGCAGGCATGTTGATTTTTAGAGGCTTGACGCTGGTTGTCCTAAAGGGAACCAGTCTTGCACCATTGCCTGCTGATTACACCTTTTTAGCATCGGGCTTTCTTCCGAATGTGGCTACTGTGGGCGGACTGAATCTTCTGGCTCTTTTAGCCGGGCTCGTTGCATCAATACTTTATGTAGTTAGAGAATTGAATATCAGAAAAAACAAGAGGAAATACTGCTTTGAAGTAAGCCCATATTCCATCTTTATTCCACAGGTGATTGGAATTTTGCTTGTAATTAATGCATTTGCATTCTCTTTGGCTTCCTACAAAGGGATACCTATGGTGTTGATTATCGTAATCCTATTAGTTATCGTCTACTCCTTTATAACTATGAAGACAATACCTGGAAGACATATTTATGCATTTGGTGGCAATGCAAAAGCAGCACAATTATCTGGTGTTAATACAAAGAAAGTAATGTTTTGGGTATATGCAAATATGGGAGTTATGGCTGCTCTTGCAGGTGTCATTTTTACAGGTAGATTAAATTCTGCTACACCAAAAGCAGGTGTTAACTTTGAATTGGATGCGATTGCCGCTTGCTTCATCGGTGGTGCTTCAACATCGGGTGGTGTTGGTACAATAGTTGGTGCAATGGTTGGTGGTTTGCTGATGGGTGTTTTAAACAACGGTATGTCCATCATGGGTATCAGCATAGACTGGCAACAGACAATTAAAGGGTTTGTTCTTCTATCAGCGGTTGCATTTGACGTATATTCAAAATCCAAATCCAAATAAAATGTGTTAAATGCTACAAACCTATTAGATTTAAGGTTTGTAGCATTTTTTTCAGATTGTTTATAGATTTATGTAATTTTATTAAATTTTAATGGTTAATCTCCGAAAGGCACTGTATACTATATGAATAGGCTAGACGTGTTGTTTCTTGCTTAAGTCTATAGACGGACATAAGCAATGTTTATGACTTCCAAACCATATTACATATTTTCAGAGAGGAAGAAACTTACATGAGTTTATTTAATAAGAAGAAGGTAATTGTTGAAAAAGTTGAGAATCAGGATAAAACATCATTTTTCATGAACTATATTAAAGTACAAAAACAAAAAGATTTTGTATCAGAATGTATGCAGGAGTTCAATTCAGATTATGACATATTCGTAGTGATTAATACAAATGTAATTTATAATGACCCGAAGATAAAAATCGAAGAAAAAGTGAATCTAATAAAAAAAGAGCTTGATGGGCAAGAGATACGATATCAAGAAGTTATAACGAAAAAAGACAACGAGGTGAAAGTATTCGGATTTCCAATTAAAAGACCGGACAAGGTAAATAGTTATCAAATCGGAATCATCCTATCACCCGGTGAAATTCATAAGTTAAAAGAAATTGTAGATAATGTCAACCATTTTTGCTATGTTAATTGTGATAAAATTGAAAAAGAAGTGATGTTTCATAAATTCGGTGAAGTCCGTGGAGATTATGAAGATTTAAATCAAGTATTTGAGCTTTGTCTTTATATTGACTATAATCTAAAAAGGGTTTGTATTAACTGTAGTCAGAGACATGTAAAATTTACTGAGGAGAAAATAAATAGAATTGTAAAAAAATATAACTAATCACGAAGACCAAGTAGAGTTAGAGCTGAAAAGAAGCTCACGAACTTGACAACACCTTGATTTTCATGGTAAGATTTTTAAAGAATGGTAATAAGGTATCCTATTTTGTTAAATTTAGGATACTTTTTTTCAAGTGAGGAGGATAAATTTTGAGTAAGGAGCACAACAAAGAGAAGCAACCTAAAAACAAAGAAACGTTCCGTGCACTTGCTCAATTCTCGCAAATTGGAGTAACGATGGCGGCCACGGTGTTGGTTGGTGTTTTGTTAGGCAAGAGCTTAGACCGTTTGCTGGGCACGTCACCATGGTTGTTATTGATTTTTTCTCTGCTCGGCGCAGGGGCCGCAGTTAAGTCATTATTCGACATTTCCAAAGATAAGAAATAATAACCTAGGAATTTATTGAAAGATGGGAGGTATTATGAAACTGTCTGATGTATCAAAAAGAATGATTCTATCAATAGTAATCATCGGATTGATATGCATTTTCTGCTCTGCAATCTATTACCGATCTCTGGGTTTTCTTCCATTTATGCTAGGAGTAATATTAGGATCTGCCGCTAGCATTGGAAGAGTTTTTCTCCTAGAACATACCGTAGACAAGGCACTAAAAATGGAGCAGAAGCATGCTGGTAACTATGTCAGTCTCCAGCATATCCTAAGACTTCTGTTTTCTGGTGTAGTGTTGGTAATAGGTGCTACTGTACCACAGATTAGTTTGTGGGGGGTGGTAGCAGGGATTTTAGCATTCCAGCTTGCTATATATACCGTTAAATTTACATCAAAGGGATGAATACATTTTACTATAGGCATAGGAGGTGATTTCTATGGGCTTAAATGTAGAAAATCTTTGGGTTTGGAACATTGCAGGCGTTGAAATCTGGATCACGGAAACGATTTTTAACACATGGTTGATTATGCTGTTTCTGATTGTGCTTGCAGTTATTACGAGGATGAAACTTCGCAATTTCAAAGTGATACCCACTGGTTTTCAAAACGCTAGCGAAATTGTTGTCGAATTGTTTGATAATTTTACCAGGAACACCTTGGGCGACAAACTTTTGTATATAGCTCCCTGGTTCTTTATGGTTTTTGCTTTTATTTTATTATCTGCCTTGCTCAGTGTTTTTGGGTTGAGAGCTCCAACGGCAGATTGGGCAACTACCTTTGCATTGGCATTTGCCAGTTTTGTATTAATGCTTTTCATGGGCTTTAAGCATCGAAAAGGCCAATATCTGAAGAGTTTCTTTGAGCCACACTTCATATTTTTCCCGTTGAATTTTATAGGAGAACTAGCAAAGCCGGTTTCGTTAAGTTTCCGACTTTTTGGTAATATGCTTTCTGGTACAATTATTTTAACACTCTATTATTCGCTGACTCCATTAATTGTCCAGATTGGTATACCGTCACTGCTGCATGTTTTTTTTGATGTGATATTTGGTGCTTTACAAACTTATATATTTGTTATCATAAGTCTTATGTATATCAAAGGTGCTGCAGAGTAACATAACCGTAATGTAGAAATAACAATTACTAATAAATAATCAACTAAAGAAATGATTGGAGGAAATTATTATGCAAGATCCATTAGCATTAGTTATCGCAGTAGCACATATCGCAGCTGCCCTTGCTCTCTTTAACGGCGCATTCACCACATTCGGTCAGGCAAAAATTGCTGCTCAGGCCATCGAATCCATAGGTAGACAACCAGAAGCCGCAGACTCTATCCGAAGTACCATGTTCGTTGGTTTGGCTATGGCAGAGACTTCTGGAATCTACGGTCTTCTAATTGCAATCATCATACTATTCGCTAATCCACTAGTAACTATCTTAATAGATTACTTGGGTTAGTCAAGATTGATGTATTTGATGCAACACAGAGGAAAGGAGGTCATTTGATTGCATAGTATGACAGTGCTTTTGACTCAAGCTGTGCCTGAAGGACGAGTATTCGGTCTGGACCAGCAAACCCTAATCAGTATCGGCATCCAACTAACCAATGGGATTATCCTAGCCGTTGCATTGGGCTTTATACTTTATAAACCAGTAAAAGAATTTATGCAAAATCGTACCCAAAGAATTCAGAGTAAGATTGATAATTCTGATGCAGCTATGACCAAAGCCAATGAACTTATCGCAGAGTACGATATGAAAATAAAAGATATAGAGAACGAGCGAATCGAAATCCTTGAGGCCGCCCAACTTAAGGCTGAAGATGAGAGAAAAAAAATTATCGAAGAAGCTAAGCAAGAGGCCGAAGATATCAAAAAACGCTCGCTTGAGAGAGTTACAGAAGATAAAAAACGATTACAGGAGGAAACACGGCTCCATATCATTGAACTCGCTTCTCTTATAGCCCAGAAATATATTACTCAAAACATAAACAATGAGGTACAGGATAAAATATTTGAGGAAACCTTAACACAGTTGGAGGCTACACAATGGCAAAACTAAAGGATCGTTATGCAAATGCACTATTAGAGATTTCTGAAGAGAGAGGTACATTGGAACGTGATTTAGAGCATGCAGTATTCATCCTTGATATGCTTAGTAGCGTGGATGTGCAAGCATTTCTTGTACATCCACATATTCTAGATTCAGTGAAACTAAAGCTTTTTCAGGATGCTTTTTCTGGGAGAATTGCCGAGCATCTAATGGGATTTTTGTATCTTATGGTTCGAAAGGATGCAGAGTCATTGATTCTACCTGCATTATTAGAATATAGTAAGCGTATAAAAAGATGCTTGGGTAGAATAGAAGCGAAAGTTGTCTCAGCTAAGGCGCTTACAGAAAAGCAAATTGAATCCATCCGTACTATTTTATCTAGGCAAACCGATATGGAGATTGATATTATAACCAAAGTCGATCCAGATGTGATTGGTGGATTCTATATATTGATAGACGGACGTATCTTTGATGGTACAGTGAGGTCTGAATTGAACATAATGAAAGAACGCTTAAAGAGAGGAAGTAATGAATGATAGTTAATCCCGATGAAATAAGCAAGGTAATAAAACAACAGATTGAGGCTTACTCATCCAAACTAGATTTTTCTGAAGCTGGTACTGTCATACAGGTCGGGGATGGCATCGCTCGCGTACATGGTTTATACAATGCGATGAGTGGTGAACTTCTTGAATTTTCTAATGGGACTTACGGTATGGCATTGAATCTGGACGAGGACAGTATAGGTGTTGTTATTATGGGTTCTGACGCGGGTATCAAAGAAGGTGATCCAGTCAAGCTAACAGGCAGAATGGCAGAAGTCCCAGTGGGTGACAGTATGCTTGGCCGGGTTGTCAATGTGTTGGGTGAACCGATTGATGATAAGGGACCTATTGCAACGACTACTTACCGTAAAATAGAGAGTACAGCCCCAAGTGTTATTATGCGCCGTGAAGTGAAACGGCCGTTACAGACTGGTATCAAGGCCATCGACGCTCTGGTTCCGATTGGAAAAGGCCAGAGGGAATTGATTATAGGTGACCGCGAAACAGGAAAGACAGCGATTGCTATAGATACAATCATTAATCAAAAAGATAAAGATGTTACCTGTGTCTACGTGGCGATCGGACAAAAGGCATCAACGGTGGCACGAATCATTAAAGTATTGAATCAAACCGGTGCTATGGCTTACACTACCGTGGTACTTGCAACAGCCAGTGATTCTGCACCTTTACAGTATATTGCTCCTTATGCCGGCTGTGCAATCGCAGAAGAATGGATGCTGCAGGGTAAGGATGTTTTAGTAGTATACGATGATTTATCCAAACATGCAGTGGCGTATCGAGCAATAAGTTTGCTTCTACGTCGACCCCCTGGTCGTGAGGCCTATCCAGGTGATATCTTTTACCTGCATTCAAGACTATTAGAACGGGCAGCTAGTATGAGTGAAGCTTACGGCGGCGGTACTTTGACCGCTATACCTATTGTAGAGACACAGGAGGGTGATATCTCTGCCTATATTCCTACCAATATTATATCAATTACAGATGGTCAGATTTATTTGGAAGCTGACCTCTTCAATGACGGGGTTCGCCCAGCGATTAATCCCGGTCTATCAGTTTCACGAGTCGGAGGTTCTGCACAAATCCCTGCTATGAAAAAACTGGCTGGCCCTCTTAGAATTGAGTTTGCTCAGTATAAAGAATTAGCGGCTTTTTCACAGTTTGGATCGGATCTTAATCAGGATACTTTGGATCGTCTAAAGCAAGGTGAGCGTATTATGGAAGTCCTTATGCAACCGCAGTACAAACCGATTCCGGTTGAAGACCAGGTCTTAATTCTGTATGCCTTAAGTAATAAACATTTGTTAAATATAGAACTTAGTCGTATCCTAAAGTTCCAAAAGGATTTTATTCATTACTTGGAACTACACGCCCCACAT
The DNA here is from genome assembly GCA_023443225.1 of Bacillota bacterium. Classification (GTDB taxonomy): domain Bacteria; phylum Bacillota; class Clostridia; order Lachnospirales; family Lachnospiraceae; genus Anaerocolumna. Next base: position 162,075 of record JAEZVF010000115.1, read on the forward strand.
ATTCGGGAAGAAATTAGGGAAAGTGGCAAGGTTTCTGAAAAACTTGCAGAAAATATAGATGAAGTAATCGCTGAGGTTAAGAAACAGTATAATTATAGTTAAGGAGGTGGCCATTGTGAGTTCGATGAGAGATATCAAACAGCGAATAGCAAACGTTAGCTCTGCCAAACAGATTATATCAGCTATGGATATGGTTGCCTCCACGAAGCTGCATAAAGCAAGAGCCCAGTTGGATGGTGTCCGCCCAATCTACCATGATCTAAAACGTACAGTTTATGACCTCGGTAGAGAAAAGGGTGCAAAAACACATATATTTTACGAAGAACGTAATGTGAAGAATTCTTTGTATATCATATTTACCAGTAACCGTGGTCTCTCTGGTAGTTATAATGCAAATATGATAGCAAAAGCTATGGAGCATATGAATCAAGGAAAAAACGAAAGAATCCTAGTCGTAGGCTCCAAAGGAAATGATTTTTTTAAGAAGAGTGATAAGAATATTATAGATGCAGTTATTGACGTGACGGATGCGCATGTGTATTACGGCTCCGAAAAGCTTGCAAAATTGGTAACGGACTATTATCGGTCTGGAGAAGTGGAAGAAGTGTTTATTGCTTACACCCACTTTGAATCAGTCCTTAGTTATGTACCCATTGTGGAAAAGCTGCTCCCTGTGGAAATAGGAGCAGATGAGAGTCCAAATGATAAGAAATATGAACCAACGATTGATACTTTTATTGACCACGTGATTCCATTGTATTTGCATATGAGTATATTCCGAGCGTATTCAGAAGCCCACACGAGTGAACAGGCAGCCCGTATGGTCAATATGGATACAGCGGGAAAGAATGCTTCGGACATCATTGAAGACTTAACTCGTATGTATAACCGTAAACGCCAGACAGCCATCACACAAGAATTGAGTGAGATTGTTGGCAGTGCAAATATTTTAAAAAAGGTGGAATAAATGACAAGTAAAAATATAGGTAAAATTATTCAGATAATAGGTGCAGTGATAGATATTCGCTTTGAGGGCGAATTACCTTCTTTATATAATGCGATTGAAGTACAGTTTAATGAAGAGACCATAGTACTAGAGGTCATGCAACATCTTGGAGATCATACGGTTCGATGCATTTCTATGCACCCCACAGATGGCTTGACCCGAGGTATGAAAGCCGTAGATACTGGGGCTCCGATTACAGTACCCGTAGGGGAAGAAGTTCTAGGGCGAATGGTAAATGTTTTAGGAAAACCGATCGATAATAAACCAGTGATAGAAGCCAAAGAAAACTGGGCCATTCATAGAAATCCTCCAAGTCTATCTGAGCAAATTGCTCAGCCGGAGATTCTGGAAACTGGTATCAAAGCCATTGACCTACTATGTCCTTTCGCCAAAGGTGGAAAGATCGGTCTATTCGGTGGTGCTGGAGTGGGAAAGACAGTTCTTATCATGGAGCTCATTAATAGTATAGCGAAAGAACACGGTGGCTATTCTGTATTTGTTGGTGTAGGAGAGCGTACCCGTGAGGGTAATGACCTTTATTATGATATGCAGAATTCCGGTGTTATTGATAAGACTGCTCTAATATTTGGGCAAATGAATGAGCCTCCTGGAGTTAGGATGAGGGTGGCTTTAACAGGTCTGACAATGGCCGAATATTTCCGCGATAAAGAGCAGCAAGATGTCTTACTCTTTATTGATAATATTTTCCGATTTGTACAGGCGGGTTCAGAAGTCTCGGCCTTACTGGGGCGTACACCCAGCGCTGTAGGTTATCAGCCAACATTAGCAACTGAGATCGGTACCTTGCAAGAGCGGATTACATCAACCAAGTCGGGTTCGATAACTTCAGTACAGGCCATTTATGTGCCTGCAGATGACTTTACAGACCCGTCAACAGCGACCACATTTGCTCATCTAGATGCAGTGACGGTTTTGTCCAGGGCTATTGTAGAGCAGGGAATCTATCCCGCTGTTGATCCACTAAGTTCATCATCCCGTATGCTTGAAGCAAGCATCGTGGGAGCAGAGCATTATCGTGTTTCCCGTGCTGTTCAGAGTATACTGCAGCGATACAAAGATCTTCAGGATATTGTTGCGATTCTGGGTATGGATGAGCTGTCAGAGGATGATAAGTTGATCGTCGGCAGAGCAAGAAAGGTTCAACGCTTTTTGTCACAGCCGTTCTATGTGGGAGAGAAATTCACATCGATTCCAGGCCGCCATGTTTCTATTGATGAAACTGTTCGAGGCTTCAGGGAAATTATCGAAGGAGTTCATGATGATATACCAGAAGGTTATTTTCTCAATGTTGGAACGATAGATGAAGTTGTTGAAAAACACAAGAACTCGTCAGGTGATTCCTATGGATGAGCAGAAGAGTAATAACGTTAAGGATAAAAAAATCAAGCTTAATATCATAACCCCTCGCGGAGTTAAATTCGTCGAAAATGCTGATATGATTATTATGCGTTGTATTGATGGTGACCTCGGTATACTTCCTGGTCATGCACCGATTTCAACTGTGCTAGGCGATGGTATTCTTCGTGTATTTAATGATGGTGTTGAGAAGAAGCTTGCTATATTCGGCGGTATAGCTGACATTGGAGACACAACGGTGAATATTCTTAGTACCATAGCTCAGCTTCCTGAAGAGATTGACTTAGAGCGTGCTGAAAAAGATCGTAAAGAAGCAGAGGCTGCGATTGAAGTAAAATCAGAAGAACTACAGATTCAAAGTACACATATCTTATTACGTCGCTCCTTAGTTCGTATTGAAGTAAGTCAACATCTGGATGAAAATGATTATTACAGTGATGATGAGGAAGAGAATAACGAAGAGAATGATGAAGAAAAATAAGGTGCTTATGATATTTTCAAAGCTAAGAGGAATTTGTAGTATTATTTTATTTGAGAAAAAGGCAGTCGACTTTGTTGGCTGCCTTTGTCATAGAGGAGTCTTAGTTTAATTATTTAGAAAATCAAGAGCAAATTGTACATGTAGTGCAGTACCATATTTCATGTAGTCCTCATCGATCTTAAATCTCTCATGATGTGGAAAATATATCGCTTCCTTTTCCTCATTTCTATATCCCATAAATGCGTAAACACCTCTGCCATGTTGAAAATAGTAAGGCATATCTTCTGATCCCATATATCTTGGCAAAGCTATATTTTTCCCTTCACCAAAGACTTTTGTAGCAGCCCGATCTGCAAGTTCAGCTAATTTAGCATCGTTGTTAAGACTAAGAGCACTTTCTTCTATTTGAACATCTACCTTTATCTCATAAGCATCGGCTATGGCTTTTGCATGTCTCTTGATGGCTGCGTGAGCGACCTCTCTTACCTTTGGGTTAAAATATCTCATTGAAATATCTATTTCGGTATATTTTGAAACTATGTTTGCTTTTGTTCCCCCGATAAATTTTCCTACCGAAAGAACGATGGGATCTTGGGCATTAATGTTTTTTGTAACAATTCCCTGAAGGTCTGTAACAAAAATACAGGCAGGGTGAATGGTATCCTTTGCAAGGTGTGGAACAGAACCATGTCCTGATACTCCTTCGAACTTAACGAAAATCGTATCACAACCTGCCATTCTATACCCAGATGAAATATTAACAGTCCCAGTTTCCAATTCCGGCATTCCATGCATACCAAAACAAGCGTCAACGCCAACCATTCCACCAGCTTCTATAATCTTCTTTGCCCCGGAGAATGTTTCCTCAGCCTCCTGAAAGAAGAATCTGACTTCACCAGGAATTTCATCCTTCATCTCGTATAAGATTATGGCTGCACCTAGAAGCATGGCTGCATGAGCATCATGACCACAGGCATGCATAACTCCATTGGTTTTTGACTTAAACTCAACTTCTGCTTCTTCATTTACCGGAAGAGCATCGATATCTGCTCTTAGAGCTATGGTTTTACCTCTTTTTCCACCCTTTAATGTAGCTATTAACGAGGTGTTACCTACTTTTTTATACGGTAATCCAAGCTGATCTAATTCTCTCATTATTTTTTTCTGAGTCATATATTCCTGTCCACTAAGCTCTGGATGTTCATGTAACTCTCTTCTAAACTGAATGATATATTCTTCCAATGATTTTGCTTTATCCAATACGTTTGACATGCAACTTCACCTCTCGATCGTCTTAAGACTTTATTAAAATGTATATTCATTTTCTAACAGAACAGACTAATAAAGCTTCTTTATAAAGATTCTACATTCCCAGTAAAATTATTCACTAAAATAAATAATACCATACTAAGGATTGTTTGTTAGCTACAATTCTTTTCGTCCTTTGATTGATACTCGGTATTCTTTTGGCGTCATTCCAATTATCTTCTTAAATACCTTTATAAAATAATTCACATCATAAATACCAACCTGTGATGCAATAGTCTGTATTTGTGCATCCGTCTTATTAAGTAACATAATAGAAAATCCTATCTTCTGTTGATTAATAAAGTCCGTTATGGTAATTCCCATCTCTTTTTTGAACAAGGTTGACAGGTAGCTAGAATTGATTGAAAACAAATCAGATAACAGACTTAAAGACAGAGGTTCTGAAAGATTCATATCAATATGATTAATGACCCTCTGTATTAAAGGAGAATATCCAGATAATGAATGATTTGTTACTAACATACAATATTTTCGAATCATTATTTTCTGAAGCTTATCTGCTTCTTTTAAGGAATTAGTTGCTTCAATACGGATTGCAAAATCTCTCGATGTCTCATCAATATGAATCGGATGAACATTACTGCCTTCTACTGCTTTACGACACAATGTATTCAATACTATCGTAAGGTTTTTAATATTACGGACTGGATCCTTAAAACGTGGTGCAATATGAAATTGAAGAAAATTATGAAATGAGTGTAGTGCTTTTTCTTCGTTTCCCTGTGCAATGTACATCAACATCTCATTTTCTGCATGATAACGATCTTCAATCATCTTAGAGGATATGCTTGGAGTAGTTTCAGAAATGTATAGTATCTGTTCTGGATTCATTTCTATTAAAGAGTCAAGAAATTGAACGTTAAAATCGGGGGTGTTATCAAGAAATTGTTTAGTCAGAATAGATAACATGGAGTGAAAGCGAGTGATTTCTTGAAATATCGGTATTACATTGTAATATTCTTTCATTTCATTTTCCATACTAATCGGTAAACTTATTTTTTCTTGTATTTGTTGAAATTGGAAGGATGTTATTTCTTCTGCCAGATAAGGGCCAATAATGACAAAAGAAGGACTTCCATTATCGTCATTGTTTCGATGAAAGAAGGAATAATTACATGCGTAGGTATCCGTAAAATGATAAAGAGTGGGTTTTTTGCCCAGGAAAGTCAGGAAATCAAGAAAAGGTGCATAAGAATACTCTTGGTAAATCATTTTTCTGAGTCCCAGATCGAAATGTTCTAATTGTTCATAGGGAGCTTCTAATATGGAAAAGTTGACCTTTTGAACCTCTACTAACTGCTGGATTAAGGAAAGCGTATCAGAACGCATTGTTTCACCTCCATAAGGATGGAATATTATTGCATATAGTCGTACTATTTTTGTCTCTTTTCTATAATAACAAAAAATAATACTAAAAACAACAATTATTATTCTATTGAATATGAAATTCATGTATTAAAATAAGATTATATTATAGTAAGCTGGTTAATAATGATATAACAAGAAAGGGGATTTTGTTTTGAGAGAAAATGAACATGATATTATACAGAAACCTTTTGGGATTAAGGATAAAATTGGTTATCTGCTTGGTGATTTTGGCAATGATTTTACGTTTATCTTTGCTAGTTCTTTTCTGATGATTTTCTATACTAAGGTATTAGGTCTAAGTGGAGCTTTGGTGGGAACCATATTCCTGGTGTCACGAATCGTTGATGCATTTACAGATATTGGAATGGGACGTTTGATCGATACATTAAAGCCTACAAAAGATGGACGTTTCCGCCCATGGATTCGTAGAATGAGTATTCCTGTTGTAATTGCCTCTATTTTAATGTTTATGTATATTGTAAAGGATTGGACCTATACAGCAAAAGTAATCTATGCATTTGTAACCTATCTTTTATGGGGAAGTTTCTGCTATACAGGCATCAATATACCTTATGGATCTATGGCAGCTGCACTTAGTACGGAAGCTAGTGACAGAGCGGCACTCTCTACGTTCCGTAGTATCGGTGCGACTCTGGCAGGTCTGGTAATTGGTGTGGTTTCTCCATTATTCATCTATACAACAGATGCATCTGGAAACCAAGTTATAATACAGCAAAACTTTACTATACTAGCTATTATCTATGGTGTACTTGCTGTAATTTGTTACTTCTTATGCTATAAGTTTTGTACGGAGCGTATACAAATCACAACTACTCCTAAACCCGTTGAGAAAAAAGGTAGTAGTTCAAATCTAATCGTTGCATTATTTACAAACCGCGCTTTACTGTCAATTATCGGTGCAGCCCTTTTACTCCTGCTAGCTATGCTTTTGTCTCAGACAATGAACACCTATTTGTTCATGGATTATTTTAATAACGGCAAGGTTCTTTCTGCATTAGGTATTGTCAATACCATAGCAGTTCTACTAGTGGCATCTTTTTCTACAAAACTTGCCAAACGCTTCGGAAAGAAGGAAGTTGCAAGTATTAGCGTTTTATTTGCTTCCTTAGTGTATATTATTCTTTATATTATAAAGGTGCAAAATGTAACTTTATTCATGGTACTGTTCTTTATAGCGACCCTAGGAGTCAGTTTGTTCAATGTTGTTATATGGGCATTCATTACTGATGTAATTGATTATCAAGAGGTTAAGACTTATAAACGAGAAGATGGAACCATATATGCGGTATACTCCTTTGCACGTAAATTTGGTCAGGCCTTAGCAGGTGGAATCGGTGGATTTGCTTTAACGGCAATTGGCTATGTATCTGAAGCAACGACACAGACAGAATCGGTAAGAGAAAGTATTTATGACATTTCGACTATCGTACCGGCAATGGCATATCTGGGAGTAGCTCTGATTCTGATCTTCGCATATCCCTTAAGCAAGAAACGAGTGGAAGAGAATATTGCTGAATTGAAACGACGTCATGGCAAATAATTATTAGAACAATGAAAAATAAGGGTGTAGATTAATTTCTGCACCAGATAGAATGGATGGTGGAAGAATGGTTGATTTAAGCGTAAAACCATATAATCTTGATAAGGAAGCGATTCAGTGGGTAGAGGATACCATTTCCTCTATGACTCTGGAGGAAAAGATTGGTCAGCTTTTTGTGAATATGGGTTCTTCAAGGGATGAGGAATATTTAAAAAAAGTGGTAACAAATTATAAGTTCGGTGCAGTGCGTTATAATCCAGGAACTGCAGCAGAAGTTTATGAACAAAATCGTATCTTGCAGGAGAATTCAAAGATTCCTCTTCTAATTGCAGCTAATACCGAAGCAGGTGGTAACGGTGCCTGTACCGATGGAACCGAGATTGGGTTAGAAGTTAAAGTTGGAGCAACCAACGATCCTAAGTATGCTTATGAGATGGGAAGGGTATCCGGTATTGAAGCAGCAGCCGTGGGATGTAATTGGAGTTTTGCACCAATTGTGGACATCAACAGGAACTGGAGAAACCCGATTATCTCCTCCCGTACCTTCGGCGAGAATGCGGATAAAGTACTTGCCTGTTCCAAAGAATATATGAGAGGTTTTATGGAGAGTAATATGGTTTGTGCCATGAAGCATTTTCCAGGTGACGGAATTGATGAACGTGACCAGCATTTAAGCAACAGTGTCAATAGCTTATCCTGCGAGGAATGGGATCAAACCTTTGGTAAGGTTTACAGTGGTATGATCGAGGCAGGAATTCATTCGGTAATGGCAGGGCATATTATGATGCCAGCATATCAGAAGTATTTCAATCCGGATATGAAGGATGAAGATACTATGCCGGCTACACTGAGTAAGGAATTGCTTTCTGATTTACTAAAAGGAAAACTCAATTTTAATGGGTTGATTGTAACAGATGCAAGCCATATGGTAGGTATGACTGCCATGATGAAACGACGTGACATTCTTCCTGCATCCATTGCAGCGGGATGTGATTTGTTCCTCTTTTACAATGACCCGGAAGAAGATCTCGAATACATGATGGAGGGTTATAAGAACGGCATCATCACGGAAGAACGTCTGCAGGATGCACTAATGCGTATCCTTGGTTTAAAAGCATATCTTGGTCTTCATAAAAAGGAGAAAACTGAAATAGTACCGCCAAAAGAGGGCTTAAGTGTGATTGGTTCGGAAGAGTTTAAGAATATTGCAAAGGAAGTTTCCGATAAAGCAATTACTTTGGTTAAGAATAAGGAAAACCTGTTTCCAATTTCACCAAACAAATTTAAAAGAATTCTTCTTGTTCCTCAGGAAACAAAGAATCCAATGCCTTTCCATAAAGCAGACGATAGCAAAAAAAGCAGTTGTGAATACCTGAAGGAAAAGTTGGAAGCAGAAGGATTTGAGGTTGACATCTATGAATCTATCATGGATAAAATCGAAAAACTTCCTCCAGAAGAAGCTAGTAAGCAGTTGACCAATATGTATGCAGCCAAAGCTCCAATAAGCTCCATTACAGATAAATATGATTTAATTATACAAGTGGCGTTTGTCATGAATATGTTCGGTACTGTACAGAGAATCGGATGGAAGATGAGCAAAGGAACGCCGGATATCCCTTGGTATGTCCATGAGGTTCCTACTATTTTTATATCCTTAAGTTCACCGTTTCATCTGGCTGATGTTCCACAGGTGAAAACCTATATCAATACCTATGATAAAAATGAGCACACTTTAGACGCCTTGGTTGAGAAATTAGTGGGACGATCCGAGTTCGTGGGAGTTGATCCGGTTGATTCCTTCTGTGGACTAGCAGATACACGTTGGTAGTAAATAATTAACTTTTACAAAAAGGAGTAAGGTATGGGGTGTTTTGATTACGATAAAGAAAAGGAATATCTGATATGCATAGATAGTGACGGGTGTGCTATGGACACCATGGATGTTAAGCATATCAAGTGTTTTGGCCCTGAGTGGATAAAAACCTTTAGGTTGGAGAAATATGAGACAGAAGCTTTGGAATACTGGAATAAGGTGAATCTTTATTCCGGAACCAGAGGGATTAATCGTTTTAAAGGACTCGCCCTGGGTCTTCAAGAGATGGAGAAGAGGGGTGTGGTAATTGAAGGACTTGATAGTTTTATTCGCTGGACCAAAGAAACGAAAGAATTGTCCAACCCATCCTTACTAATAGAATGTCAAAAAGTTAGAAGTTCCTGTTTGGAACTGGCCCTGCTTTGGAGTATCCGCGTGAATTTGTCCATTACTGAATTACCAAAGACAGACAAGCCATTTCCAAATGTAAAGGCTGCCATGGAGGAAATGGCACAATTTGCAGACCTTGCTGCCGTATCCTCAGCGAATGGTCAGGCAATTGAGGAAGAATGGAACAAGCATGACCTAAAAAGACATACAAAAGCACTATTAAGTCAGGAAGCAGGCTCAAAATCTTTTTGTATCTCGCAGTTACTGAAGAAAGGTTATGAGCCCCATAAGGTATGCATGGTCGGAGATGCTCCTGGTGATCGGGATGCAGCCATTGCGAATCATGTTTGGTTCTTTCCAATCGTAGTGGGAAAGGAAGCTAAAAGCTGGAAAAAACTCAAGGAAGAAGCATATCCAAGGCTATTATCCGGTAAGTTTGATGAAGCCTATCAAAGTGAGCTACTGATAGCTTTTCATGAGGCACTGGGAATCTAGTGTCTGATAAAAAACATTAAAATAACAAGGCAAGACAGGTCTACAAAAGAAAGGAGATTTCGTATGGCAAACAGATTGCTATATCCTAGAAATTCTGCAACAAGAAGAGTTTTAAACATGGATGGAATGTGGAAATTCAAACTTGATTACAAGCAAGAAGGTGATGCTGGAGAATGGAAAAATGGTTTGCAAGACACCACCATGATACCGGTTCCTGCTAGTTTTAATGACTTTTTTGTTGAAAAAGATATAAGAGAATATGTAGGTGACATATGGTATGAAACAAAGCTGTGTGTTCCAGGGGAATGGGCAACTATGGACCTGGATATACGATTTGACTGTGCCACCCATTTTGCAACTGTATATGTAAATGGAGTAGAAGTTGCGCAGCATAAGGGGGGCTTTCTACCTTTTAATGCAACGATCAATGATGCAGTAAAATTTGATTCGGAAAACACGGTAGTAGTTAAGATCAATAATGAACTAAGCAGAGAAACCCTGCCAGTAGGGGAAACCATAACATTGGATAATGGAAAAAAGATGGTAAAACCTTTCTTTGACTTCTTTAATTATGCGGGACTTCAAAGGTCGGTACGATTAGTAGCAACACCCAAGGAAAGTATTGTGGATTTTACTGTAAATCATAATCTCATCGGAGATGATGCCAAGGTGGATTATTCTATAGAAACTACTGGTGAATCTGAAGTTTATATTACTGTATATGACGAGGATGGAAATCAAGTTGCAGAATCAAAGGGCAAAGAAGGCTCTGTTTTCATTAAGAATGCAAGATTATGGAATGTTTTAGACTCTTACCTATATACCTTCAAATTAGAAATGAAAGATGGAAGCACCTTGATTGATGAGTATAAAGAAGAGATTGGTATCCGTACGGTAGAGGTAAAAGGTACGAAATTGTATATTAATGATAAGCCAGTATACTTAAAAGGTTTTGGAAAGCATGAAGATAGTGATGTAGTAGGTCGTGGTTTCAATATTGGTATGATGAAACGTGACTTTGAATTAATGAAATGGACGGGAGCAAATTCATTTCGAACTGCTCACTATCCATATAGTGAAGAAATATATCAAATGGCAGACAGGGAAGGTTTTGTAATTATAGATGAAACACCTGCGGTTGGACTATTTGAATCATTAATGAACTTCTTAGACGCAAGTAAGGGATCAAAAGTTAAGTTTTTTGATAACCCTGAAGTTCACAAGGAGACAAAGTCACATCATCTTCAGGTAATCAGAGATCTAATCGAACGAGATAAAAATCATGCCTCGGTATGCATATGGAGTTTGCTAAATGAGCCAGATTCTACAACGGATAGTGCAGTAAGCTATTTTGAAGATTTATTCAATTTGGCACATGAACTAGATGTTCAAAAACGACCAAGAACTTTTGCAAATATCATGATGGCACCAGCAAATGTTTGCAAATGTTCACACTTATGTGATATTATATCTTTAAACCGTTATTATGGTTGGTACACAATGGCTGGCTATGAAATGTCCAATGCAGAAAATCATTTCCGAAAAGAAATTGATGAATGGGCAAAATACAATAAAGCAGTGATCTTTTCTGAGTATGGTGCGGATACTTATGCAGGTGAGCATAAACTACCTTCTGTACAGTGGAGTGAAGAATATCAAGTAGAATATCTAGAAATGCAGCATCGTGTATTTGACGCTTATGATTTTGTAGTAGGTGAACAAGTATGGAATTTTGCAGATTTCCAAACGACAGAAGGAATTATGCGAGTGAATGGAAATAAAAAAGGTATTTTTACTCGTAATAGACAGCCAAAACTTGCAGCATATCAATTAAAGAAAAGATGGGAGAGCTTGCCCTTAAATTATAAAAGTTAGACAATGTATTTTACAGAAGGAGGATCAACATATGGAAAGAAAAATCATGCAACAGGTTAGAGGTTATCGAACACAAGATGGTGCAGGAGTTAGTTTGGTCAGAGTTTTAGGAAATGAAACTGTTGAGGATTTCGATCCAATTTTAATGCTTGACTCCTTTGACAGTACAAATCCTGATGATTACACAGCTGGATTTCCTATGCATCCTCACAGAGGAATCGAAACAATCAGTTATGTGTATCGCGGGTATATGACCCATAAGGATAGTTTAGGAAATGAGGATACAATCGGTGATGGAGAAGTTCAATGGATGACCGCTGGATCAGGTATTTTGCATGAAGAAAAATTACCAGCATCTGAAAGAATGCTTGGTGTACAACTTTGGCTTAATCTACTGGCAAAGGACAAAATGGTTCCTCCGGCTTATCTTAGCATCAAGAATTCTGAAATTGAAGAAATTGAGTTAGAGAATGGTAAACTGAGATTGCTCGCAGGTGATTATGAGGGGAGAAAAGGACATAAGAGCAAGTATCTCCCGTTGGATTATTATGACGTTCACCTTAATGCAAATGCAGCAATAGTCTTGAATACAGAAAGAGAACGCTCCGTCATGGTTTTTACTCTATTAGGGGATGTATATATCGGCGGAGAGTTAGTAAAAGAAAAGACGGCAGTAAAGCTTACCTCTGGTGACCAGGTAGAGATAAAGACAGCAGATAATAATGCCCAAGTTTTATTTATAAGTTCCACACGTTTGGATGAACCAGTAGTTTGGGGTGGTCCAATTGTAATGAACACAAAAGAAGAATTGAATAAAGCTTACGATGATTTGAGAAATAACACTTTTTTGCAAAATAAGATTTCTTATTGAAAAACATGCAATATGGGGTACATCCCTGGTATGTGCGGTTCTTGTCTGGTCTTGGACCAATTAGTTATACGAAACAACTGCCCCCCCTTTTATTAGACAATAAACAAATGTCTAATAAAAGGGCTTTTTTCTATACAAAACGTTGAAAAGTGTTCCAATTTATCTAAAATTAGGGTAATATATGTCTGATTAGGGATAAAATAATTAAATGGAGCCAGGAGCATAAAACTAGAAGCAGTGATTATCAAAGAATAATAAAAGGAGGACTTACATATGGATTTTATGACTGTTTTATTTGCCTTTTCATTAACAGTATTTGCAGGTTTAGCTACTGGAATAGGTAGTGCTCTTTCGCTATTGACAAAAAAAACGAGTACAAAATTCCTATCGGTAGCTTTGGGATTTTCAGCAGGAGTTATGATTTATGTGTCTTTTGTTGAGATTTTTGTGAAAGCAAAGAATGCATTGGTTTCTGCTTTAGGTGAAAAAACTGGTAGTTGGGCAACTGTTGGTGGTTTCTTTTTTGGAATTTTCCTTATTGCGCTGATCGATAAATTAATCCCTTCTACAGAGAATCCACACGAAGTACACACGGTAGAGGAAATGGATGGGGAAAGTGAATCTCATAAATCGAACCTAATGAGAATGGGGCTATTTACTGCCTTAGCAATAGCTATTCATAATTTTCCAGAAGGACTTGCCACATTCACAGCAGCACTAAGCGATCCTGAGCTGGGAATACCAATTGCCTTGGCGATAGCAATACATAATATCCCAGAAGGAATTGCTGTTGCTGTGCCTGTTTATTATGCAACCGGTAGCAAAATGAAAGCATTCAAATTGTCATTCGTTTCAGGACTTTCAGAACCGTTAGGTGCGGTGGTTGGCTATATTCTTTTATATAGGTTTTTTAACGATGCTGTGTTTGGTTTCATTTTTGCATCTGTTGCAGGTATCATGGTCTACATAAGCCTAGATGAACTTTTACCATCAGCAAGAGAATACGGCGAACATCATCTATCAATATATGGATTAGTAGCTGGTATGGGTGTAATGGCGTTAAGCCTTTTACTCTTAGCTTAAATTATTTTTTAATTATTTGTAAACTCCCTGTCCACGTGTACAGGGAGTTTTTAAAATTAGTGTGTATTATTTTAAAGATGGGGGATATTAAACAGTATTAAATATATACAGAGGAGATATTTGAATGAAGATTAGTAATCTTGCGCTTAATGAAACGATGCAAATACATGAACTGCTGAACTTAAAGACTGTCTGCATGACTACATCAAAATTGATGGAGGGTGTGGTGTTTGATCAGGATTTAAAAAAACTTCTTGAAAAGAGTGTTAGTTCAACTATGTCAGATATAAATGATCTTCAAGAACTGTTGAAGTTGGCACCAGAAATTAATTTGTGAGGGATAGATATGATAAATGACTATTTGGAGATAAGAAATTCTGAGGGGATGCCGAATTTAATCGATATGAATTTGTCTCTCGCTTTTTTGCTAAATTCAAAAAATGATGTACGTAACATGGCGATAGCTTTGTCGGAGACAGCATCTCCAAAGGTTCGAACAATACTGCGCAGTCAGCTTAATAAGGCAATTGATTTGCACGGAGAAATATCAGACATGATGATAGCAAAGGGATGGTTTCATCCTTTAGATCTAAAAAAACAATTTAATAAGGATATTGAATCGTCAACAACAATGAGTCAAATAGCCGGACTAGATTTGTTCCCGGGTGATACAAGCCGCCTTGGCACATTTGCTACTCCAGATAAATAAAGAGGTGATTTAATATGAAAGCAGTAACATTTCAGGGCATAAAGAGAGTAGAGGTAAAAAATGTACCCGATCCCAAAATAGAAAAGCAAGATGACATCATTGTGAAAATCACAAGTTCTGCAATCTGCGGCTCGGATCTGCATTTAATTCATGACATGGTTCCAAACGTATCACAGGATTATATCATAGGACATGAGCCGATGGGAATTGTCGAAGAAGTCGGCTCTGACGTTACAAAGGTAAAGAAGGGCGACAGGGTTGTTATTCCGTTCAATATTAGTTGCGGCCATTGTTATTATTGTGAGCATGGACTTACCAGCATGTGCAATAACTCTAATCCGCATGGAGAAAGTGGTGGATTCTTCGGCTATTCAGAAACATTCGGTGGTTATCCCGGCGGACAGGCAGAGTTTTTAAGGGTTCCATACGGAAATTTTACACCATTTCATATCCCGGAGAATTGCGAACTTGAAGATGAAAAACTTGTACTTATATCCGACGCAATGGCAACTGCTTACTGGAGCGTTATAAATGCAGGAGTGAGTAACGGAAATACGGTTGTAGTTCTTGGATGTGGTCCTGTTGGTCTTCTAGTACAGAAATTTTGCTGGATGTTCGGAGCAAATAGGGTTATCGCTGTTGATTATATTGATTATCGGCTGAAACATGCAAAAGACCACAATCATGTTGAAATAGTAAACTTTGAGCAGTTCGGGAATACAGGAGAACATCTTAAGGAATTGACCCAGGGTGGTGCTGATATTGTAATTGACTGCGTCGGCATGGATGGAAAAATGACACCGTTGGAATTCGTGGCCTCGGGGGCAAAACTACAGAGCGGTGCCCTTGGTGGATTTATTATGGCAACACAGGCGGTACGTAAGTGTGGTACGATTCAGGTAACGGGCGTTTATGGGGGACGGTATAACGGATTTCCATTTGGTGATGTTATAAATAAGAATCTCAATATTAAGACAGGGCAGGCACCAGTCATTCCCTATATGCAGACACTTTATCAGCTTTTGTCTGATGGTAAGATTAATCCGAGCGATATCATCACACACCGCTTACCATTAGACGATGCCGAGCATGGGTACCATGCTTTTGATACAAAGACGGAAGACTGTATCAAAGTTATTCTAAAACCGTGACAGGAGGAAAATGAATAAGATATGATAACACCAAACGAAACACTACAACTGAATGAGCTTCTTACTCTCAAGAGCCTTAGCCTGACAAAAGCTCTCTTGATGTCGCCGATGATCACTGATGCAGATCTCAAGGAAATACTAAAGAAGAATTCTAATCTTTGCGAAGATCATATGAAAGAATTGAGAAGATTTATGGAGCTTTCATCTGTAAATGGCGAGAAAACCGTTAATAACTTTACTGAGGATGGAGGAAATGCAACATGACGATAGCAAGCGGCATTGCGCATTTGGCGGGTCTGAACGATCAGGTTATTTCATCAGATTTTGTAACTTCGATAAAAAGTACGATTCAGAATTATAGTATCGCTGTTACTGAGGTTACTTCACATGACTTAAGAAATGTTCTTAAGAAGCAGCTCAACGACGCCATAGAGGTTCATGAAGAAATATCAGATTATATAATGAGCAAAGGTTATTATCATGCTTATGATATTCAAGAACAGAAAAGTGAAATCCTAAAGGTTTCTCAGACAGCACTTAACTTAAAGGAAGCCAAAAAGTAGAATTGTTTTGAAGTTATAAATATGAATATGTAGTGATTACCAATGTAGAAACTCTTATTTTGCTAATACTAAGAATGTAATTTTACGATAACGTAGATTATAAAAATAGTATTAACAGGGAAGGAGTTATTATGTCTGAAAATCATTTGGCAATTGTAAATGTACCAATTCAGAAATGGGGTGAATTGTACAGTGCAGAAGAAGCTCTGAATATCGGTACTATCTTTCATGATTTGAATAAACCATTTTTTGCAGCGGAAGAAGTGTCAAATAGTAAGAGTCCCATTGCATCAGGAATGGAAAGTCAAGATATGACAAAGGAACAGTCAGATCGAGAGCAGCTTATGACACAGATCAATCAGATTAGTTTTTTTTTGGATGATCTAACATTATATTTGGACACCCATAAAACGGATGTACAGGCCATCCGGTTATATCATGAAAAAGCAAAAGAACTGGAGAAACTTAGAGAACAGTTTGCGCAAAAATTTTATCCACTGACAAAGTTTTGCATCCCCTTTATTATGAATGATGAAATAAGCAGCTCCAGCTGGTTGGATGGGCCGCTGCCTTGGGAAGGAGCGTGTGTGTAAATGTGGATTTATGAAAAAAGACTACAATATCCGGTGAAAATATCTAAAACTTGTCCGAAGACAGCTCGGCTCATTATTAGTCAGTATGGAGGTCCGGACGGAGAATTGTCCGCATCCATGCGGTATCTGTCACAGCGTTATACCATGCCTGTAAAAGAAGTCGGAGGTCTTCTTACAGATATTGGAACAGAAGAATTAGCGCATATGGAAATCATCTGTGCCATGGTATATCAGCTAACCAAGAATCTGACTATAGAACAGGCAAAGGAAGCGGGATTTGATGCATATTATATCGATCATACCACAGCTCTTTGGCCTCAGGCTGCATCCTCTGTTCCATTTACTTCTCTCGAATTCCAATCCAAAGGAGATGCTATCACAGATTTGACAGAAGACCTTGCAGCAGAACAAAAAGCTAGAACTGTATATGACAACCTACTGAGAATGATCCCTGATCCTGAAATAAGAGAGCCGTTGAAATTCCTCCGAAGCAGAGAAATCGTCCATTTCCAAAGGTTCGGAGAAGCCCTTGAGAAAACAAAGGATAAGCTGGATAGTAAGAATTTTTACTATTTTAACCCAGAATTTGATAAAGAAATGTTTCATGATAGTTTGTAATAAATGATATGTTAAATAATCCCCCTGAAGAGCAATTATCTTCAGCGGGATTGTTTGAAAGACTATTTTTTTATATATTGCCAGTGTTAAGTAAGGATAAAGCCTCTTGATCAGCTACGATAGTTACATCCTTATGAAACTGTAAGATAGAGGCAGGAACAGATGGGGTAATCGGTCCTTCAATAACCTCTTTTAGTATTTGAGCTTTTCCTTTCCCGTTAACGACTACTACAATTTTATTTGCCTCCATTATATTTCCTATTCCCATAGTATAGGCATATCTCGGAATTTCTTCGAAATTTTGAAAGAAGCGGGAATTGGCATCAATGGTACTTTGACTTAAAGCAACGCAATGTGTTGTTCTAATAAAATTATCATTAGGTTCATTAAAACCGATATGCCCGTTGTTACCAAGACCAAGAAGTTGCAAATCTACGCCACCTAAGGATGCTATGATCTCATCATAACGACGACATTCCTTTTGAGCATCTTCTGCTAAACCATTTGGAATATGAACATTTTTTAGATTAATATTGATATGTTGAAAGAAGTTTTCATTCATAAAATAAGAATAGCTTTGGGGGTTATCTGGTGACATCCCTTTGTATTCATCTAAGTTAACTGTTTTAATTAGGGAAAAGTCAATATCACCCTTATGATACCATTCAATCAACTGTTTGTAAGTGCCAATGGGAGAAGAACCAGTGGCAAGGCCAAGTACACTGTTTGGATTTAGAATTACTTGTGCAGATATTATGTTAGCTGCTTTCCTACTCATTTCTTGATAATCCATTGTTGCAATAATTCTCATACTAATCCATACCTTTCAAATGTATTCCTACATAATTTTACCTATTCTAAATGAATAAGTTATATAAATAATAGCATTACCTATAATTAGAATCAAGAAAAAAATGTAATGAAGCTGAACGAATTAATGTTACATAACAGGCACTTATCAAAACGGCGATAACACGGTGGGTGTTACAAAATAAATCAATTTGATTTAAATAGAAACGTACTATTGACAGTACGTTTTTACTATGATAAATTAGTTAATGTAATTTAATTAAAATTGTTTAACTATTTGGAGGCATGAATGGAAGAAAAATTTTCTACTCTCGTAAATTTATTATGGGAAGAATGTATACGAAATCTTAATACTACGCTGGCAGAGGAGGAAATAAACAAATTTTCTAACAATGACTATTACTATTTACTGATAATTCATTCATTACAAAAACCGAACTTCTCACAGATAGCAGAGAAATTATCTTTGACGAGACCAGCTGTTTCAGCAATTATTAGAAAATTAATTCATATGAAACTAGTTGAAAAGGCGCAATCAGTAGAGGATAAAAGAATTTATTATGTTGAGCTAACAAAAAAAGGGAAAGACATCTTACAAGGTGACAGGGCTGTTTATAAATGGGTTACAGATACCATTAAAAGTATAGCAAGAAATGAAAATGAACTCATTATTCTTGAGCGTATCATATCAAAATTAGTAGAAAAATTGGAGAGTAAAACTCATGAGATGTATAAAAGTGAATAATAAAAAGATATATCGAATTATTGCGATTACTCTAATTGCTATGTCCTTTGTGCTATATGTCGTAATGCCTTTTAATATTTGTTTACCATTCTCGGCATGTATGATTGCAGTTATAACCGGAACAATGATGGTAGTAAGTGAAATAATATTTTGGATTGGAAGCCTCATGATTGGTCGTGAAGTTGCATTAAAAATCAAAAATAAATTAAATATTATAAGAATTTTCGATTGTATAAGAAAGCGAAAGTAGGTAAAACAGGATGATATTTTATTTTAGTGGAACAGGAAATTCGAAACATATTGCAGATAAGATAGCAAAGCGAACAGGGGAAAGATTGGTGTTTATTTCTAAAAACACCATAGAAAAAGATGAGACATATGAAATCGGAGAAAATGAAAGGATTGGATTTATCTTTCCTATCTATTGGTACTGTATGCCAAGCATTGTTGAGAAGTTTATAATTCAACTAAAGTTATCGGGATATCAGAAGCAATATGTTTATGCAATAGCATCCTATGGCATAGCAGCTGGTAATGTTATGGACCGTATGACCAAAACTTTGAATAAAAAGCAAGTACATTTGAATGGAATATTCGGAGTAAAGATGGTTGACAATTATGTGGTTGGATATAATATTATGAATAAAGAAAAGCAAAGAATTCTTTTGAATAACGCTGAGGCAGAAATAGATAAAATCATGTCTATGATTGAGTATCGGGAATATATAGAATACATAAAAAAGGGAATGATAGCATTTGTAACTCCCATTACCGGATATGCCTATCGAAAAACCAATCACACGAAAAAATTCTTTGCTACACAAGAATGTAACGGCTGCAAACAATGTGAAAGGGCCTGTCCATGCAATGCAATACAAATCGTAGACGGAAAACCTATGTGGTCAGGAGATTGTACTTTTTGTCTAAACTGTATTCATAGCTGCAAACAATCTGCAATCCAGTATGGGAAATCCACGATGAAAAGAGATAGGTATCAATATAAAGAATTGTAATTTACCTATAAAGTCAATTATTTAATTTGCCATCTATAAACTCATATTCCGTTTGATTTTTACAGGAGTATTTTTAGAAGAGGTATTCTTGTATAAATCAAATTGAAAACTACATTTATCTGCACGAGTAACAGAAGTTGTATACTCAAATATAAATCCGGAGTCTAAATAGGAAATTCGTGAAATTTTGTATCCTGCAGTTTTGGAAGAACATTTTAACAGAGAGGATTCATTTCTAGATAAAATAATTGCTTCCAAAGATTCTTTGGCGTGATACATGTCTAAGTGATAGGTTTCATTTAGTATCTGGTAAAGAGAATACTTGTTGAAATCGAATGTCTCAATTTTATTACATAGATAATAGGGAATATAAGTACGCTCCCATAGTATGGGTTCTTGATTGGCAAGACGCAAGCGCTCCAGATAAAACACTTGTGTTTGTGTAGTTGGAAGCTTCAGTATATTTGCAATGTCGACCGGACAATCTTTAAGAACTTCAGTCTTTATTATTTTAGAACTTGGCTTAGCACCAATTGCCTTCATGTCTTCTGTAAAGTTGTAAAGGTAATTCATGTTCCGCTTTAATTTGGTATTGGCAATAAAAGTGCCTTTACCTCGGTAGCGAACAAGAAGCCCTTCTTCTACTAATGTATTCATCGCTTGGCGGACTGTTGTCCTGCTTATATTTAATATGTCACACAAACTGTTTTCGGCAATCATCATATCTCCCGGCTTTAATATTCCGGTCTGAATTTGGATACGAAAATAAGCAGCCAGTTGTATATATAGGGGCACATCTGTCCCCTCTGAAAAATGGAACGTATTTTTAAAGTATTCGATATCCATAATAAAATCCCCCTTATAATGATGTTGGATTTTCATTCCATAAATTAATAAAATCTATTATTTCGCTGATGGTTGGGCTTTTGGCATTGCGCACATAGTAGCCGGATGTTGCGCATCCCATATATAGGCAGTTTATAAAGGAAAAGTTTTGCATAATACCATAAAGAAAACCGGCATTAAAGTTGTCACCGGCACCTGTTGTAAGTTTTGGATGTGTACAGTAAGGTCCGGTTACCTCGTAATAGAAATTTTTATGTTGACAGCATGCCCTGTCCACAAGATGGATTACAATACAGAATAATCCTAATTGATGGGATAAAATCTTAAGAAGTTCTTTTGTATCTGCTGCATGGTAACTCGTTATTGTTTCATTCAAAGCCTCACAGACTTCACATGCTTCTTTCAAATTCATACTTAGTATAACACAAAAACCTGCTTTCGTAAAATCTTTTATAATTGAAAGTCCAATTAGCAGGTCTTCTTTTGTGCGCTTTTCTGGGTCCGCTAAATCAAGGAACACTGTCTTTTCGGAAACTGTAATATTAGGTACTACTACTTTTAGAAATTCTCCCCATATATGATTCATATCTAGTATCATGGACCAATTAGAAAAGACGAAATAACTACAACTCTCAAACATTGATATAAGCTGTCCTAAAGTGCACTTATTTATTATATTCTTCCAAGTAATCGTATTAAGTTCGTTCAATTTAGAAGTAATAATCTTTCCATCATTGAATTCCAAAGCACTTGTAACAGCAGGAGGTGAAAGACAGATAATCTCATTACATCGATTAAGAGCTTTGAATTCAGGGTTTAGAATTGGATTACCGACAGCTCCCATATAAGTAACTTCAACAAAATAATTGAGTAGAGAATTAGCAAGAATAGGCCCATTTCCACCCATCTTTATCTGCTGGCTAACCAATTCGATATTCGTACTCATGCCGCTCCCACGAGCGATTCGATCAGCATAAGCTTTAATCGATGTTATCCTTTTAAAAGAATCCGAAGAGAAACGTTTATCTACCACATGAATAATTTCATCAATAAAACCGTCAAAACCAACAAAGACCTTTTTAGTCTTGGACGGATTATTTAATAATGAACAAAGTTCAGATAAATGAGAAGCGATGAGATATCTTTTTTTTGTATACATAATGACCTCCATATTGTTTTGGTTCATTTCTATAAGCAAGATTATATAACTCAAACAGTAAAAAAGCAAGGGGTGATTAATACATTTAAATAAATGATATTGACACAATGCCTTAAAAGTGGTATAAGTGTAAATGTATCATACATTTAATACATATGAATTTATATGTATCACAAAACGAATTAAGGGAGGCTATTAGTAT
Organism: Bacillota bacterium; assembly: GCA_023443225.1. Classification (GTDB taxonomy): domain Bacteria; phylum Bacillota; class Clostridia; order Lachnospirales; family Lachnospiraceae; genus Anaerocolumna. The sequence continues at coordinate 184,133 of JAEZVF010000115.1, forward strand.
GAAACCTAGTAAAAAAGCCAGTGAAATGACAGTTAGCGAATTAGCAAAGTACATTGATTATTCTGTGTTAAAACCTGAGTTCACAGAACAAGAGATTGTTGAATTAACAAAGGATGGAGTAAGATTAGGTTGTGCGACAATTTGTATTAACCCGGGATATATGGATTTGTGCGAACCATATGTTATAGGCAGTGAAACCATGCTTTGTCCAGTATGTGATTTTCCATTTGGCACAAGTTCTACTGAATCAAAGATAAAGCAAATTGAGATAGTAGCAAAATATGATACTGTAAAAGAAATAGATATCGTAGTAAATTTTGGATGGATTCGTGGTGGAATGTACGATAAAGTAACAGAAGATATAAAAGCTTGTGCAGATATGGCGCATAAATATGGCAGAAAGTTAAAAGTAATATTTGAAACAGATGCTTTAAGTCAAGAACAGGTAATAAAAAGTTGCCAATGTGCGGTAAAGGCAGGGGCAGATTTTGTAAAAACAAGTACCGGATTCATAACTGGAATAGAATCACATGGTGCCACACCTGAAATTATTAAAGTGATGATGGATGAAGTGGGTGACAGATGCCAGGTTAAAGGCAGCGGCTGCATTAGAACCAGAGAACATTTTCTACAGTTGATTGATATGGGAATTGATAGAATGGGTGTGGGTTATAAATCCGTCTCAGTTGTATTAAATAATTAATAAAATAACATGCCACAGTATGTATCATAATGGAAATGGAGGAAAGTGAAGCTATGATAAGATATGAATTTCCAAAAGATTTTACATGGGGCGTAGCAGCCGGATCTTATCAGATAGAAGGTGGATGGAAGGAAAAGGGAAAGGGCGAGAGCATATGGGATCGTTTTTGCCATATTCCGGGAAAAATTAAAGACGGAACGACTGGAGATATTTCTTGTGACTTCTATCATACATATAAAGAAGATATCAGTATGATGAAAGAACTAGGATATCCGAATTTCTTATATACTATCAGCTGGCCAAGGGTGATACCAGATGGAATTGGTGAAGTAAATCGGGCAGGAATTGAGTTCTATAGAAATGTTTTGAATTGTCTTCGTGAAAACGGAATTAAATCCTATATTGTACTTTATCACTGGGATCTTCCACAGAAGCTGCAGGAAAAGGGTGGATGGATGAATCGGGAGATTGTTGACTGGTTTGATAATTATGCTAAAACCATGTACAGCGAATTAGGAGATTTGGTAGATAACTGGATTACTATATTGGAACCATACGTTATCTCCTTTCTAGGACATTGGTATGGAAAACATGCGCCCGGTTATCATGATTATTCTGCTGCATTAACTGTGGCTCATCATCTTAACTTAGCTCACGGAATAGCAGTGAAAGCTTTTCGTGAAAGCGGGTTGACTGGTGAAATTGGTATTAAAGTTAATATGGGTATGGTATATCCAGCAGATCCGAGTTCAGCAGCAGATGTTGCAGCAGCAAATAGAGAAAATATCCAGTCAAACACATTGTTCTGTGATCCAATACTAAAAGGGATCTATCCACAAGATTTCTTCAATTATTTAGAAAAACAAGGAGTTGTGCTTCCTGATATAAGGCAAGGAGATATGGAGCTTATGTGTCAGGATATTGATTTCTTTGGATTGAACAATTACAATGCGTCATATGTAAAAGATGGTGGCGAGTGGCCATTATATGTTACGAGTGTAAAGACTGGGAAGCCCACCACTCAGTGTGGATGGGAATATGAACCAGAATGCTTATATGATTTAATAAAGATGCTTAACGAGACCTATCATCTTAAGAAAATTATTATTACCGAAAATGGCTGTGCTTCGAATGATTGGGTAGACGATGATGGTAACGTAACTGATTCCAAGCGATTAATTTATCTCAAAAATTATCTGAAACAGGTACATAAAGCAATAGAAGAAGGTATTCCACTAAAGGGATATTTTGCCTGGTCATTATTGGATAATTTTGAGTGGGCAGAAGGATTATCTATACGCTTCGGTATTGTTCATGTGGACTATGATACTTTGAAACGAACACCTAAGGCAAGTGCTTATTGGTATACAAATGTTATTAAGAATAATGGTTTTGAGTGAGATTAAAAGATGTAGAAGTACTAATGGGAGCAGATGACTGCCATGGTATGTACATAGATAGTAAAAATTATAGTAATTAATAATACAGTAGATCACAGTACACCATTTAAAATATACTGTTTCCGCATTCTACTTATGTTATATATTTTCCTCTGGGAAAACGTGGGGTATTATGGTAATATATATATTGACTGGGCTGTTCTCAAAAGAGTGTGTTCACTTTATCATTCATTTAACTACTATGGTTTCAATTCTATATAGTTTTGTTGCAAATATGACATACTATTGTCATGTATTGGCTGATATAATAACTATTGCAGATATCAATGGGTAAAAGAACTTGATAGAAGAGGAAAGATGTATGCATGAGACAAAGGTAAAATCAATTCTGTCTGCGCAGAATGGTATGAATTTATATCGTGGTTGCACTCACGGTTGTATCTACTGTGATTCCAGAAGTACCTGTTATCAGATACTACATGAGTTTGAAGATATTGAAGTTAAATCCAATGCCGCAGAATTACTAGAACAAGCATTAAGCCGTAAGAGGAAAAAATGCATGATTGCTACCGGAGGTATGAGCGATCCGTATCTGCCTGCTGAAAAGAATCTAAAGCTTACAAGAAGGTGTCTAGAACTAATTGATGAATATGGTTTTGGGCTTGCAATACAGACCAAATCCGATTTGATACTTAGGGATCTGGACTTATTAAAAAGTATAAACCGAAAGACAAAATGTGTTGTTCAGATGACGCTTACTACATACGATGAGGATTTATGCAGTATTCTAGAACCAAATGTCTGTACAACGAAGCGTCGAGCAGAGGTTTTAAATATCATGAGAGAGGAAGGAATACCAACGATCTGCTGGATGACACCAATCTTGCCATTTATCAATGATACGGAAGATAATATACATGGCATTTTAGATTACTGTAAGAAAGCTAGGACATATGGAATTCTTCTCTTTGGAATCGGGGTAACTTTAAGAGATGGGGATAGACAGTACTTTTATAACAAGCTGGATCAAAACTTTCCGGGCATGAAGGAACAGTATATCAAAACTTTTGGTAATAATTATAATATTCCTTCACTACAACAAGCTAAACTTATGAGTATAGTAAAATCGGAATGTAAGAAAATCAATATGATATGTGATGATAAAAAACTATTTGATTATATGCACCTGTTTGAGGATAAGCAGGAAGGAAAACAAATGAGCTTATTTGAAGTTTAGAATTATAATATTTGCTTATAATTTGCAAATTTCAGACAATGCATTAGCAATCAGTTTTGGTTTGTATGGAGCATTAATTGAATTGATAGGAGTGTTCTCACTACCGCGATAACGATTGTACAGGGACTTCTTGCTTGATGTAATCATTGAGATTGAGGAAAGTAAGGCGGCAGGTCTTACAGAAAAGGTGATTTTAACAAGTATTACCTTGTAGAGGAGATGGATGCTGAATACGTTAATTCAATTATGACATTAAATAGTAAGCTCATTAATAATATGCATGCCCAACGAGAGTATAACTAATGTTTCATTCATGATGTATATAGAGGCGGTTAACTATTGGAATTTACTTAGATAGATGTTTATTATTATAACGTCTTTGACGACTACTTATTTTCAAACTTTTGAGAATAAGTGGTCTTTTTTTGTTTAGTAACAGAAGAATATTTTAATAGATTTTGTGAGATTTTTTGCAATAACTATCTATATTATGAACTATATAATTTATCTATAGATTCTGTCTCATAATTGTATTAGTTTAATTGATAGGTAAGTAGTATAATGATGCAAATAATATGTATATTTTGGCAATTCAATTCCTAGGAGTGAAGAAAATGAAAAAAGTTTTAATTGTTGATGATGCAGCGTTTATGAGAAATACAATCAAGAATGTTCTTCAAAATAATGAGTTTGATGTAGTTGGAGAGGCAGAAAATGGCATAGAAGGAATACGAAAATATAAAGAATTGATGCCAGACATAGTCACAATGGATATTACAATGCCTGAGATGACAGGGATTGAGGCATTACAATGCATACTGGCATATGATCCAAAAGCTAAAATTGTAATGATTTCTGCAATGGGACAGGAAGAATTTGTTCGAGAAGCGGTTATGAAGGGAGCAAAATCATTTATTGTAAAACCATTTAAAGAAGAAAGTATAGTTTCTAGTCTTAATAAGATATTAACACTTTAAAAGAGGTAATTTAAAATGGAGGCAATGAATATGTCAGAACAATTTATAAATGAACCATTGCTTGATATGTTTTTATTTGAAACGACTCAACTTATAGAACAACTTGAACAATCTGTATTAAGTAGTGAACAGGAAAGCTATTACTTTGCCCTAGATTCTATTAACGAGATATTTCGAATCATGCATACCATAAAAGGTTCAGCAGCTATGATGAAGTTTAATAATATAGCAACCCTGGCTCACACTATGGAAGATATATTTTACTATCTAAGGGAAGAAAAACCTGCAATATTAAATTTCACCAGATTATCGGATTTAGTTCTTGATGGAATTGATTTCATAAAGAGCGAGGTAGATAAAATCAAGAACAGTAAGAATGCAGATGGAGATTCCTCTTCTTTGATACATACCATGAAGCAGTTTTTAATCCGATTAAAAGAAAATAATATATCAGATAATCTTAATGAGGAAATAGGAAACATGGATGCTAAGAATCAAGGTGCTTTGGTTCAAAATCAAATTTCGAAGCATACATATTGTAATATTTTTAAGGCAGTAATCTATTTTGAAGAAGGATGCGAAATGGAAAATATACGTGCCTATACAGTAATACGCAACTTAAAAACTATAACGGATCAAATATTGTATGTACCTTACGATATTATCGATAATGATGAAACAATAGAAATTATACGTCGGGAAGGGTTTTGCATTTATATAAAGTCAGACTATTCTTACGAAATGATAAATAATTTTCTTATGCAGACAATATTTCTAAAAGACTTGGAATTAAACCAATTAGAAAATGAGGAAGAAATCAAGTCGTTTTATGAGAGGGAGCCGACCCAAGTAGTAGATCAAGTTAAGCTGACAAATGAGACTTTTGAACCAAATAAACTGGATAAGAATACTTGCTTTAAAGATACGAGGTCTACTTCAACTGCTCAAAGTATCATTAGTGTCAGCGTTGCAAAATTAGACAAGCTGATGGATATTGTAGGAGAAATGGTTATTTCAGAGGCAATGGTAATTCAAAATCCTGATCTACTGGGTTTGGAATTAGACAACTTTCAAAAAGCCGCAAGACAGTTAAACAAAATAACGGCTGAAATGCAGGATATGGTAATGTCAATAAGAATGGTTCCGCTTTCTGCTACTTTTAATAAAATGCATCGAATTGTTCGGGATATGTGTAAGAAATTAGAGAAAGATGTGAAGCTTGAAATAATTGGTGATGCTACAGAAGTTGATAAGAATATAATTGAACATATCTCAGATCCACTTATGCACCTTGTTCGAAATTCCATAGATCATGGAATTGAAACCTCAAGTGAAAGATTAGTAAAAGGAAAACAAAAAATGGGACTTGTAACTTTGGAAGCAAAAAGTTCTGGAAGTGATGTCCTTATTCTTGTTAAAGATGATGGAAAAGGATTAGATAGAGCCGAGATATTGAAAAAGGCACAAGAGAACCAGTTACTCTTAAAAGGTGAAAACGATATGACTGATCGGGAAGTTTTTAACCTTATTTTACTCCCGGGTTTTTCAACCAATGACAAAATTACTGAATTCTCTGGTCGTGGGGTAGGGATGGATGTAGTTTCTAAGAATATTGAAGCTGTTGGTGGCTCTTTATACGTAGACAGTATACAAGATAAAGGTACTCAAATTACACTTAAGATACCACTGACCTTAGCTATTATAGATGGAATGAATGTAAAGGTAGGAAATTCTTGTTTTACTATACCCATTATTTCTATAAAACAATCTTTTAGGCCAAAGAAAAGTGAGATTTTCTTTGATACGGACAACAATGAAATGATTATGGTAAGAGGTCAATGTTATCCCATAATTAGACTTCATAAAAAATTTGGAATTAATACAAAAGTTACTAGTTTAGAAGATGGTATTATTATTATGGTGGAACAAGCAGAGCATGTGATTTGCATTTTTACAGATGAACTTATTGGACAACAGCAGGTAGTTGTCAAGACATTACCTGAATATATTCAAAGATTCAAAACAATAAGAGGTCTTTCTGGATGCACGTTACTTGGAGATGGAAGCATAAGTCTGATCATTGATGTTGCAGGATTAATTAGTCTGTAAAGTGTAAGCACTTATACATAAATTAAATACATTTGAAAGGTGGGGAAAATATGGCAGACATATTTGAAAATACTATGGTAATAGAAGAAGATACTCAAAAAGATAGATTTTTGACCTTTTCATTAGGTAAGGAAAGCTATGGTATAGATATTAAGTATGTAATTGAGATTATTGGTATTCAATCTATCACAGAAATACCGGAACTTCCCGAATACGTGAAGGGGATTATTAATCTGAGGGGGAAAATAATACCAGTACTAGATGTTAGACTTAAGTTTAAAAAGGAGCCAAAGGAATATAACGATCGGACCTGTGTAGTAGTGGTTGACATCAAAGAGGTATCCATAGGACTTATTGTGGATAGCGTTGCAGAAGTTATTACAATTTCTGAAGAGGACATTGTAGAACCACCACAATTGAACAAAGGATTTAGCAACAGGTACATAAAGAAAATAGGCAAAATTGGGAATGAGGTAAAATTGCTACTGGATTGTGAGAAACTTTTGACAGAAGATGAACTTGATGATTTGAATGAAGTATTATAATTGTTGTATAAAACATATATTATTGACTATTAAAGGAGAATTTTTAATGAAACTAACGATTAAGGCAAGATTGTTTTTAGGATTTAGCATTTTAGGTTTATTATTTGTCGTGTTAGGCATTGTAGCAATCAGTTCCTTGAGTACAATTAATAATAGTACAAATGAAATTACCGGAAATAGTTTACCCAGTGTGGACTATGCACATTCTATTGATACAAAAGCCTCAGATTATCGAATAAAGGAGCTAAGACATGTTTTATCAGATAACGTGGAAGAGCTTGATGGATTAGAAGAGGAAATGAGTTCATTAGATCGGGAAGTAAAAGATGGTATTGTAGCCTATAATAACGTTATTAGTTCCGATCAGGATAGACAAATAATTAAAACAGTTGAGGCTGAGTGGGAGGTTTATTTAGAAATCAGTAAAAGAGTGATTTCATTAAGTAGGGCATTGAAAACACAGGAAGCCATTGAATTAGCAGCCAATGAATCAAAAACATCCTTTGAAAATCTGTCTAATTTATGAAAGAACTTGTTACTCTTAATCAAGATAATGCAGATAAAGTAACGATATCTGCTAGTAATACCTACACAAGTACCAGAGTGATTTTATTTGCTACAATCATTATTGCGGTAATTATATGCTTCATATTAAGCGTGATTATAACAAATAGTATTGTAAAACCTATCTATAAACTTGTAAATGCAGCAGATACATTGGCTTTAGGGGATATAAATGTAAACGTTGAAACTACTTCAAGAGATGAAATTGGAAAACTTATGGAATCCTTTGGACGGATGATTAATAACATTCGTAATCAAGCATTATCAGCGGAAAAGATAGCAGCTGGAGATCTTACGGTAGAAGTTCCAATTAGTTCTACGAATGATTTACTTGGAAATAAGTTATCTGAAATGGTGAAGAAGAACAATGAAGTTTTATCTAATATATATGCTGCGTCCGAGCAAGTTGCCGTAGGTTCAAAGCAGGTATCCGACTCGAGTATTCTTCTATCTGAAGGGGCTACGGAGCAGGCAAGTGCAATAGAAGAACTAACAGCATCTATTGAAGAGATATCTTCACAGACAGAGTTAAATGCAAAAAATGCGAATCAGGCAAATGAACTGGCGGAAGATGCAAAATCCAATGCGAAACAAGGCAATTCTCAGATGCATGAAATGCTTAAGGCAATGGATGAAATCAATGAATCCTCTACTAATATTTCAAAAGTTATTAAAGTAATTGATGATATTGCATTTCAGACCAATATACTTGCATTAAACGCAGCTGTTGAAGCTGCTAGAGCTGGACAGCATGGAAAAGGGTTTGCAGTAGTTGCGGAAGAAGTAAGAAACCTTGCTGCTCGTTCTGCCGATGCAGCAAAAGAGACAACCGATATGATTGAAGGCTCCATTAAGAAGTCTGAAGATGGTACGAAAATTGCTAAAAATACTGCACAAGCCCTTGATAAAATTGTTGATGGCATTGAACAAGTGGCTACTCTTATAAGCAATATAGCAAATGCATCCAATGAACAGACAGTTGGTATTAAACAAATTAATCAGGGAATCATGCAAGTGTCACAGGTTGTACAGTCTAATTCAGCTACCTCAGAAGAAAGTGCTGCTGCAAGTGAGGAGCTCTCCAGTCAGGCTACGCTTCTAAAAGAAACAGTTAATCAATTTAAAATTAAGAAGAATACAAATGCATATAATAAATATGATAATTTAAATCCAGGTATATTAAAAATGCTTGAGAATATGTCTACAACGGTAGCAATAGTTTAGCACAAATGTCAGAATCATATGAGGAAGTGGCAACCTCAAAACCAAAGATAGCATTAAGTGATACGGAATTTGGAAAGTATTAATATAACTTCAGAGATGGTGCGAACCGAAAGGCTTGCACCTCTCTTTATAAGGGGTGCTTTAAAATTGATTAAAATTACAAAGAAAGAGTTTAAACTATTAGCAGCTTATATTAAAACACATTATGGTATTTACTTAAAAGAAGAAAAAGAGGCTTTGTTAGCCGGAAGACTTCAAAATGTACTGATTAAGAATGGATTTAATAATTTTTCAGAGTATTATAATTATATTGTATCAGATAAAACAGGTGCGGCAGTGACTACATTAATTAATAAAATCACTACCAATCATACCTTTTTTATGAGAGAAGAGGACCATTTTAAATATTTTATAGATAAAATTCTACCCGACATTACAAAAAAGGTGAAGGATAAGGATTTAAGAATATGGAGTGCAGGCTGTTCCTCTGGAGAAGAGCCATATACCTTGGCAATGATTATTGACGAGTTTTTTGGAAATGAAAAAATGTTGTGGGATGCTAAGATATTAGCAACTGATATTTCATGTAAAGTACTTGAGGAAGCAAGAAAAGGAATATATAGTAATGAAAAAATAGCTACTCTTCCAACCAATTGGAAACTTAGCTATTTTTGTAATTATAATAATGAAAATTACGCTATTTCAGATCAATTAAGAAATGAAGTGATATTTAGAAAATTTAATTTAGTGGATAAAACATTCCCGTTTAAAAGAAAATTTCATGTGATATTTTGCAGGAATGTAATGATTTATTTTGATGCACGAACAAAACAGGAATTAGTGGATAGATTTTATAATTCTATGGAGTATGGAGGATATCTATTTATAGGGCATTCTGAATCTCTAAATCGAGAACAAACCAAGTTTCAATACGTTATGCCCTCTGTATATAGGAAAGTCAGGATGGAGTGAAGACATGGAGATAAAAAAGAAGATAAGTGTATTAGTAGTAGATGACAGTATTATATTTAGAGAAGTATTATCACGTGGAATTTCTTCTGATTGTGGTATTGAAGTAATTGCTACAGCAATGGACCCATTCGATGCAAGAGATAAAATTATTCATTATGAGCCGGACGTGATGACATGCGATGTAGAAATGCCAAAGATGAATGGGATAGAATTTATCCGAAGACTTATGCCACAATATCCTTTACCTATTATTGTTGTTAGTTCAATTAGCGGAGCAGTGTTTGATGCAATGGATGCAGGTGCTGTAGATTTTGTAGTAAAACCAGATGTAACCTCTGTTCATAGTGTCGAAAATTTTATTCTTGAGTTGATAGCAAAAGTTAAAATTGCAGCGGTAGCTAACATTCATTATAAGAAAGAAACGGTACATGAACTGATTAAGAATAACAAAAACATTGATAGCGAAAGAATTATAGCAATAGGAGCATCAACAGGTGGTACTGAAGCTATCTTACGTATTTTAAAAGCATTGCCTGTCAGCACCCCTGGAATTGTAATTGTACAGCATATCCCACCAATTTTCTCTCGTAGGTTTGCCGAGCGGATGAACGAATTGACAAAATTGAAAGTAAAAGAGGCAAAGACAGGCGATTATGTTAAACAAGGTCAAGTACTCATAGCACCTGGTGACCAACACATGGTGATAAAAAAAATTGGTGATCAATATAAAGTCCAGTGTTTTAAAGGAGATAGAGTCAATGGACATTGTCCTTCTGTTGATGTACTTTTTGAATCAGTGGCTAGGGAAGCAGGTAAAATGGCAATAGGAGTAATTCTTACTGGTATGGGCTATGATGGAGCTAAAGGGCTTCTTGCTATGAGACGTAGAGGAGCAAGAACTATAGGCCAAGATGAAATGACGTCTGTAGTTTATGGAATGCCAAAAGTTGCTTATAACATTGGTGGGGTAGAAATACAAACATCATTGGATAAAATTGCAAAGTTAATCTATTCTTTCAAAGATTAACTTTGTAATTTATTAATAATTAGTTATATGTATGTATTTATTGCATTCGCTTTAAGGATATGTATAAAATTTTTAATAGATTTTGAATGGTTAGAATTCTTTTGATATGCTAAATACAGGATAGGAAAATCTGATTTTACATCTAAAGGAATAATTGAAAGATTATGGTTTCTTAATATCGGCGTATTAACAAGGATTGCGATACCAAAATCTTGTGCAACCATTTCACTTATGATTATTTCTTCATCAAAAGCAAATATAATATTTGGGACTATATTCTGTTCTTTAAAAAGGTTACGAATACAAATGCCAAGAGTATTGTTTTCTCGATAGGTAATTAGAGGATACTCTTGTAAAGAGGATAGTAATAATTTTTCTTTTTTGGATAATTCATGGCCTACTTTGGTTATGACAACAAGTTCTTGTCTTAATATTGGGACAAAAATTAAGCCTTTATCGACTTCTACTTGGAAACAAAATCCAATATCATAAACTTCATTAATAATACCGGTGATAACTTCTTTACTCGTCGTGCAGGTAAATATATCAAAGGTGGTTTGTGGATAAGATAACGTATATGTTCGAATATTTTTTGGAATAAAATCACCAGATAAGATAGGAATTGTTCCTATATCTATTTTATCTGTTGAGAGCTTAATATTATGCTTTAACATAGCAATACCATCATCTAGTTTTGTTAAAACCTCTACAACGCACATATAAAATTCTTTACCATGGTTGGTTAAAACTACATTTCTGCCTTTTTTTCTGAATAGTGAAGTGCCTAACTCTTTTTCTAAATTTGCAATGGAATAACTAAGGCTTGGCTGACTAATATATAATTCCTTCGCTGCCATTGTAAAATTTTGTAATTCGGCAATTTTTCTAAAATAATATAGTTGACTTAAATTCATAGGATTACCTTGTATAATGATTTATCATACATTTTTCTTTTCAATAATAGTGAGCTATATAAGATACGACTTAATCAGACATTTATATATTTTACTTGATTTTTCATATATGTGCAATAGTTATGGAAATGGTAATTTGTATGCGTTTATAGGTGAATATTTGTGTAACTTTAATACAAGAAGATGTCTTAAACTGATTGATAAATATGGTTTTGGGATTGCTATGCAGACAAAATCAAATCGGATACATATTATGAGAGAGGAATGAATACAAACTATCCGTTAGATGACACCAATCTTGCCACTTACTAATGATACGGAAGATAATATAAATGGAATTTTAGATTACTGTAAGAAAGCTAAGACATATGAAATTCTTCTATCTTGAATCGAAGTAACTTTAAGAGACGGGAACGTACAGATTGTTAAAAAGGGAAAAAAGAAATTCGTGAGTTCAAAAATGGACTCGCAAATTTCTTTTTTCTTATTGTTATTACTTATCTTTTTCAATAGCAGCCATCTTCATAGCACGAACTTTAAGTGAAAGTCCAAATAGATTAATGAAGCCTTCTGCGTCATGATGATCGTATAAGTCACCTGTAGTAAAGGAAGCAATATCTTCATTATATAGAGAATAAGGAGAAGTAGTGCCCTGTTTGATAATGTTACCTTTGTACAGTTTTAATTTAACTTCACCGGTTACATATTCCTGTGTTACATCTACAAATGCCTGTAACGCTTCACGAAGAGGGGTAAACCATTTACCCTCATACACTACATCAGCGAATTTGTTTCCAATTTCTTTTTTGCAGGTTAAGGTGGCACGGTCAAGAATAAGTTCTTCTAATTGCGTATGAGCTTCCATTAAAATAGTTCCGCCCGGTGTTTCATATACACCACGGGATTTCATACCAACAACACGGTTCTCAACAATATCGATAATACCAACACCATGTTTTCCACCAAGTTTATTTAATTCCTCAATGATATCGGATGGCTTCATAGTCTTGCCATTAAAGCTGGTAGGAATACCTTTTTCAAAAGTTAAGGTTAGAGTTTCCCCTTCATCTGGTGCTTTTTCAGGTGATACACCAAGAACTAACAAATGATCATAATTTGGAGCAACCGCAGGATCTTCTAGTTCTAAGCCTTCATGGCTGATGTGCCATAAGTTTCTGTCACGGCTGTAGCTATTATCAACGGAGAAAGGAAGATCAATGCCGTGATTCCTGCAATATTCGATTTCTTCTTCTCTAGAAGATACATCCCAGATTCTCCAAGGAGCAATTATTCTTAAATCAGGAGCAAGTGCTTTAATACCTAATTCAAAACGCACCTGATCATTTCCTTTACCGGTTGCACCATGACAGATAGCTGTAGCCCCTTCAAGTCTTGCGATTTCAACCAATCTCTTGGCAATCACAGGTCTAGCCATCGAGGTTCCTAATAAATATTTATTCTCATATACAGCGCCTGCTTTTACACAAGGCAAAACATAATCGTCTACGAATTCATCCACAACATTTTCAATGTATAATTTTGTTGCACCGGATAATTTGGCTCTTTCTTCAAGACCATCCAGTTCGTTTCCTTGTCCTACATCGATACAAACACAAACCACATCATAATCATAATTTTCCTTTAACCAGGGAATAATCATTGTTGTGTCAAGTCCGCCTGAATAAGCGAGAATTACTTTTTCTTTCATAATAAATGCCTCCTTACAAAAATTCATCTTAATGATTATTATAAATATACATCAAATTGTTATTTTATGCAATAGCTAATTTAAAATTTATTTATAATATTTATGAATAATATTCATGAATATAAAAATCCATTGCCCAAAGAGTAAGTTTTATTTAACTTGATATAAAAAAATGTTTATGCTAGACTATTTCCGGATTTATGCATACATATTGGGTGTTGCATGAGGATATTAACCATACTAGATAATAATAAGATAACGATACAGACAGGAGTAATTAAGATGTATAAAATAGTATTAGCGTCAGCTTCTCCAAGAAGAAAAGAAATATTTGAGAAAGTCGGTATTGAATTTACGGTTTCTACAAGCGATAAAGAAGAAATCATTCGCAAGAACACACCTGAAGAAATCGTTGTTGATCTTGCTTCTAAGAAAGCAGAAGATGTAGCATTAAACTATGAAGGAAATGTAATTGTAATCGGTGCGGATACCATGGTTGTACTAAATGGAGAGATTATGGGAAAGCCAAGAAATGAAGAAGACGCAAAAAGAATGCTCCATTTATTAAGTGGTAATATCCATAAAGTATATACAGGTGTATCTGTAATTATTAAGAATACCAAAGAAGAGGGTAAAGCAAGGAAAATTCATTTTCTGGAAAGTACGGATGTGTGGGTAAAAGAAATAACAGAAGATGCAATTACTGATTATATTGCCAGCGGGGAACCTTTTGATAAAGCGGGTGCTTATGCAATTCAGGGTCTATTTGCTATTCATATTGATAGGATAGAGGGAGATTATAATAACATCGTTGGTTTCCCGATCGCAAAATTATATTCTGTTCTATTAAAGGAAGGGATTGATATTCTACATCCGTAAATAAATATTCATAAATATTGCAAAAACACATTTTTATGAAAGTTTATGCAAAGAAATCGAAATAAATTAAATTTAACTATTGCATAATAATCAATTTCGATGTATAATTATGAAAAAATTATTGAAAAGAGATAGATAAGACGGAGGTAGGCAGATGATAAAAGTTGGTATTATTGGTTCAACCGGTTATGCCGGACAGGAATTAGTAAGAATTCTTTTACAACATAAAGAAGCTGAAATTGTATGGTATGGCTCAAAGAGTTATGTGGATAAAAAATACTACGAAGTATTTCAAAATATGTTTCAGATTGTTGATGATGTTTGTATGGATGATAATATGGAAGAACTGGCAAAACAGGTTGACGTTATATTTACAGCTACACCCCAAGGCTTATGCGCTACTTTAGTAAATGAGGATGTTTTGTCTAGGGTTAAGATTATTGATCTCAGTGCAGATTTTAGAATTAAGGATGTAAGCACTTATGAAGAGTGGTATGGAATCACACATCCAAGTCCGGAATTTATCAAAGAAGCTGTATATGGATTATGTGAAATCAATCGTGAGGAGATTAAGAAATCCAGGTTGATTGCCAATCCAGGGTGTTATCCTACCTGTTCCATACTTTCTATTTATCCTTTAGTAAAAGAAGGTCTGATTGATCCTAACTCCATTATTATTGATGCTAAATCGGGGGTATCCGGAGCAGGAAGAGCAGCAAAGGTAAATAACCTATATTGTGAAGTGAATGAAAGCATTAAAGCCTATGGTGTTACAAATCATAGACATACTCCTGAGATTGCAGAACAATTATCCTATGCAGCAGGGGAAGACATCAATTTAATTTTTACCCCGCATCTGGTACCGATGAATCGTGGAATCTTAGTCACTGCTTATGCAAATCTGATGAAGGATGTTAGCTATGAAGAAGTAAAAGCTGTGTACGATAAATATTATAGCAAAGAATACTTTGTACGTGTTTTAGATAAAGGAATTTGTCCAGAAACCAGGTGGGTGGAAGGAAGTAATTTCGTAGATGTTAATTTTGTAATTGAACCAAAAACAAAGAGAATCATTATGATGGGTGCCATGGATAATGTGGTAAAGGGAGCTGCAGGTCAGGCAGTACAAAACATGAATCTAATGTTTGGTTTAGAGGAGACCATGGGATTACAACTGGTACCAATGTTCCCATAAGTAATAACACGTGTAGTAACAGCAGAGATTATAGCAAAGCGGGAGGATTAAACATGGAGAAAATGAAAGGCGGTGTCACCGCAGCAAAAGGATATATGGCAGCCGGAATATATGCAGGAATTAAAAAGAAAAGAAAAGATATGGCTTTAGTTTTTAGCGAAATTCCAGCAAAGGTAGCAGGAACTTTCACAACCAATATTGTAAAGGCAGCACCGGTTAAATGGGATATGAAACTGATACAGGAACATGAAACAGCACAGGCTGTCGTATTAAACAGTGGTGTTGCCAATGCCTGTACGGGCAAAGAAGGAGAAATCAATAATCAAAAGATGGCAGAAGCTATGGCAAAAAGTTTGGGAATCTCTGTAGAGGCAGTTTTAACTGCATCTACCGGAGTAATCGGAAAACAGCTGCCCATTGATGTAATTGCAGCAGGTGCTGAATTACTTGCAGATGCTCTGGAGGGAGATCTGGAGGCTGGCTTATCTGCAGCAGAAGCTATTATGACTACCGATACCTATTCCAAAGAAAGCGCTGTTTCCTTTGAATTAGATGGAAAAACCGTCACCATCGGAGGTATGGCTAAAGGTTCTGGTATGATTCACCCTAATATGGCTACCATGCTGGGAGTAGTAACAACGGATATTGCAATCAGCAAAGCTTTATTACAGGAGGCAATCAGTGCAGATGTGAAAGATACCTTTAATATGATATCCGTAGATCGTGATACCTCCACGAACGATTCCTTAATCATTCTTGCCAATGGAATGGCAGAAAATAAAGAGATTACCGAAAAAAATGAGGATTATACTAAGTTTTGTAAGGCACTAAATATTGTAACCAAGGATTTAGCAAAGAAAATGGCAGCTGATGGAGAAGGTGCAACAAAATTATTGGAAGCAGTAGTGATTGGTGCGGTTGATAAAGAACAGGCAGTGTCCTTAAGTAAATCCATCATTACATCTAACTTAGTTAAAAGTGCTGTATATGGAAATGATGCAAACTGGGGAAGAATTCTATGTGCCATGGGGTATGCAGGTGTCGAGTTTGATCCTGACAAAGTGGATTTATTCCTTGAAAGTTCCGAAGGCAAATTGCAACTAGTTTCTAATGGCATGGCAACAGATTATAGCGAAGAAGTTGCAACTAAGATTTTATCGGCAAAAGAGGTCAGAACCATTGCGGATGTTAAAATGGGAAATGAGACAGCTACTGCATGGGGATGCGATTTGACCTATGACTATGTTAAGATTAATGCAGATTACAGGTCATAAATCATGTGAAAATGATTCTATTATTTAATATAGGTGAAATGTACATTAGATATTTTGGAGGATAAGAAATGGAACAGATGGATCAAATACTGATTAAGGCACAGACTTTAATTGAAGCCTTACCTTATATACAAAAATTCAACAATAAGAAAGTAGTCGTTAAGTATGGTGGAAGTGCCATGCTGGATGAAAACCTTCAATTAAATGTTATTAAGGACGTAGCCTTACTTAAATTAGTAGGAATGCAGCCGATCATTGTGCATGGAGGCGGTAAAGAAATCAGCAAATGGGTAAGTTTACTTGGGCATGAATCCAAATTTGTGGAAGGTCTTCGTGTAACGGATGAAGAAACCATGGAAGTAGCAGAAATGGTTCTTGGTAAGGTAAACAAAGGGCTGGTTCAGATGGTAGAACAGTTGGGAGTAAAAGCGGTTGGAATCAGTGGCAAGGATGGAGCTACTCTTAAGGTAGAAAAGAAACTGGTCAATGGTCAGGACATCGGATATGTAGGCAATATTACGGAAGTAAATGTTGACCTCATCAATACCTTAATCGATAACAACTTTGTTCCAATTATTGCTCCGATTGGTTTGGATGAGAATTTCCATGCTTATAATATTAATGCAGATGATGCTGCCTGTGCTGTTGCTACTGCAATTGGTGCTGAAAAGCTGGCATTCTTAACAGATATTGAAGGAGTATACAAAGACCCTAAGGACCCAAGTACCTTAATCTCCGTACTTACCTTAGATCAAGCAGATGAATTAATGGAGAGTGGATTTATCGGCGGAGGTATGTTACCAAAACTAAAGAATTGCATTGACGCAGTTCATAATGGTGTATCCAGAGTTCATATTCTAGATGGTAGAATGGAACACTGTCTGTTACTTGAATTCTTTACCAATCGTGGTATTGGTACAGCTATCATTAACAATGAAGGAATTTTATATGACCATGAGGTTAATCATTCAAAATAAGGGGGTCGTTTTATGGAGATGCAGGAATATATTGAAAAAGCCGAACAGATTTTAATACAGACTTATACCAGATATCAAATCGTATGGGATAAAGGCGAAGGTGTTTACCTGTATGATACAAATGGTAAAAAATATTTGGACTTTGCAGCCGGAATCGCTGTATTTGCATTCGGATATGGTAAGAAGGAATTTAACGATGCATTAAAGAATCAGGTGGATAAGCTTTTACATACTTCGAATCTGTTTTATAATGTACCGGCTATTGAAGCAGGAACAAAGTTACTTAAAGCTTGCGGAATGGATCGTGTATTCTTTACAAGCAGCGGTACCGAAGCAATCGAAGGTGCAATTAAGCTTGCCAGAAAGTATTACTGTAAGAAGAATCATGTGGCTGATAGCGAATTGATTTCCATGAATCATTCTTTCCACGGAAGAAGTATGGGAGCGCTATCCGTTACCGGACAAGAAAAATACAGGGAAGCATTTGAACCATTGATTGGTGGAGTGGTGTTTGCAGATTACAATGACTTAGATAGCGTAAAAGAAAAAATAAATGATAAGACCTGTGCTATTATACTTGAACCCGTACAGGGAGAAGGCGGTCTTTATCCTGCAACACCAGAATTCTTAAAAGGTGTAAGAAAACTTTGCGATGAGTATGACATTGTCTTAATCTTTGATGAGATTCAGTGTGGTATGGGTAGAACCGGGGATATGTTTGCTTATCAGGGATATGGTGTAAAACCGGACATCTTAACTTGTGCTAAGGCATTGGGTTGTGGAGTACCGGTTGGTGCATTTGCAGCAACAGAGAAGATCGCTAGTGCTTTTGTACCGGGAGATCATGGTACTACCTATGGTGGGAATCCTTTTGTTACAGCAGCTGTAAGTAAAGTTTTCGATATGTTTGAAAGTGAAAAGATCTTAGAACATGTAAAAGAAATCTCGGCTTATCTTGAAGAGAAGTTAAATGAAATGGTAGACAAATATGATTTCATCATTGAGAGAAGGGGAAAAGGACTTATGCAAGGCTTAGAATTTAACAAGCCTGTGAATGAGTACATCTTAAAAGCCATGGAAAACGGATTAATCGTAATTTCTGCAGGCAAGAATATCCTTCGATTTGTTCCACCGCTTATTATTACAAAAGAAAATGTTGATGAAATGATTTCTATATTGGATGAAGTGTTAAAATAGATTAGGGAACGGACGCTTTGCCTTGAGGGTTGTGGAGAACTCCGCACAGACAATTGTGTGTTTATAGTTCAGAGAAAGAACCCGACCTTGCTAATACTGTAATAATCGTTTAAAGCATTCCGGCTCCGCAGGAACTCGTCGGCGTTGTACCAACGCCTCCTCAAACATCCTGCTCTGCCGGAATAAAAACGATTATCACAGTATAAGCAACGGACGGATTCTTTCAATTCACTATTAACACACAATTGTATGCGCGGAGTTTTTCATGTTTTCTAGAGGCAAAGCTGGCAGTTTCATTTGTAATTGAACAAGAAGAAAAGGTTATGACTGTGTTTTTATTTCTATAAGTGTCATAACAGTGGGAAGGTCTTTATCCTCTTTAACATCAACAAAGAATCCCCTTCCTTCTGTATATGGCTTCGCGGTAGTAATTGTTTCAATTACATACTTCGGTAAAGAAGCTTTTAAAGCAGTATTGACAGCTTTTTCACCAAGAACAAACCATATCCTAAAGGACTCTTTGCATGGAATAAAATATAATAATGTGCTGTCTTTATTCTTAAAAACCAACGACCATCCAGCCTTTTTACTATAATATTTCCACTCTTTTTTAACATAGTTGTAATTCTCAAAAATGTAGGATTCTATTTTATCCCATAAGTGTTTGGCATTGCCCAAAGCCTCTGCCACATTATTGTCATTAGGGACTTCGGTCTTAATATCAAATATACTTGTAGCCATTTATTTCACTCCTTTTCTCATAATTATATTACGTAAAATTAGACATCTGTATGTCATATTTCAAATTGTATCATTCACGTTATAGACTCGTAATTTTATTTACCCTTTCTTACTTTTCATATATAAATACCAAAGATATATTAGAATGAAAATATGTATAATTATATAACCAACAGAACCTACTTCATCCATTATAAAGCGTATCTCAATTACTACTAATGTAGAATAAACCGCAGGCAAAACCATTCTGTAATGCTTCGATTTTTTGTTAATAATAAATAATTGAAATAGTATAAAACATAAACCTAGAAATAATAAAATATAAGCTATCACAGATACCCCCCCCCGAATTTCGTATCATAGTTTTTTAAAAGACTATGCTTTTTCTATTTTGGCTAGTGGTGAGCGCTTCGACATTGACAGATAACAGTAAATACTGATAGCTAAAACGTTATTTACTTACAATTAAGGGGTGTCTGAATATGTATTTATTTTATCTCTCCAGGATTTAGATTCTTCTGTCTCTACAATTGATGAGAAAACGTTCTTATATGAAGTTTCAAATCCGTTGCGTTGGTTTATATATTCATTAAAAAATATATTGGATAAAGCCTTTATGGCAACTTCGTCAATAGTTAAATTCAGAACTTCCTGTTTCGTATAGTCATCCCATAAAACAATATAATTAAATTGATTAACTTCCGGAAAAAATTCGACTATCTGTAATGCATGATAAGCTATACTTTGATATATCTCTTCTTTAACAGGAAAAGAACCAACCTCGGGGATAAATGATATAGAAATTGCTGTGTTCTCAGTATCAGAATCTATTTTAATATCTTCTAAAAAAGAAAAATAGTTTTTTGTATAGTATTCAATTTTTTGACAAGCTACTTCTGTCTTTATTATGTCTTCTCTTTTTGAATCTTTAATCATATAAACTACAAGAACAATTATTAGAACAAATGATATAATTAAAGAAAAAATCATTAATTTTTTCTGCATAAGATCTCCCCTATAAGAATGAATTTGTTTACAATATATTACAATAATATACTAAATATTTAAATTGTCAATAGATTTTGCTTATTATACATTTCCTCCCAAATATAAATATAAAATTTGCTTATCGTAGAAACGCATCTTGTTAAATAAATCATAGGACTAGTGTATATCTCAATCCGGATTTGGCAAAAATATAGAAGCTGCAAGGAATACAAAATAGCGGCAATATGACGAATCGGAAGGTGAAGGTATGCTGGGAGTAATCATTGCTATCATATCAGGAGCGTTAATGAGTATTCAGGGAGTATTCAACACAGGGGTAACGAAGCAGACAAGTATATGGGTAGCTGCAAGCTTTGTCCAATTAACAGCTTTAATCGTATGTGTTGCAGCGTGGTTTGTTACAGGTAAAGAAGGAAGTTTCGGAGCAGTTTTGAAGGTGGATCATAAGTATATGCTCTTAGGAGGTGCTATGGGTGCCTTTATTACTTATACCGTAGTTAAAAGTATGGATTCCCTAGGTCCGGCGAAGGCAATTATGTTAATTGTTACATCACAGTTAATCATAGCTTACGGTGTTGAACTTTTTGGTATATTTGGAGTGGAGCGTGTAAAATTCGAATGGAGAAAGTTAATTGGGCTTGCATTCATTATTGGTGGAATTATTACTTTCAAATGGGAATAAAGTAATTAAGAATTAATTACAATTTCAAATTACCTATTGTAATCGGAGATTTAATTAGGTAGAATAATGATATACAGTATGGTATTGAGGATACGATATTGATATGGCCTTTTTATGAAGTAAGCAGATTACTTTTGAAAAGGTGGTTTTATGATGAAAAGAAAATGGGTAACGGCTGTATTATCAGTCTGTTTTGTTATGATTGCTGGTATTCTATATAGTTGCAGTAAAACTAGTAGCAAGGAAGCCATATTAACACTTGATAACCAAGTAACAGATACGACACAAACAGAACAAGGGAATTCTACCGAGAGTGTACAAGCTACGATAGAAGAATCGGTTTTGCAGCAGGACACGAAAAACAACAATGACGATATCTATATTCACATTTGTGGTGAAGTAAAAAAGCCTGGTGTTTATAAAGTAGAAGAAAATACCCGGTTAATTGATGTTATCGAATTAGCGGATGGATTAACCAAAGATGCTGCGGGAGATTTTGTGAATCAAGCAGCGGCTGTGACCGATGGACAGAGGATTTATATTCCTTCTGTAAAAGATATGGAAGCGGAGACTCCCAGTATGGAACCCTTGGGAGATGCTATTAATATAACGGAACCAGACGGTAAAATAAATATTAATACAGCTACAATGGAAGAACTAATGACCTTAACCGGTATTGGAAAAGCCAAGGCAGAGAGCATTCTTGCTTATCGGCAAAAATGCGGTAAATTTGCTACAATAGAAGAAATTAAAAATATCGATGGAATAAAGGATGCTGTCTTTCGTAAAATCAGTGATAAGATTACTGTGAAGTAATCATTAATTTGATAGTAGTGTGTCTCTATATTAGAACACACCCAATTAAAACAAGTTTGATAGAATATTATGAGGTGATAAACGTGGGAAAGAAAGTACTTGTTGTTGACGATGAGAAATTAATAGTAAAGGGGATTCGCTTTAGTTTGGAACAGGATGGCATGGAAGTAGACTGTGCCTATGACGGTGAAGAAGCTTTAGAAGCCGCAAAGAAAAAGGAATATGATATCATATTATTGGATGTTATGTTGCCTAAGTTAACTGGTTTTGAGGTATGTCAACAGATTCGAGAATTTTCTAGTATGCCAATTATTATGCTCACCGCAAAAGGGGATGATATGGACAAAATTCTCGGATTAGAGTATGGAGCGGATGACTATATAACAAAGCCTTTTAATATTTTGGAAGTAAAAGCACGTATTAAGGCAATTATTCGCCGTAGCTCAAAGAAAGCAGCCGAGAATCAGGCAAAAGTTGTGAAATTCGAAGATTTAAAGATGGATTGTGAGAGCAGACGTGTTTATATAAGTAATAAAGAAGTTAATTTAACAGCGAAGGAATTTGATTTACTGGAGTTGCTGATCTTTAATCCAAATAAAGTATACAGCCGTGATAATCTGCTCAATCTTGTCTGGGGATATGATTATCCAGGTGATGTTAGAACTGTGGATGTTCATATTCGTAGATTACGTGAAAAGATTGAAGATAACCCTAGTGAACCGAAATATATACATACAAAATGGGGTGTTGGATATTTTTTCCATGATTAAGAAGAAGTTATGGTTTTTAAAAAGTATAAGAGTTCATCAAATCCTTTCTTTGTTCTTTATTGGTATTTTACCAATTCTTATGTTTTCTATAATTATGGTGGATACCTATAATAAGAAAGCCAATGAATTGTTGAAAAATGATCTAAGAAGTCAAGGGAATTCTCTTGCAAATAGCATTTTTACTTCTGGTTATTTAGAAGAACAAGGTTTAGTAGAAATTGATACGAAGATTTCTCAATTTGCTGTAATTTATGGTGGCAGAGTTCTTGTTGTTGATAGCCATTTGAATATCTTAAAAGATACTTATGGTATTGAAGATGGTAAAATTCTGATTTCTGAAGAAGTTATCTCAAGCCTTAAAGGGTCAAACAACATAGAAACAGCGGATAAAGATAAAGATTTTGATATGCTCATACCAATCACGCATAATACCAATAAGGAAGTTATGGGTGTTCTTGCTGTGAGTTTTTCAAAACAAAATATTACTACCATTTCTGATTTGTTATCAAAGAAAGCGTCAATTCTTATTATTACGATTGCTATTATTAATTTAGTTTTTGCGTTTATTTATTCTGGATTTCTAACAAAACCACTTATTCTTTTAAAACAGGCAGTCGGTCATTTGACGGAAGGATATATGGACGATGAAGTAACTACTGGTGGGTTTTATGAAATCAAGCAAATATCAAATTCACTAAATCAGATGCTTTTGCGAATGAAGAATCTGGAACGTTCTAGGCAGGAATTTGTTTCAAATGTATCTCATGAATTAAAAACACCTCTGACTTCAATTAAAGTTTTAGCTGACTCCCTGTTAATGCAAGACAATGCGAATCCTGAATTATACAGAGAATTCCTGGTGGATATTGCAGATGAGATCGAAAGAGAGAATAAGATTATTAACGATTTATTATCCTTGGTAAAACTGGATAAAACTTCAAGTGATGTGAATATTACTCCTATCAACATAAACGAATTGCTGGAACAGGTATTAAAACGTTTACGTCCAATCGCAAAAAAAAGAAATATAGAATTGGTACTGGAAAGTTTCAGACCTGTAGTGGCTGAAGTGGATGAAGTTAAGCTATCACTTGCCATCTCGAATTTGATTGAGAATGCCATTAAGTATAATGTAGAAGATGGCTGGGTACGTGTTTCCCTCAATGCGGATCATAAATATTTTTATGTTAAAGTATCTGATTCTGGAATTGGCATTCCGGAAGATGCACAGGATTTTATATTTGATCGTTTTTATCGTGTGGATAAAGCACGATCTAGGGGAACGGGCGGTACTGGACTTGGCCTGTCGATTACCAAAAATGCGATTCATATGCATAAAGGTGCCATTAAAGTATACAGTAAAGAAAACGAAGGAACGACCTTTACTGTTCGTATTCCAATTAATTATATTGCTTAGTAGATATGTATAGTAGCACAGAAAGGCAGAGGAAAGGATAAGGAAACGGATGAAAGGATTCTTGCATACAATAAAAGTAAATAGATTAAAACTTGCTTCTGTGGCTATCATTCTATTCCTGATAAGCTTACTTACCTCCTGTGATGGTCAAGATACAGCGGCAAATAGAAAGAATACAAAAGAAAACCTGCCACAAATCTACTATATTAATGCAGAAGAGACTAAAATAATTGGTAAGGATTACAAGCCGGAAGGGACAACACCCGATGAATTGATTAAAGAATATCTAAATGTTTTATCTACCATTCCAGAAGACATCGCAATAAAAAAAGTAATACCGGATGATGTAATGGTAGAGAGCAAACTAAACAAAGAAGGAAGACTAAGCCTTTACTTTAATTCTAATTACAATAGCCTTACCGGAATCACTGAAGTCTTATGCAGGGCAGCCATAGTTAAAACATTATGCCAGATTGAAGATGTAGATTCTGTTGAATTCTATGTAAATAATGAATTGCTCAAAGGATATAACGGGCAAACAATTAAATCGATGGATGCCGATGATTTCATAAATAATACGACGGAAGCCGTAAAAATAAAGATGTATTTTTCAAATAAAAAGGGAAATGCTTTAGTAGCAACGGAGAAGACCATTGCGAACGAAGAGAATGTTTCAATCGAACAGTTGATAATTCAACAACTGATAAATGGTCCCCGTGAGTCTGATAAAGATATGATAAAAACATTACCTGAGGGAACAGAACTAATTAAAGTTACTACCAATGATGGTATTTGTTATGTTAATTTTAATGACAAGTTCCTAAATAATCTTTCTCCGATAAAAGATGAAGTAGTAATCTACTCTGTTGTTAATTCATTAGATGAGTTGTCGACAATCAAAAAAGTACAATTTACTATCAATGGTGAGGTAAAGAAGTTCTACAAAGAAAATATAGCTCTTGACGATTTTTTTAGTATGAAACTGGACCTAATCGAAGGTACTAAATAAAAGGAAAGGAGTTTGTTTTTGCACATACAAAGGCCACTTGTGTGGTTGCTGGCAGTGTATCTAATTGGGATGGGAGTATTCCGGTTTGAATTTAGTTTAATTCTAATTACTGCGTTTATTGGATTGTGCTTTGTAATTGTTATTCTTTGGTCTGTTAGAAAAAAAGGAATGGAGAAAGAGCAACGGATCAGTTTATTCTTCCTTTTGGTTTTACCATTTCTATTTGTTGCAGGATATTGCCGAATGAAACAGCAGATGCAACCTCCAAGCATGGATGTGATGTTTCATAATAAAATAAAAGGAACTGTGACTGGAAATATCGAAACGATAGAAGTCAAAGGACAATATACTTTACTCACCTTGAGGAAGAATACAATAACAATTGATAATCCATCTGAAAATTCAAACGCAGCGCAGCCACAATCATCGTCAGCCACCACCAAATCAAATACGAGACAGTATTTTAGTTATCGTGTAATAATCTATACAACATCACCAAAGTCCGATTACAAAATCGGTAATCTCTTGTCTGTAAAAGGACAAATCTTAAAATTTCAACCGTCCTCTAATCCTGGACAATTCAATGAGGTTCAATACTATAAAACCCGTAATATTGACTATAAGGTGAATGCAGAGAATATTAAAATATTAGATAAAACTTATTCCTTGTTTCCTCATTTGCTGTATTGTATGAAACTTAAGATGATAGGTATCTATCAAACAATATTGCCCCCTAAGGATTCAGGTATCCTGTCTGCGATGATTTTAGGAGAAATGAATCTTCTTGATCCTGAAGTGAAAGAGTTATATCAGCAAAGTGGTATATCCCATATACTTTCAATATCAGGTCTGAATGTATCGCTTTTGGGTATTGCTTTATTTTCTCTTTTACGTAAAATTAGAATTCCACTAATGCCAGCTACTATGATTTCAATCTGTTTTATATTTTCTTATGGTTTATTAACGAATTTTAGTGTGTCTACGAATCGAGCAGTAGTTATGTTGATTCTTCGCATGTTGGCTGACGTGATAGGAAGAACCTATGATTTGCTGTCTGCTACATCACTAAGTGCATTTATAATTTTAGTTCAATCACCTATGCAAATAATGAATGCTGGTTTTTTACTGTCATTTACTGCAATATTAGGTATCTCGATCTTGTACCCGGTATTATCCACCATGTTTTCTGATAAAAACTCTATTCTTAATCCTCTTTGGTTAAGTCTAAGTATTCAAGTTGTTACAACTCCAATCATTCTGTATTACTTTTATGAATTTCCAGTGTATTCCTTATTGGTTAATATGCTAATTTTGCCCTTGTCTTCCATACTTGTGTTAATGGCTACCACCTCTGTAATCATTGGCTGTTTTTATCTTCCGTTTGCGGTGTTCTTAATTGCTAGCGCTCATTATACATTAATACTTTATGAGAATATATGCCGTTTTGCCTCAGTACTACCGTATAGAACATTATTGATTGGTCAACCGGATACATTAGCTGTCATTGCGTATTATTCTATCATTATTGTTTTTTTGTTAATCAATAACAAGATACGTAGAAAGACAAGCATGATACTTCTGTTATTTTCTGTTATTATTTTTGTTAAAGTAAAAAATGTAGATTTACAGGTGACATTCCTTGATGTAGGACAGGGTGACGGAATCTTCATGGAGATGTCTAACGGAAGAACTTATCTTATCGATGGTGGCAGTGCAGATGTAAAGAAAGTTGGAGAATACAGGATAGCACCTTTTCTAAAAGCGAATGGAATTTGGAACGTAGACTATGCAATTGTAACACATCCGGATACAGATCATATCTCTGGTCTGATAGAATTGATAGAGAATATGCAGATAGGAGATATAAATGATAAAAGATACCTCGGAAAGATAATCATCAGACATTTAATTGTGCCAAACATTTCGGTTAAAGAGCAAGCACTTTCTGAATTAATTGCACTTGCTAAGGAGAAAGGCATAGAAATATCTTATATGGGTCAAGGGGATATGATCCAAGATGGAGTGGTAACAATGACTTGTTTGAATCCATGTCCCGAAACCTTATATTCCAGTTCCAATGCATATTCCATGGTATTAAGCATAAATTACAATCAGTTTGATATGCTTTTGACCGGTGATCTTGAAGCAGAGGGGGAAATCTTAGTGGTTAATGAACTTAAGAGGAGGCAAACGCAAGAAACATTATTTGTTAATGATGGTACTACAGCTTATGATGTATTTAACAAAAGGGTTACGAGATTGATACAATTTCGGTTTCCATGTTCAAGCCTGTAAATAGCTTAATATAAGGGTTTTATGGCAAATTACCAAGATATATTTCGGGACATCCAAAGTGAAATTTATGCACTAAGCTGTAATAATTGCCTTGTTCTAGATGCATTTGCACAACCATATTAACGATATGAGCTTAATC
>JAEZVF010000038.1 GCA_023443225.1 Bacillota bacterium
CCTCCGTGTTCTGTAGTGTATTGCTATTCCATATAAGAATTATAAATCAAAGAGTGGAGGGGTACAACATTTTTTATTACTTGTTTGTGCCTTGAGCGAAGCGAAAGGAATGTAGAAAACAATGAAAATATTAGTTTTTATGGGAAGTCCAAGAAAAAACGGTGATACGGCAACCCTACTGAAATCATTTTTAACTGAATTAGAGATTAAAGGAGCAGAAGTTAAGACAATTTTCCTTTATGATAAAAAGATTGCACCATGTTTAGAATGCTTTCAATGCCAAGACAAATTAGATGAATATGGTTGTTCAATACAAGATGACATGTACGATATATCAGACGAAATCTTGAAGGCGGATTGCTTTATTTTAGCTAGTCCGATATTTATCTGGTATTGTACTGCTCCAATGAAGGCAATGCTTGACCGTTTTTATGGACTTCACAAATATTATGGAAAACAACGTGGGCCGAGTCTGCTGGAAGGAAAAATGTGCGGAATAATTGCTACATGTGGTTATGACCTCGAATATGGTATAAGTCCTTTTGAAGATGGAATTAAACGATTTTGCGAGCACTTTAAAATTAAGTATATTGGGAAGGCTGCTGTACAGAAAAATGCAGGCGATGATGTAGATAAATTTGAAACGGAAGATTCAAAGAAAATAGCTGTTGATTTTGCTGAAAAGGTAATCAGTTGTTGCACAAAATAAGCATTATCTGAAGCTAGGTTGGTTCGACTTTTTTAATAATATAGGAATACTGAGATATGCTTCTCGGTTAGAAGGAAAAAAAATAATGATTTTACGGTAAGTAATAGCATATTAGAAATTAGGAAATACGGAGAGAAAATAATGAATATACCGTTTTGGGAAGAAACATACAAGGTTGATGATATTTTTACTTTTGGTTCAGAGCCTAATAATACTATAATTGAATTTGAAAATCTATTTAACAAATCGGGTAATGTTCTTGATGTTGGCTGTGGTGACGGAAAGAACTCATTATACCTAGCAAAACAAGGCTTTTTAAATATTGATGCATTTGATTTATCAGAAAACGCAATCAACAAATTGGAGAGATTGGCACGTAAAGATGATATTAATATAAATGCTTGGGTAGATGATTTATGTAATTTTAGCTTTCAAAAAGCATATGATTTAATTTGTTCATTTGGAACACTTCATTTTGTTAATAAAAATAATTGGCATAAATTTATATTAGCAGCAAAAGAAAATACTGTGATTGGTGGTTTTCACATTATGCAGTTATTTACTGATAAAGTTCCAGCTTCACCAGATATTGCACCATTTGCAGTCGGCTTGGCTTCTGATGAAGAAATAAAGGAATTATACAATGATTGGAACATTATTCAATTTAAGTCTTATGTATTTGAAGATGAACACCCTGAAGTTCCATTACATTTACATGCATCGAATAAAATTGTTGCACAACGAATTAAATGAGTATTATAGTAAGTATGTAATTTCTAACAATTTGTAGAGACGGTTTACTTCACTATTGTCCCAAACAATAAACTGCCCATTATATTTATAAGCCGCCATTGTCACGACAATGCGAAATACGAATTATTTACATAACATTTAAGCAAACAGGAATTTATAGGAGACTAGCTATATGAAAAGGGAGAATTATTTTAAATTAATAAATGCCATTGGTGTTTTATTTTTTATAATATATGTTATCGTAATGATAATAGAAATAGTCAATTTTAGCCCGTATAACACAAGAATGCCGTTTTTTATGGATAGAATATTGGAATTTTTATTGCCTAGTATTTTTTGTTTTATTTTAGCATGTGTTTGTAAAAACAAATATAAATAAATTCCAATTTGTAAGTAAGATTATAAGCAAAACCTGAAATTATACAATTTAAACCTAACTTCCCATTATGTTTATTAGAACTGTTAAAGTAATATCAAATATGCATAAGTATATGAAGCAAAGATAAATCAGAATATATGGAGGAGAAGCAAGATGTTAATTACGCCAAATTTTAATTTTAATGGACGTTGTGAAGAAGCTATAACTTTATATCAAAAAGCTTTTAATGCAAGAGTGGAATGTCTTTTAAGATATTCTGACGCCGATGTAAGAGATTGGAATAGAGAATTGAATTCAGAGCAAGCTAATTATATTTATCATGCAGAACTTTTTATAGGAAATCAGAGAATCTTGATGTGTGATAATATGGATGTGGATTTGACAATAAGTACTTCATTATCACTTACTGTGACATTTGATACAAGTGATGAGGTTAAAGATGCATATGATATTTTAAAAGCTGGTAGTATAACGATATATCCTATACATAGTACTACTTATAGTTCGTGTGAGGTTGTATTTATAGATAAATTTGGTTTTCGATGGGGTTTGATGACTGAGCAAACAGAGCGATAAATTCTGTTAATATCAAATAGTAGAGATGTTTTCGAAGATTCGGTAGAGATCTTTAATCCCATATTTTAAGTTTATTGTGATCTTTCTATGTGTTAGAACGATAAATATGTTTTTCAAACGTAGGAATAATCTGAAAACAGAATTGAGTAATTAAGGCAGAATTGTCTTTGATATAACAAAGCGATTGGTGATGAGGAGTTGATTAAGATTCATTATCATACAAACTTAAAGTGTAGTCGTTAATTAAAGTTGGAGGTAATAACAAATGAATGATTGGTTTACAATAGATCAGATAGACAAAGACACATATATTATTAGTGAGTACCGTCATTGGGAGGAAACACATTGCTATTTGCTAAACGGCTCTGAACGCAGCCTTTTGATTGATACGGGCCTTGGTATTTGCAATATTTACGACGAGGTAATCAAGTTCACTGACAGGCCAGTTACAGCTGTGGCAACGCATATTCATTGGGATCATATTGGCGGTCATAAATATTTTCCGGATTTCTATGCTCAAAAAGATGAACTGAATTGGTTAAACGGAGAATTTCCACTTACTATGGAACAAATTAGGGAAATGGTCATCGATCGCTGTGACTTACCGGAAGGTTATAATGTTGACACCTATGAATTCTTTCAAGGAACGCCTACAAGAATGTTGGAAGATAATGATGTTATAGAACTTGGTGATCGTTCCGTTTATGTTCTGCATACGCCCGGTCACTCACCCGGGCATATGAGCTTTTTTGAAAAAGAACGTGGGTATCTTTTTACCGGAGATCTGGTTTATAAAGATACATTATTTGCCTACTATCCATCGACTGATCCAAATGCCTATCTTTCGTCTTTGAAAAAAGTTGCAGCACTTCCAGTAAAGAGAGTATTCCCTGCCCATCACACGTTGGACATTCACCCTGAAATACTTGTTAGAATGAGGGATGCATTTGAACAACTGAAGACAGAGGGCAAACTACATCATGGATGCGGAATCTTTGAATATAGTGATTGGGCTGTATGGCTTTAATTCAAAAAATTTATATTCAAAATCTTATGGATATAAGAAACACTGCAATAAACGTGATTGTATTAGCTACTGTGGTCTCAGTGAATCCAGGTTTAAAAAGTTATCATAATTGTAAAAATGCCAACCCAATATATGCCAGTAAGGTGCTTGTAATTAATAATACAAACAATAATTTGTTTTTTGAATATAAAGTATAGTCTAGCACAAAGGTGAATCTGATTTTATCAGTAGGCTACGAGCAATATTGAACATTTTTTAGAAAAGAAATTAGTTATATATACCCCAATTAGGGTATATTATAGTTTAAGCTTAAATAAAAGGAGGTTTTATCTATGAAAAAATTTATTTTTAATAATTATTTTGATGAGCCACAGGGAAAAATCGCCAAGCGGATGCTTTACAAAAGTGATAATGTAATTGCCTTTGTACTAAATATTGCAAAAGGGGAAATACTACCGGGACATACACATCTAGAATCAACCCTTTTCTTACAGGTCATGGAGGGTAATGCCAAGGTTGTCACGGATGGCAATGAAACTTCGTTGCAAATGGGAGAATTAATTCAGGTTGATGGGCAGGAAAGCTTGCAGGTTATAAACACCGGTGAAGATGTCTTGCGCCTTTACGTAACAATTTCGCCAATGGGTTCAGAGGCCTTTGCAACAGATGCAAATGTTTAATGACTTATCTTTATCCTTGTCCTGTACCGCAGAAAAAGATGAAGTTGCTTTGGAAGAATGTCGAAGAGTAGCAAGAATATTAAATCAGCTTTGCAAATAAAATTAATGAAAAGTACTAGCATTTTGCATTACATCTTAACTGTTCCAGTCACATTATAATTAGCAAAACTTTTTACACAACGGGTGGTAACCAAGCCACCCTTTTTTATACTATTTACCATAAAAGCGGTATTACGAAAGACATTGAATAACACTCACATATTAATAACTAATTTTTGATATTAATTTAATTCTCGATTGAATCAAACAGATAAGAATTCGATTATAAAGATACTTGATAATTTAAAAAAAGAGTTTTTTAGCCTTAGGTTTACAGCAGTTGAAAATAATGGTAATATACTCCTATATATGGATAAAGATGCGAACCAATTTAGCTTTAATATTATCATTATTGAATTAAGAAGGAGTAGTTTAGTTTATGGCATTTACATTACATATTCAATCGAAGAAATTATTTGGCAAGGTGAAGTTTGATTTTGAGACATTGGTTAAGAATTGCAAGCTGATGTATGGCAGTGATAATTCATTTTATGTATTAGAGGAAGGCAAGATAAAGGAAGGCACAGCCATCATGTATAATCCAGCACGTATAGGCAGAGGAATCTTTATCAATTTTTCAGAAGCAGAAAAAGGCAAATTAGAATTGAGTTATAACATTCCGACAACTGGTGCAGAAATCCATGATTTTATACAGGTGGTTAAGGAAATTGTTTCACAAATGAGAAAGGTATTAATGTATTGTGTGGAGGAAGAACGTGAATTTTCCGTGCAGGACTTAGAAGAGGCAGAGGAGCGGATGAAGGTCTTTAACTTAGAGAAATTAAATGAATTTTGTCAGAATAAAGAATATGCGGCGTTTATGTTTACTTTGGCAATGTGGCCGGTTACTTTAAAGGAGGATGACGTGAAGCGTTTTGCTGCCTGTAACCAGCTTATGGAATTTGAAACATATATTCATGATATGCAAAGGATAGATGCGTATTATGCAAATCCAAGATTGCTACATAATGCTGAGAGAGATGTAAATGGTGCTTTTTATGTACTGACAGAGGAATGTGTGAGCATTTTTCCATGTAAGGCAGATGGTTTTTTGAATCTTAATGAAATAGCAATTGATGAAGGTTTTGTACAATTCTACATTTGTTCAGAAGATAGAATGGCAGATGGATTATATAATTATGACCGGTTTATTAAATATGTGAAAGAGCATGGGGCAACGGCTTATGATGGGAACCATGTATTGATTCCCTCTATGACAAAGACTGAGATAGTGGAAATGATGAAAACGATTCAATAGTAATCATTATAAAGGAGAAAATCTATGTATTTACAAAATAACAAGAACGGTAAATACTCTTTTTTACATCTGGTTACAAGAATGCTTACTTATACACAGAAATTCCGCTGGCTTATGACTGCGTATTTGGTAGTTGCTGCCCTCAATACGCTGATAAGCTTGATTTTTGGCTATATTATCAATGAATCGGTCGGATCTGTCATAGATAATAAATCCAGTGTTTTATCGGCACTGATTCTCCAAACAGTGGTAATCGTGACAGCTGGTGTTTTTTTAAAGTACCTTGGAACCTATCTATTTGGAACATTTCGTTCCTGTGTGATGAGCGAAGTTCGTGAACATGCAGTCGGTCATATACAAAAGCTCCCTTTATCCTTCATGGATCATTTTCACTCTGGTGATCTCATATCAAGATTTAGCAATGATTTGGATACTGTACAGAAATTCATTGGAGACAGACTTTTTCAGCTGATGATAGATTTCATAGCGGTCGTACTGACAGCAGTATATTTGGCTTCCATAAATCTGAAATTGTTTGTAGTCTCTCTTAGCATCATGCCTCCCATCCTAGTGCTATCCACATTTGTTTCACGACCGATGGGTAAATATTTTAAGGAAGCTTCAGCAGCAGTCGGAAGGGCAAATGCTTTAGCAGCAGATTCCTACGGTGGGTTGCCAATCATTAAGGCATATGGTTTAGAAGGAC
Source organism: Bacillota bacterium (assembly GCA_023443225.1). Classification (GTDB taxonomy): domain Bacteria; phylum Bacillota; class Clostridia; order Lachnospirales; family Lachnospiraceae; genus Anaerocolumna. The sequence continues at coordinate 6,188 of JAEZVF010000038.1, forward strand.
TCTTCTTAAGCCGTTTTGAGGAGTTTATCAAGACCAGTATCAAATTCAACAGCAAGAGCTTACATCGGTTAAAGTTCATGCCGATTTTCAATATTCTGCTGTGGTCAGCTCCATTTACCATCTGTCTGATTTACGGTGCCATCTTATCTATGAATGGGGAAATATCTCCGGGTCAGATTCCTGCTTTTGTCTACCTTCTTAACAACATTGTCTGGCCTGTCGCTGCCATCCCACGAACCGTGGCTGACTTTCAACAATCTGCGGGAACAGCCCGACGTTTTTTCGAAATCATGGACATGAAGCCAGAACGCGAAGACGGTATGGATTTTGGTGCTTCTGATTCTGAAGAATACATTCGCTTTTGCGATGTTACTTTCTCTTATGAGAAGGGAAAGCTATCAGATGAGGCTAATGTAGTTAAGGAGAGAGGGGTTCCATTCCTTAATGGCTTGAGCTTTTCGGTAAGAAAAGGATGTAAAGTTGCATTGGTCGGAGCGAGCGGGTGTGGTAAGAGTACAGTGTTAAAGCTGATTGTTGGTTTTTATGAGAACGAGTTGGGAACTATCGATTTGTTTGGACATGATCTAAGAAAATGGAGTCTTCATGCGCTTAGAGAAAAAATATCTTATGTTTCTCAGGATACCTTCCTTTACCCAGCTTCCATTAGGGATAATATTGCAATGGGCCGGCTGAATGCATCAGAAGAAGAAATTCTTCAAGCAGCCAGTGCAGCCAATGCTCTTGATTTTATTCTGGAATTGCCGGAAGGGATGGATACTTTGGTAGGAGAGAGGGGAATCATGCTTTCCGGCGGTCAGCGTCAGCGATTGGCACTTGCCCGTGCTTTTCTTCAAAACTCGTCCATTATATTACTTGACGAGCCGACATCTGCACTCGATACAATCTCCGAAGCCCAGGTTCAGGAATCCCTGAACCGCATCTTGGAGGGAAGAACAGTTATCATTGTAACCCATCGATTTTCAACCATAAAGGATGTGGATGAAATTATGGTGATGGAGCAGGGCAGGATTACAGAACGCGGAACTCATCAGCAGCTCATGAATAACGTCGGATTATATACACAGCTATATAACCGGCAGCTGGAAAGGCAGGAAGCTGTATGAAAATAGCAGATATCAAGGATTATTTTAATATATTCAAGTATATTAAGCCGAGTAAACCGACATACATTGTAATTATTACGATGGATTGCCTTACTGAAATATCTTTTTACCTACTTTCGCCGATAGTCATGAAGCTAATGATTGATGCGGCAGTGAGTTTGGATCCAGCAATTTTACATAAGGGCATAGTTCTGACACTGGTTATTTCAGGTATTGGTATGATCAGCTTTGTTTCCTTGGAGTATTTTTTGTTTTCCTCATTTTATAAGACTAGCTCCTTTCTACGTGTTAAGCTTTATGAAAAGCTTTTGAAGCTTCCAATAACATATTCGGAGACACATCATAGTGGGGATACTTTGTCGAGGGTGAACAATGATGTCAGAACCATGGAGGGTGCCTATGGCTGGCCGTTTCGAATGATATTGGTACGCTTAATAAGTGGTATTAGCTCTGCCTTGGTAATGTTCTTACTTGATTGGAGGGTAAGTATTTTACTTCTTGCCATCGGGTTGCTGTCTGTACGTATCAGTACTAGGCAGACTAAGGAAGTACGTAGCATGAATGATTCAATTCAAACTAGTATGGGGGGGTATACTGAGAGCCTTGCTAATATAATTGCTGGGTTTATGACTATGAAGAGTCTTGGATTAGAGTCTGAAATGTTTAAGAAAGCCAGCACAGTGAATGGTGAAATCCTTCAGAATAACCTGATGCTTTCAAAGAAAACTGCTGCTATGGAAAGTCGAAATTTCCTGTTCACCTCAATTAATTTTGTCGGAGTGGTTATTCTGGCTTCATTTCTAGCTCAACAGGGCATAAGTACTCTGGGTTCTGTAGTTTCTATGGTATATCTTTTGGGGAATGTCAATAACATGTTTTCAGAAATTAACGGTATGTTACTTGGAATGCAGAGTTCTCTGGCCGGAGCAAAGCGTGTTACCGAGCTTCTAGAAACAGAATCTGAACCAGACAGAATAAATGTTGAGGGAGCAAGGAGTGGGGAAATGATTGTTCTGGAAGATATTAATTTTTCCTATCATCAGGACTCTCTAATCCTAAATAAATTGAATCTATCCATCAAAAGGGGGCAGGTTGTTGCCCTAGTAGGCCCGAGTGGAGGAGGCAAGAGTACCATCCTGAAATTACTGTTGGGGTATTACTCTCCAACAGCCGGAAGAATAACCATTAATGGGAAAGCTGCCAAAGATATTACATTAGCTGGGTTACGCTCGCTAATGGCTTATGTTCCCCAGGATTCCTATATATTTGATGGAACAGTAGAGGAGAATATTAGCTATGGACGATCCGGTGCTTCAAAGGAAGAAATCAAGAAAGCGGCGAAAGAGGCATATGCAGATGAATTTATTAACCAAATGGAGCAGGGGTACCAAACACTTGTGGGAGAACGCGGTGTACGGCTATCCGGAGGGCAGCGTCAGCGCATTGCTATTGCCAGAGCCTTCCTAAAAGACGCCCCGATACTACTCTTGGATGAAGCAACTTCTTCACTGGACTCCCAAAGCGAACAACAGATTCAATCTGCACTAGAACATCTGATGAAAAATAAGACGGTTCTTATCATAGCACATCGCCTGTCCACGATTGAACGTGCGGATATCATTTATTTGATTGAAGCAGGAAGAGTAGTTGAATCCGGATCTCATGAAGATTTGTTGCAGAATAAAAGCCTCTATCATCGTCTTTATGAAACCCAGTTTGCTGAAATACTATAAGGATAATATGCATAAGAAATATATAACCATTTTATTTTTGATATGGTTATGCTAAATATAATACTATCTTATAAAGGAGAAATTAAAATGAGTATGTACGAAGAAGGATTAAAACTAATGGAAGAGAAGTTCGGCAACGGCAAAGACAATGTGATTTCCCTTGCGACTATAGCGCGAGAGCTGAACTCTGACGGACAACCTCGCCCTGTTGTCCGTAGTGTGGACGCCTATTATGAAGACAACACATTTTATGTTGTTACATATGAACAATCAAACAAAATGCAGCAAATTTTGCAAAATTCGGAGGTTTCGGTTGCGGGTTGTTTAGAGATGTTTACTGCTAATGGAGTAGGTGAAAACCTCGGTTGGGTGCTTGATCCAAAAAACGCCGAAATAAGAACCAAACTCCGTACAGCCTTTGCCGAGTGGTACGATATGGCAAACAATGAAAAGGATGAGAAGTGTTGTATTTTAGCAATCCACCTTACAAGGGGAACTTTAAATATTAACCATTGGGAAAAATTATACCACATGGATTTTGTCAATAAGACAGATATGAAAAATGGGGGAATTTTTTAATCTAAAATGGATTGTGGCGGAGCTTAGGTGTCGCTGATTGTGGTATTAAAATAATTTTGTTTATGAGGTGATATAGTTTGAAAAACGGAAAAGTTAAATCAATTTGTGTAATTATAGCATTACTAGCTTTCATTCAGTTCTTATTATTCGTGATGAAACAATGTGTCTTTCTTCTAATACCAAGGACGGATTATTCGGATCGTATGGGAACTATGTTTGGTATGGTTGTATTAACCATTTGCATTTTGATAATCTCTCAAAAGTTCAGAATAACCCTTTCTGTATTCCCAGCCAAGTTCAACACGGTTTATGTTTGTACCTCGATTGTGGCTGCCATACTGCTAATAACTACACCATCAAATTTCACCGGATTTCAGGCTATATCTTTGCTAGCCTACGGAAGTATTATTACTCCAATATTTGAAGAACTGATCTTTCGTGGCTACGTATGGAATAAACTTAATTTAATCTTTTCTAAAGAGTGGATGACTTATATTGTTTCAACTATCCTTTTTGCACTGTGGCATTTCGGTTACATTAGCTCCATAGCTTTTCGAGTTAATGAAGGTTTACTCCATGTAATGATTTGGAAGGTTATCATTGGTTTATGTTATGGAATTGTATTAGGAGTTGTTCGTTTAAAAACAAAGAATTGCTACTCAACAATCCTAGTGCATGGCGTAATGAACATATTTGGCAGGTAAGTATATTTAATTAAAAAAAAGATTTCGAAAAACCTTTCTATATTTAAGGCTTTCCGAAATCTTTTTTAATGCGGATAGAGGGACTCGAACCCTCACGGCAATTCTGAAATAGGCTTAAAGAAAGGGGATTTGCACTGCATCTTCTTTAAGTGTAATCAAGGTGTAATCTAAAATGTAATCAACAGAACCTTTTATCGGAGGGTCTTCTAGTGCTATATAACATCAAATTTAAGTTAATGCCTGTGTTCTAATTCCGCAATTTTTATGATTATTTTATCTATTTCATAATACTTTATTATGTGCTACAATATTTAGGATAAAGTCACATAGAGCAAAGGGAAGTATATGGAGAATACATTAATAACAAATGTGGTTGAAACCACTTTAAAATATCTTGAGGGTATGCCAAAAGAGAAGCGTAAGGCTATCGGCCAGTTCTTCACATCGACAGAAACAGCCCAGTATATGGCAACAATGTTTGATGCACCGATGAAGAAAGAGTTAAGTATATTAGACCCCGGTGCGGGTTCAGGCATTTTATCGGCGGCTCTCGTAGACAGATTACAAGATGAAGATAATGTAGAGCGGATTATTCTTACCTGTTATGAAACAAGTGAGGATATACTGCCTATATTAAAGGCCAATCTTCAATATATACAAGAACATTCGAGGAAGCCATTAGATTATAAAATTATAGAGGAGAACTACATAACTTCGCAGAAGGCAGACTTCAATGAGGAGCTGTTTGCTAGTGCTAATCCGGCCAAGTATGATTTGATAATAGGTAATCCACCATACCTGAAGATAGCAAAAGATGCTATAGAAGCCTTAGCTATGCCTGTTGTGTGCTATGGTGCACCCAATTTGTACTTTTTATTTGCAGCTATGAGTTTATTTAATTTGGATAAACAGGGTGAGATGGTGTATATTATTCCCCGTTCTTGGACTTCTGGTGCCTATTTTAAGGCATTTAGAGAGTATTTTCTGACAGAGGGAACACTATGCCAAGTGCATTTATTTGTAAGTAGAGATAAGGTATTTGACCATGAAAGCGTACTTCAAGAAACAATAATTGTTAAGGTAAATAAGTCAAACAACCATAATAATATAAAGATAACCTCAACAAATTCAAATCAAGATTTCCAAAATATCAATACCATAAAGGTTCCTTACAATACTATTATATATGGAGTTGATAAGTATGTTTATCTTGTAACCACACAGGAAGAATTAAGGGTATTACAAACACTTGAGAAATGGAAAGATACATTGCCCACTATTGGCCTGAAAATGAAGACAGGCTTAACAGTTGACTTCCGTAGCTGGGATTATCTAAGGTATGAGCCAGGAGAGGGAGTTGTTCCATTGTTTTATTCGCAGCATATTCAAGCTGGTAAAGTTGTATTTCCCATTCAAAAAGAATATGAGTATATAACCACAGAACGCAGCGGGTTAATCCAAAGGAATAAGAATTACTTACTGGTTAAGAGATTTACAGCCAAAGAGGAAAAGCGAAGATTACAATGTGGTACTTATCTGGCATCCTCACTGCCACAGTACGAGTTTATAAGCACTCAAAATAAAGTGAATTTCATAGAAGGTCTTACACAGGATTTATCGGCCGAGATGGTTTATGGTCTATATGTGTTATTCAATTCAACTATATATGATTTGTATTATAGGATTCTAAATGGCAGTACACAGGTTAACTCGACAGAGATAAATGCAATGCCTGTTCCACCATTGAAGCTTATAGAACAATTAGGCAAGGCATTAATAAAGGCAGATGATTTATCAGTAGAAACATGCGATAAAATATTGGAGGTACTTATAAATGAGCAGAATTGATGAAGCAAGAGAGTTTTTAAAAGCAATAGGTATGCCTAAGGCTCAACAGGCTGACTTATGCTGTTACTCTTTATTGGCGATGTGCGGGGTAACACCGAGTACAGCATGGAATGATGCAGCAAATGCGTGGATTAGAATACACGATATTATGCAATTTACCAGTCAGTATTATGGAGTGACGTATGCAGAGAATAGCCGTGAAACCTTTAGGAAACAGGCAATGCACCATTTCCGAAATGCAGCATTGACAGAGGATAATGGTAAGGCTACTAACTCACCAAATTACCGATATCGTATTACTGAGGAAACCTTAGAGTTGATACAACATATAGGTAGCCCGGAATGGGAAGAAATGTTGGCCGAGTTCAAGCAACATCATACAAGCCTTGTAGACCTATATGCTTCAAAAAAGGTAATGGAGAAAATGCCTGTAAATATAAATGGTGCCGATTTCACATTCTCGCCGGGTAAGCATAACCTATTACAAAAGCTTATAATTGAGGAGTTTGCACCTCGCTTTGCACCACATAGTGAGTGCCTTTATGTTGGTGATACAATAGCAAAAGACCTTGTAAAGGATGTAGACAAGTTGAGAGCATTGGGGTTTGAAATAACATTGCATGATAAGATGCCAGATGTTGTGTTATATAGAGAAGATAAGGATTGGATTTACTTTGTAGAGTCAGTAACCTCTGTTGGGCCCATGGACCCCAAACGTATTATAGAAATCAATGCTATGACTACCGGTGTACGGAGTGGTAAAATATTTGTAACAGCCTTTTTGGACTTCCAGACATACAAGAAGTTCTCGGAGTCCTTGGCTTGGGAAACTGAGGTCTGGATAGCAGATATGCCCGACCATATGGTACACTTAAACGGTGATAGGTTCATGGGTCCAAGAAATTAAACATAATGCCTACACTAATTTTATTTGCTATTCCCCAATAAACATACATTAAAGAATAAGCGGTTATGTGCAGAGTATAGTACATAACCGCTTATTCTGTATAGTCATCACATACAGCTGTATTCCTTGTATTTACGTGGTTCTATCAGCATTTCTTCTTATATAATAAGGTCAATCATAAGTAACCACCGAGTTTATATACACACCATCTATCACTAATTCCCAGTGTCCAATCATATAGCTCCGCTATGGCTTTCCGTAACTCTTTATTCGCTGGCGTATGGCGTGTGGTGTCACCACAATAGCTAAATAAAAGCATAGACATGGGCTTACCGATGTGATTAAGCACATAGTTTAGTGAATATGGGACTTGATGAGCATATTGGTCGGATTCAAACTCGAAGTGCTCAGGCAGACCCTCAAAGATGAATTTATCATACGGTTTTTCAAAGCCTATAAAGATTTCTGCTACACACATTTCGCTTACTGTATATGACTCACAAGTAGCAAATGCCACCTGATACTCAGACTTAGATAGCATCTCAACAACTTTTCTCAAACGGCCATCCACACGTATCATAGAATTATTGCACTCAGGACAGGTACTGGGACGCTTAGTATACTTCTTTGTTTTACAATTAGGGCAGTATCTCACGTTCTATTCGCCTCCTTGTTCTTTGACTTCATTCAGGAAGTTGAAGAACGTATTCCGCTTAAGGCCAGTCATCTCCATAGCTTGCTTAGCCTTTATCTGCCGTGTCATATACAGCTTATAGGCTTCATCCCAGTTATCAGGTTTCTCAACACGTTTGCGGCCTTTAAACTTTTTCTGCTGTTTAGCAATAAAAATCCCTTCCTTTTGTCGTTCCAGTAGGTTGTTGCGTTCAAATTCGTGAATAGCTCCCAGCATAGTGAGCATGAGTTTTCCTGTGGGTGTTGTAGAATCCAGACCCTCTTTAAGGCTTATTAGCTTAACACCAGCCTTTGTCAGATTTTCCGTGATGCTTAAGAGGTCCTTTACATTTCTTGCTAAACGGCTGAAATCAAGAACATAGACCGTATCACCCGGACGCACATAAGATAACATTTCTTGCAGCTTAGGTCTTTGTGTGTCCTTAGCAGACTGTTTCTCAATATAAATCTTGTACAGGTTCAAATCCTTAAATGCTTCTAATTGCCTCGCTTCGTTTTGTAAAAGTGATGATACTCTGCAGTAGGCTACACGGGTTTTATCTGCTACGTCTTTGTTCTCAATAATTCTACTTCCATTTTCGTTTTTCATATCATTGCCCCTTCCGTTCCGTAATCATAGGCAAATCATACTCTTTAGTTTGTCTGTAGTCAATAGACTATGACAAACATACGTTTAAAAAACTAAAAGAAAGTACAAACAAACTACTTTCGGCTGATTTCACTATGTTCTTTTAATTGGTTTGTAGTATACTACAAACAAACTACCTGAACAAAAGTCAGATAGCACTATTGTCTTACAACTGTCATTCATAAAGTTTTAGTTGAATAATGAATCGGTATACATCGACAACTGATTGTTGATAGTTGGGATATTGTGGATTGTGTCATTGGCATATGGTATAATTGACTAAAAAAGGAGATACATAAGATGAAGCATGATGAGTGGAGGGAAAGGTTTAAACATAGAAATGACATAACCTCAAGAATCACACACTTAACCAATGGGGATACCAACGAGAAAGCTTTTGAAAATCTTTTAAACATACTAAAAGATAAAAAAATAAAAGGTGGATTAGGGTATGTAAATGGTAATACTCCTGTTGTGTGTTTACAAGAAGCGCCTTTATATTCAATAGCAGAAAATCTGATGTATGAAAAGTCTTTAAGAGAAGAAAGCAAATCTAATAAAAGCAGGTATAGAGCCTTCGGGCTAAGATTTGTAAAGATATTTATTTATAGAATGGGTGGTAGACCAGTAATATATGAAAATGCTAAAGAAATGAGAAAAATAATACCTGCAAGCGAGTATTGGAGATTAGTTGATATGCAGCTTTCTGATTTAGATAATTTAATTGATTGGAGTCACGAAAGAGAGTGGAGAGTAAAAAATGAATTATGTTTTGAATATACAAACACAGAAATAATTGTTCCATCAAACACGTATTATAAAAAATTAATTACTTATTGTGACGACAATAACAGGATGGACATATTAAGAGAAGTAAATGGTATTGTTACTATGAACAGTATTAATTACTAAGTATTATTACTACCAACTATGAATATTAGTGGTCATAGTGGTGTAATTTACCTACTAAATTTAGATGGGAGACTTATATTATGTTTTAGCATCAACATTGGACAGTTCTTTCAGCTCATCTTTATCACTATTACCATTAAACAAAGCGACAAAGTCTGTGATTTCACCATTGTCATAATCAGCAACAATATATATATATATATATATATCATTGCAAAATACTAGAAAAGTGGTATAGAGTGTTCCGGGAGTACAAAGTATTATCTAGAATATAAAATTAATGGAAAAAATAAAAAGAAGAGATTATAGAGTTCAAGTGATTTTAGCCATCGACCATCAATATTAGGTTGGTGGTTTTTATTAGGCTCTGAAATGACGGTGAAATGAGCCTAAATTAAATGGAAGTATATTGACGGCTAATTGTTGATAGTTGCTATATGTTGGTATATAATGTAAGAAAGATACGAAATCTTAAGGGGGAAAAGTATGAGAAATCACGAAATAAATCAAGAACTCAGTAAGTATGCAGATTGCATAAAAAGAACTATTGCATTGGCACAGATAAGATATGATGAAGAAGATACATCTATATCTGAACTAGAAGATTTGAATTGGGATATAGAAGATTTACAGTTGAAGGGTGCAGAACTAGAATTATATAAATACTTGTGTTCCCTTGATTTTGAGAGTCTGGCAGTTATACAAACATTAATGAGTATAGGTCGAGATTATTCCTGTGTAGAGGATGATGGCACATATAATTATCATAATGTGAGAAAGTACATGGATGACTTAGGATGGCCAGATGATAAGTCAGATACTGCAAATTATTTATCGGAAAAGGCTCCATTGGCTGAATATCTAAAGGAAGGTTGTAAAAAAATAGGGTTTACTCTATAAAAGGAGGTATTTATTTATGAATGAGACAAAGCAATGGATTTGCGATAAATGTGGAAGAAAGATTGAAAATGTAAATGAAGGCTGGGTTGAATGGTTAATACCTTCAACGGACAATATTCCAGAGAGACATAATTTCGGAATACGTATTGTTCATTCAGATACCTGTATTTATACAGACTGTGAATGTGATAATCATAAAGCTATTCCAGCTGACGCAAGTTTAAAGGATTTTACTGGAGCTGACGGACTTATGGATTTACTTCGTTTCATAAGCGATGACGAATTTAAGGATAAAGAAGAGGTTCTTGAGGTAATAAAGAGAATACATATACCTGGATATGAAGAAGCTAGAAAACATATTGATGCAGCAATTGATGATGGAGTTTACGAACCTAACACTAAAGAAAATTACTGTAGTCAGCATGATATTGAAAATATTTTGAACTTTGCAGCTAAAAATAAAGCTATATTGTAAGGGGGATATAAGGTGGATTATATTGGTGTTGGTGGAATAATTGCTACGCTTGTAGTTGGCATATTATCATGTCTTATAACGTGGTTGGTGGCGAAAAAAGGTATAACTAAAAAAAAATTAACTTACGAAGTAACAGTATCGCCAATATTATCAAATAATGTGGGGAATGTGAATAAATTAAAAATTTATTATGGAGATGATTTATTATCTGAACCACACATGTTAACAGTAAATATAAAAAATACTGGTAATTGTGCTATATTAAATCCACCGATTAGAATATTAGTAAATGAAACTGATAATATTATACCCGGATATATTGAAGACATCCCTTTTGGATATGAAAAGTTATGGAATGTTAACAGAAAGGATAATCAAGGCACTATTGAGTTGATACATATTAATAAAGGGCAGACAGTAAAGGCAAGGTTTTATTTGGATAAAGCTCCCAAAGAAGAGCCAAAATTTGTATGTCCGATGGAAGATGTTGAAATAAAAAAGATATTAAATAGTGATGCATATAGTGAAATTATAAATTCAGTATATGATAATATGTCTGGAGGGATACTTACTTCTAGTATTCAAAATCTTATGAAAATTATTAGAAAAATCATATAGATTTACCGATTATAAAAGAGTAATTGTTGGTCTGTCTTTATTTTTATTATGTTATATCTACTGTGGTTTTGGCAACGCCATCAATTCTCAAATTAAGTCCATCGTTGAGGAAACCCATGTACACGGTTCCGCTATCAGCGTATCTAGTTTGATTAAGCTGACAGAAAAGTACCGTCCTATGAGATATGACCATAATAAGCTGAAGGATATACTATCGCTGGATAGACAGGTTTTATTAGCTGATTTATAAAATTACAAACTATACAGCTCAAAATAGCATCTTAGGAGGATTTTGTATACCTGAGGTGCTATTTTATGCCCTTTTAGCTTTTACTCGACACTATATGGCTTGTGATACTCTTTGCTTTAATCAGACCAGTTCACACATACCTTATTGTATAAATATACCAAAATAACCTATATTAATAACTTGCATTTTTGTTAATTATTTTTGTAAATTATGCTTTTTGGCAATTAAAACGAATTATATCCAAAAGTAATAATTTAAAACCAATTAACACGAGTTGGTGACCAATTAACACAAATTATAACCAATTGGCAGGATTTTACAATTCGACAAAATTATGTTAAGATAGACACAGTTAAAGAAACAAATCTAAATTAAAATAAAGGAGGACACAAACATATGTATAAAGTATTGCAAAGAAATGTGATGACACTCACTAACAATCAATGGATTAACACAACCGCTGTGCTGACTGAGGCTCGTGGGGGACAACAGGTGCATTACACCGACGACAACGGAATGATAGTTAAACGAGAAGCTTACAGCAAGAGTCCATACTACGACAAAGAAAAGGCAGAGGCTTAACAGTACACAAATAACCAAACAAAATAGGCCACCGTTGCAGCGGTGACCCATCCAAGAAAGGGTTATAAACCATGAAAAATCATAAATCTATTATGTCTACTATTGTAGATTATATCAAAACTAAAGTCAATAACTTTTGTTTTAGCCGCTTACAGGCTTCCGGTAGCTTTAATCCCGACGATGCCTATTGGCAGATGCAAGAGTACGGCTACGCCGACTTAGGTGAGTATGCTAGACAGAGTTTTATCGGCAGACTTTTTAGTAGAAAGGCTAGTTTCTAAGATATTTTATTACCGGAAGGAGAAAACATTATGCTAAAATTTCATCCCGAATTTAGATTTTACGGAATTGGTTATGCAAACACGATAAAAGCCCTTATAGATGAAGGCTTTTTATCTGATGGTGATATCCCAGACATCAAAATCACACGCGTATTTAAGTCAAATACGTTCGATGCTTCAACATCTGTATCATTTGACACCCTCTATCGCAACTGCGTAAAGCAAGCACTTCGCTTTGTGGTAGCCGTTTACGACCGCAGGAAAAATTTAAAAGGATTTATATATCTGTAACCAAAAGAGCATAGATAAATGTGGCCGTCCACTTATCAGGGCGGTCCTCATAAGATTTGAAGGCAGTAATTTGTTGATACGATATATTCAAAAACCCTTTGTTTTAAGGCATTTCCTTTTTATCTGGCGGGTTACTAACCACTATTTCACAAGGAGGAATACCATTATGATATATAAATCAGCAAAATCAATGAGACTTACGTATAATTGCCTGGCCTTAGCCACTTCCGATGCAGTCACATCTCTTAGCTTACTGCAATATAAGGTTACTTATCCAAACGGTAACAGTTCTGTAATCGACCTTGCCACAGGTCAGGTAACATTTAAATCCCGATATCGCAAGCAACCAACTCACAACAGAGTAAACGATAATCCTAAGGACTACAAAATCACACCCCTCTATTTTAAAAATCCTGATAACCCAGAGAATGGAGAATCTCTTTATCGGCACGGCAAAGTCCATATCCTCAACACCACTCTATCAGCCTATCACAGAAATTTATTTGCAATAGCCTTACAGCGAGCGACTAAGCAATGCGACGACCATACAAAAATCAGAGTACATATTCATCACATAGACGGTAATAAGCATAATAACAGCATTTATAACCTTTTACCCGTTACAGGAAAGGAGCATGTTAGAATCCATCAAGCACTTAGACACGGTGCTACAACCTACGATGCACTTGTAGCCGGTCTTGGAGCTAATCTAGTAGATAATTTCTTTGGAGCTGATTACTTTAATTATGGTGATAGCAGCATATATACCTCGTCAATCAATGGTGTACCTTATATCAAGCTTATGTTATCACAGCTCTCAGCAGCCAACCTTCCAGCCGAGACAACAAGCCTGCGGGTAAAATGCCTAAACGGTAAGTACGAATTTATTAATATTGCTGGATATAACATCTATGAACTTTTATCGGATTTATACCTAAAAAGAGCAGTTGAGATTCTAAACCCTTACTCGGTCAGAACTGCTATATAAGCAGTAAGAATATAACTATGTTTCATCCCGATGATGGAATATTTTACTATTAGGCAGGATTTGTTGAAATCTTGCCTATTTTATAGTGTAATAGTTTATGCTATACTAAGTTCAAGAAACAACGATAAATTATTTTATGGAGGTAATAGATGATGAGAAAACTCTTATTAACATTAGCTATAATCATAATAACAGCAATTTCTTACTCAGGTGTAGTTTATGCAGAAGAGACGGATAAAGACGCTTTATATTATGTAGAGAATCAGAGAACTGATGTCTATATTCAAGATTATTATAAGCAGACTTCGGAACTTCGTAATGACCCCGAAGTGATAGCTAAAATGCAAGCGGTTACGGCTGGATTAACCAGTGATTATGAAAAAGCAAAGGCAATTTACCATGAGGTAGAGTTCTATGGGTACTGGGCTAGCAATATTCCTGATAAAGGCGGTGGTTGTTATTATGATGCCAAGACAATCGAAGCGTTGATGCAAGCTGCAGGATTTCCTGCCAAGTATATAAGCGGACGTGCTGGTGGCGGAAACCATGCTTGGAATGAAGTTTTTGTTGACGGTCGTTGGGTATTTATGGACGGGTCAGGTGCATTTGATGAATCTGTTTTAGATTGGAGTTATCATTATACATTTAATTTTAAGTATGCTTTAGACCAAGAAAAAGAAATCTGGGATGGCTCTTTATACTTCGTTGATTCTACGAATGATAGAGTATTAAAAGAAGTAAAGAATTTTCCTTTAAATGGCTTGGTTACCTCAACGTATGGCTTTGATATCGATACACTTTATGTAGATAGGGATTTTGAAACGCCATTTACTTTGAACACAATGCAAGTTACGTTCCCAACCTCTACGATTTATGTGCAGATGGAAGAAGGGGTAGTTATTACCTTTGATTCAAAGGGTGGTACAGCAGTACAGCCAGTAATTACAAAGGGTTATGGAGAAAAGATTAAGAAGCCAGCAAATCCAACCAAATCCGGTTATAAGTTTGTAGGTTGGTATGTAGAGGATGGAGCTGACGCAGTAGATTTTTCCACATGGACGTTTGATTATGACCTGACCTTGTATGCAAAGTGGAAAAAATCGGACACCAAGACAACGAATTACAAAGTGACGTTTAATTCCAATAATGGTACGCCTGAACAGTCAGTAACCGTAACAGCAAACTCTACCATTTCCAAACCAAAAAACCCAACAAAAACGGGCTACAAGTTTGTGAATTGGTATAAAGATAGTAAATGCACCAAGGTATGGAATTTCAAGACAGATAATGTGCAAGCGAACACAACATTATACGCTAAGTGGAAGAAGAAATAAGTTAATAGACTCAGCAGAGAGTGTTTTATTTCTCGCTTGGACAATTTAAAATTGAACTTGATATATGTTACCCTCAGAGGTCTGAACTCCTCTGAGGTTTTTTGTTGCTGAGCAGTTCTTCCCGCCACACAGGCACTCCCTTAGTTATAAAAATTTAATATTTTAATTCATTACTAAAAGAAAGCAATTTTTACGAAAAGCAATCATTTTTTATTGATAATTGTTTCGAAAAACGAGAAAACTCCTGAAAATACTAGCTATTTGACAGAATAATCAAGCTATTGTAAAATAAATACAAGAATTAGCCAAAACATAAAAAAGGAGGTAATCCTATGTACAAAATCTTAGAGGAAAATGTAAAGCTAAGGCTTGATGAGAAGTGGTACTCCACCACAGCGATTTTAACGTGTGTAAGCGGAGGTAAACAAATAAATTATTTGGCTGCAGACGGAACCATACTGAAATCACAGGCTTATAGCCGTAGTTGCTACAGCAAAGTAGCTAAGGAAGGTGATGGATTTGAAGAAATAGAAGAAAAGAGCCGTGAAGAACTTACCGAAAAGCCTAGTTTCAGTGACCCAGATTTCTACGCTAAACAGCTACGTAGTCTTGGTTTAAAGGATATAAAGTAAAGGAGGGTATACGCAATGCTGAATAATAGCAAAATTAACAGAAACAACAACTACACCGTTAATGAGTCAGAGCCAGAACCAAAACAAACAAGCTACCTTGCAAGTCTGTTTAAGTCAACAACCGACGAAATCGAAGCCGAAGTAGAACGTGATAAGCGTTTCGGCTATACACCTCGTAATACCAACAAATCTGGCAGTTTCACTATCTAGTAAAGGAGGCAATTATTATTATGACTCTTGCATTATATCTATTTAACATCATGCTGCTTATCAGCATGATACACCTACTGGATGCCATAATTTCTCTAAAAGAAAAGCAGGGAGGCGATAAATAATGCTAATATCAGAACTGCAAGACCAATCCACAGAAAATAAGCTCAAATGGCTACAATCCATTGACGGATTATCACAGCTACGAGAGTGGCTGTCAGTCGGTCTATCACTACATAAGATAGCACCAATGCTCCAAATCCAAAGTAGCACCCTTTATAAATTTTGTGACCGGACACCCGAAATTGTAGCAATTACGGGCAGAAAGCAAGTTATAAAGGTTGACCTATCTCGCCCACCAGCCTATCGCATAGTAACTGGCTATAGTTATCACAGCAAGCATCGAGGGCAGATTATTTGTGAGTACGAGACAGCTAATGAGCTGTGGCAGAGTGATTTTATTTGCAACTATTTTTGGTCTTTTGGTAAGTCTTGTAGCAATTACTTTGATATCTACTTAAAAGAGATTACCAGTAGCGGTGTGTGTCAACTCAGTAACAGCTATATAGCGATGTTTTGTGAGGTCAATAGACGAGGGATTATTAAAATACTCAAGCCGACCTCTAGATGAGCTATAAGACCTTTTATCTTACTAGGTATAACAAATCCCCTCAGAAAGAATATTAAGTACTCTGAGGGGATTGTATGTCCTCCTAGATAAATTAAAAATATTTCATTTTTTTTGCTCCTGAACTGAAATTTATCGCAGGCCTGTCTTGGATAAAGAATTATAAAGAATTAAAAAGAATTACAAATTTTATTAAAGGAGGTAATGAAATATGGCACAATACACCGATATCGTCGAGATTTCTCGCTTAACAGGAATTTCGGTAACCACCCTAAGGCGGGGTGTACATTCTGGAAGGTTTCCCCATATTAGGCTGGGAAATACCCCTCGAGGCAAACTACTGTTCGATTTGCAACAAGTGGCTCAGGTGCTTGCTACCGAAGCACAGGAATCAATGAACCACAAAATAACCTAACAAGGAGGAAAAGTAATGAAAAAGCTAATTTCTACGCTACTAACAGCGGTGCTTTTATTCGGCGCCAGCGGCTCACAGGTGTTTGCGTCAAGTACAGCTTCACCTGGACAAGCAACATCTAATGCGATACTTGATGCCTCCGCTATGCGCCTTGATGTAACAGTACCAACTTCGGTGTTAATTTATGTAGACGCAACCGGTACTGTTATAACGCCGGATAGCATACCAGTCGTCAACAATTCAGTTGCACCTATACTGGTCACAAGTTTAGCAGTTACCGCGGAGGATGGGTGGACACTAGACACATTCACCACAGACTATAAAAATTTTAAAGTGGGGCGTAAAAATTTTAAAATGACCTTAAATGGCTTAGACCCCTCTGGTGGTGCCTTATCATTTCCTACCCCGATTAACGGGTCAAGTAGTCTCGCATTAGACTTTTTGGCTGACGTTTCACCACAAAAAGAGGCTATAACAGCAACCAAAATAGGCGAAATAATAATTACAGTAGACTGGTATGCAGATGCGATACCCGTAGTACCACCCGAAGGTGGTGAAACAGGAGGAAGTTATCCAGCAGGTTATGTACTCGCAACCGACGCTGATTTCATAGGCGATACCACATTTCGGTATGTTGGCACTGCTGACTATGTTGTAATCCCAAATACAATTAAGGGCGTTGCAGTTACTAGTTACCAACAAATGTTTTATAATTCAGCTGTAAAAGGCGTAATCTCTAACAATCCAAATATTAACGATATGCGATTTATGTTTGAAAACAGCGCGACATCTTCTTTAGAGCTTGACTTAAATATTTCTGGCATGCCAAGCACTATAGCGATGTTTTCAGGAGCTACAATCACTGAGGGTTATGCAGCTACACAAGCACAAGCTGACATTTTCAATGCTTCGATTGACAAGCCAGCGGGATTAACTTTTTCGGTAAAATAACGTCTTTAACTTTTTCCACATAATTACAAGGAGTTTAAATATGCGAAGTATAATAACTTTACTTTTAACAGCTTTATTTGCAACACGTGCAACTACATCGCCGATATCAGCACCTGTAATAGATACTGTGCAAATCAAACCTATAGTAGCTACTGTGCAAACCACACCCGTAGGAGATACTGCACAAGCCACACCTATCAAGGTATCTAATATCAGTACAACTGCTCCGACTCTCCCTAAGGGTTATGTTCTTGCGACCGATGCAGAGTTCACAGGCAGTTCTAGCGGTGATTTCCATTATATTGGAGATGCTGAGTATGTGGCCATTCCTAACGTCATTAAAGGCATACGTGTCACAAGCTATCAGGGTATGTTCCACTATTCGGGTGTTAAGGGAGTATACTCAGATAACCCCAATATAGAGAGTATGGCATTTATGTTCAAGGGAACCACCTCAGACACGCTTACAGTAACCCTGAATACTGCAAACACTACAGAAATGTCACAAATGTTCCAAGATTCTAACGCCAAAGTTCTTGACCTCTCAGCAATGGACGTGTCTTCAGTAGTTCATATGAGTTCAATGTTCGACGGAGCTAAAGCCACTGTTATAGACTTAAGCGGGTGGAATATGAGGAATGTTTATTATACAAACACAATGTTTGCTGACGCTTTGGCTACTACTGGCTACGCACGCACGAAGCAAGATGCTGATAAGCTCAATAAAAGTACAGATAAACCTTTAGGCTTAACATTTACTGTAAAATAATAAATTCCAAATGGAGAGCGGATTTTATCCGTTCTCCCACATTAAAAGGAGGAAACAACCTATGAAAAAGAAACTTTTATCCGCACTACTTGCCCTAACACTGATACTCACCTCTACAACACCTGCATATGCCTCAGATATCACAGATACCGGCGTAGGTACTGTACCCGTTGACTTAACTGTAGAGACCCCGATTTTTAGCATTACAGTTCCAACATCCCTGCCTATCACATTAGACGAATATGGCGAAGTAAGTGTAGCCACTAATGCCACTATCATTAATGGTAGTGCCGGTCCAGTAAAAATCACAAACATCCAAACTAAAGGCATTAACGGATGGTCAATCACTAATTTTGCTGGCCTTGACATCAATACTGCAAAAGTAGGCACTAAAAGCGTCGGTTTGTCCTTAAACATCGGTGCTGCTAATATTTTAACCACAGGTGCGGATACAAATAATTTTATTGGCTTTATCAGCATTATTAAGGGTCAAACCCTACCACTTATCTATGATGCTGTATTACCGGCTCAAAAAACAGCTCAAACAAGTGCACAAATCGCTGAGGTGATTTTTACTGTTGGCTGGGATGACTAAGGAGGAGGACAATTGCTATGGAAAAGCAGACGAAACAGAAAGATAATAAAAAGCGTGATACAATTATAGTCATTGGACTGCTACTGTTGTTGTTTTTATTGGCCTTGATACTATTTTATCTACTTCTCGGTGGGAAGGGTGCTGACGGCATTCTCTCCAATGAAACCGATAAGATAGACTTTATAGTCGATGGTAATGTCACAGATGGTGATATAGTAGGTAAGTCAAAAGATGATATTGTTGATGCCTTGAACCAAAAAGTGCAGGATGGGATGATAAACATTTCGATGAACACAAACCCAATTTTTGCTGACGGTGAAGCCAAAGGAACACTAATGATTACCAATAGTGAAATAAATAGATACCCACAGATGATAGAGATATACACTAAGGATACCAATGAGTTGATATACTCAGGTGGTATAGAGGTCGGTTCTAAAATCGAAACCAGTACCCTATCCGTTGACCTACCTCAAGGCACTTACGATTGTATCGCTTATTTTCATGCTGTTGACCCTGATACTGGAGACCGTGTAGGCACAGCTGGAGCAGACATTAAGATAACTATTTTAGCATAAATGCGACCCATAGGAGGTGCAGCTAATGTATAATAAAAAAGTAAAGGGTTTTATCCGGCGAACATGCAGTGGGGTTTTGGTTGTTTGTATGCTCCTTCCTCTAATGTTTACACTAACAGGGTGTGGTAAGGTTGATAACTCTATGGTAAATAAGGCATTTGCCAATTCAGCTCTTATGAATAGCATCTGTAGTCAACTACAACAACAGGCAGACCTTATTGCTGAAATGCAACGTATGGGAGTTATTCCAGATGTTATGGCAAACAATTTGAATGAACAGTTGAATCGTATTTATAAGTCTGCTGCCACATTAACCAATGACGCAAATTCAGCAACCACTGCGCCATCCACCTCTACGGACCCAAATGCAACTCCTGAACCTATAACCATAGGTACGGAGTATAATGATTTTATTGGTTCGGTACTGCGTAGTATGTCTTGGTTTGGCGATGGACCGGCAGGTTGTAAAATAGTAAAGGAGTTAAGTAATACACCGGATGCACAGTGGAATGTACAGAATTTTGGTAGCCCTATTGATATGTATAGTGGTTATCACACCAAGACTATAATTGAGACTACAGGGTATGAAGATATAGCTGGGTATCATACAGGTAATACGACTCCGTTAAAACCTTTTGGTGAAGCAGGTAATTCGACTATAAAGGATTTAGTAGCTTATATAAATAAGTTAAAAGATATAGAAGTGTTTTATATAGATGCAAATAAAGTCGGTGATACCAAGGCTTTACTTGGTCTTAAAACAGCAATGGACGGTGCTAAGGCCGATGTCAGTAAGGCGAACGCATTAGCGACGGATTATTTTATTTCTACAGGAAAGAAGTTAAATTTTACCGATGGTAAGTTGGATGAGGGTAGTGCTTATTCGATGAAAGAGATAGCGGTTGAAGACGGCGGGCATACTGCGGCTAGATATGAAATTATGTTATTAAACAGAGAAGCACTTCTCGGTGCTTTTAATAAGACAAGTAATTCAGGTGATTTGACTTCCGGAGTGTTGATAGGTAATAAGTTCTTTATTACTCGCTATCCTATGGCTATATTTAGAGGTTTTGAGCAAACAACAACGGACAAGACGAAGTATATTCCTGTATTTACACACCCCTTCTTTTTAACTAAAGGTGCACCTAATACATATGGTGCGTTAAAAGGTTCTATATTTGAGGGTGAAGTTTCGGCCTATGAAGATAAGTTTAAGGGTGGGGATAAAGGAACTGCAGAAACGAAATGTGCTTATGTAGACCTCTATACAGGGGCTATGTATTATAAAGATGAACCAATAGGCAATGCGCATGATTTTATGAGTGTAGGTACGGTCGACCTTGAATCGTCTGTCGTGGTTAAACCATCTACAGCTGTTTATATAGATAACAATAATTCTAAGTGTATAACTACGGTGAAGCAGACAACTCAGTTTAAGCCAAGTGAGGAGTTACAGATAGGTAAGTATGTAAAGGATGTAAATAACCCTGTGGTAATTCCGGGTAAAGATTCGACTAGTATAATGCCGGTAGTGTTTTTAATGGACTATTTGGAATTGGTTTATTCTCCAAATACAGTGGGTACTGATGCTTTCACAGCATATGGTCGTAAAGTACGTCTGGATGAGAAAGCTATACTAGGTACTGACGCTTTAACAGCAAGTACAGGTACAATTGCCTATGTGGTTGGCGAGGGAGCGACACAGTCCGGGTGGCTTTCAAAAGTAGGTTACAATGTGTTGAAAATGACAGATTTTGTGGATATTGACGGAATTTATAGTAATGATGCTTCTCTGACCGCTAAAGATAAGGATTCGGCGGGTGAGCCAAATAAGGTAGCAGCATCAGTACATTTTATAACAGCAGGCACAGCAAGTTTTGAAAAGGCAGGCACTGTTCGTTCTGGGGATGCGGCAGCGGAGCGTGGTGACAACTTACCACAAATATCGGCCGGTACAGGCATAGAGTGTGTTATGATGTTCGGAGCTAATAGTCTTAATGAAGCAGATAGCAGTGCTACACCAAAGACACCCTTGTATGGTATCACATTGTTTGGAGGGCTTTATGAGCGAGCGTTGTTCTCTGAGTGGATAACTGCATCAAATAATGCAAATCTAACGAAGTGGGCGAAGACAGTAGCTGATTTAGGTTATAAAAATTATGCTATAAGTAATGCAGTTCTGACCGAAAAGATGAAAGGTAACTATGCGTTTGAACTGAATGAAGATGGTCTACTGAATCTTGACCTTAACACAATTGTTGAGATAAACAAAGAGAATAAAGAGGAGCGTCGAGGTGGCGGGATTATGTTACTTCGTACAACACTACTCATCCTTGGCTTTGTTTTGGTATCGTACGTAAGTGTTTTATTGGCAGCATGGTCGCTTGATGTTAATATGGATTTAGGGCTTAATTTACTTGAAAAAGTCAGTTTTCGGCATTTTGTGGCCGTTCGTTCCTTGGACGAGATGCCTGACCCAGACCCAGAGAGTACAACAATGTACGTAGATTTCAGGCGACTTATTATGAGATGTTTAGCGTTTGCATCAGTGGGTGTTATTCTCATTACGATAGACCCAGTCAATCTTATAGTCAAGATTTTAGGTTGGTTGAGTTTTGTAATTCGAATATTAGGGGAGAAGCTGTTTGGTGTGAACATTATGTAAGCCATATAAGCTCATACAGCCCTTTTGATATGCAGAGCATACCAAATACTCATAAATCGATTTGAAGGGCATTACAGAGAGCTGTCTCACCTTTCAAAATAAAATACAGGAGGTAAAAAGATTATGAAAAAGGTTATATCACTAATCGTTTTATTTGCAGTAATGATTACCACTACACTTACACCACAAAAAACTTATGCCGCAACAGGGAAAGCAACCTATGCAAAAAAAGTGCCTGCAGTTGCATTAGGTGTCCCATACTGTTTTACCCTGAGTATACAGGATAATAAGCTGGTACTTAGCGGTAGTGCTCCATTTTACGTTGCTGATAGCAGCCTAAAGCTTGAAATTATTAAGCCAATCAATTACGGCACTTGTACGATAGCATCAGAAGGACGAGCTTTGGTCGGTAAAGACGTCTCGAAAGCAATCAAGCTTGTTATGGACGAAATAGGCCCACTAGACAGCATACCCGGATATACTACGCTTTGGGAACACGGTACTCTACATAAAATTACCTCGAAAAGGGTAGAAAATTTTGTTGATGCTTTATTGGAGCGAAATCCGGATTTAAACCGGTCTCGAACCACTTCACTACTGTATATTTTGCGCGGGTTTAACGTAAATTTAGACAGCACCAAATCTATTACACAAGGACTATTGAGCAGACACAAAAACCTAGACCTAACCTATTATATTATGAATATAATGCTTTCCGCAGCACCAACAGCAACAACTACTGTAAAAAGCATCACGCACCCTCTTATCTGTGCTGACGATATGGCTCCCATTATCTCAGCAACTGACGGTTCAGGTAAAAATGTGCTTACTCTAGACTTGCCTAATGTGCCTAAACTGGATTTGGACGGCATACCGGAGGGGGTGTACAATATTCGCGTTGGCTACACCACTTCTCCTATGTATAGCGTATATCACGATGATATTCTGATTGTGATTAAAGATGGTAACGCAACCTTGCAATTACTTAACCCTACTTATAGGGAGTCTAATAGGTATGATTACCCCGGATATACACTAGCACATTATTATGTGAGGCCAGCTATTACACATGCAGATTACAGCTTGTGGAGTCAAGGGCTACCGATAAACGGTACTGATAAATAAATGAGTTTCACAAGCGGGCGTTCTATCATACTAAATCCCAGGCCATTAAGTTGACTCATCGCACATCACAAGTCCAGTCTATTCCTATATTTACAGGCTTTATGCAATTATTTGGCTAATTTTGTTGAATTTGGAGCTTATTTATGTTAGAATTACCAAAACATGGCAATGCAGCCAACGTGAGAAGGAGATTAACTTATGAAAAAGAAAAGTATTTTATCAGTTTTATTAGCACTTATTTTGGTGTTTTCTATGACTACACCTGCAATGGCAGCCTCAAAACCCAGCACTAAAACCATCAAATTTAATGCGGGTACTTATTTCGCAGAAGAGAGCGTAGACTCCGAAGTGACCATAAAAGTCACAAATGTCACATCACAAAAAACGAAGGATTTCTCGGTAGCTTTGAGTGATGGTGCGACCAAAACCACTTACTCCGGTAAAAAGAGCAAAGTTATTTATTGTAAAGCATCGACGAAGATAACCTTGAACACGGTGGCTTTTAATGTTAATCTTGTAGCTGATGACAAAACAACAAAATATTTAAAGGGAAATTTTAAGTTCTATGATTTCTTCCCAGATTATGAAGGCGTTGGCGATACAAAGTATGATGCACCACCAGAAGGTGCATGGGTTGTTGCCGATGGAAGCAGTATTACAATTAAAAAAGCGGGTACATATGTGCTCTATGTAACACCATTTCAGTTTTATGGTAATGACAAAGAAGATTATGAACTAGAACCAGTATTCATTGTGGTAAAATAACAACATCGTAGAAGCGTTTTATTTGCCTATTCAGGCAATTGTATTATAATATGATACAGAAGCCCTCAGAGGATAGATGCAATCCTTCTGAGGGTTTTTATGTCCTCTGAAGCAGCCTTACATAATAATTATCACATTACAAGCTATAATATTCAATAAACAGACACTTCCAGTCCTTATCAAACAATGTGTGGTGCTCTGCCCACACAGTTCGCATATATCCGCGAAGTTCAATGGCATAGGGCTTAACGCACTATTTTTACTATTTTGTTCCAAATACTTGTGAATCCACACATTGTATGGTATGATAATAGCAATAAAACATGCAAAATTTCTAAAATGGAGGTGCCAAAATGGAGAAAGAAAATACAGCAAGTGAAAAGCTCAGAACAGCTCGTAAACAAGCGGGTTTGACCCAACAACAATTAGCCGATACATATGGCATAGCCCTGAGAACTATTGAGAGTTGGGAAGGCTCCAAGAGGACACCACCTGACTATGTATTAAACCTACTGTTAAGGTGTTTAGCAATAGACTTCCCCTCAAAGTCAGAGCAGTCTTTATCAGTGCAAATAGAACCAACCTATGTCTTTACTGACCCCTATGGCAAACCACTCTCAGACAAGCTTGCTTGGCTTGTACGTATCGAGTATGTAGCGGGCAGAGTGCAGACGATTGATGAATACGCGCAAGACTCTTATGGAGACCTTGTATCTACCACCAGCAAGCGTGGAAAGCTGTATCAATGCACCAATATCGACCTTGATAGCGAGCTACCATTTGCGTTCGAGTTCCGAGTAATTAAGGAGGTGTAGCCGCATGAACCAAGAAATTCACCCAGCCACGCTAGATGAGCTTTTTTCAATGATTGATGAGCTAGTGCCTGCCTGCAAAGAGCAACTTACAAAATCTCCAGAAAGCATGAAACAGCAAGCAAAACCTGTTGATTTGTCGTTCAATCTAACGAAATCTATTCAAGAAAAATTAAATACATTAACTCCTACCGTTGTGCTAACAGAGTACAAAGAGGTATTTTTATCGGACGATGAAGTTAAATCCTTAATGCCAGTACCAGACCACACCCTTTTACAGCTTCTTTTACTCTTTGTAGGTAAAGGCACGACTCCTTATATGCTCGATGGTTCTTTACTGGCTCACACAGCAGAGGGTGCCTATTTAAAAATCATCCCAGAAATCAATAAAGACGGCTATGCCAGCTATATCTTTAGTGCTATTGACTACCGATTTTTAAATCGCAACATTGACCGCTATTGCAAGCTTTTGCAGAAACAATTGCCCGGTTTTAAGAATTTACTTGACTTTTTTAACAGCCCCACTTTAACCACTTCTGACCTTAATGATGCCTGCAACAAAGATGAGGAGTTTGACCCGTTTTCATTGACTAAACCTAAAATTTTTAAGTCTCCAAAAAATCCATTTGAAAGTACATTTGAAAATGCATGTGAAGATGATGAAGATGCTAACACACTAAAAGACCTATATTTGATGCTAAAAGCACGCACATTAAGCACTTGGAAGCATATGGAGTGTCGCACTGCGATTGAGCACTTAGCATCTACAAAAGCTATGTATGCTGAGGACTCTGAGCTGTTGGAGTACCTTAAGTGTACTGTAAAAAGAGTTTATAGACAACGTAAAAAACGCTACTATACGCCTTTTATCAAACACTTTGACCCACCTTATCGTATCAGTGCTCATAAACTCTCCGCTTGGGTATACTACCGTGAGGACTATACAAAGTATATTACAAACGGCGATTATCATGTGGACCACATACAGCAGGGTACTGAGTACCGCTCCGACAATCGTCCTTGTAACCTCTGCATTGTACCGGCAGATTACAACACCGGTCGTACCCGGCGTAGTATAAAAACCCACTACAATGGCACAAATTATGTCTCTTTATCTGCTTATTGCAAAGCTTTAGGTATAGAGACAGCTTACGCCTCCCTACAGGACAAGGTCTTTCAGCTTCAACCCGGCGAAAGTTTTAATTACAATAACCGCACTTATACACTAACAGATTTCAAAAAGCTCGTGGTCACCGACTGTAATTCTCAGTACACTCAAATTACATATAATGATAAAATCTATGATACGTTAAAAGATTTTGCCACAGCATATAAATTAAAATATGCTGTCTTACGTAACCTCCGCAGTATAGCCAAAAAATCAGGCAGTACAGATTTTAAACACAAAAACTTTAATTTCCAACTAACGGAAAATGGTGGCATAAAAATCACTCGTTAAGTTTGGTTATTTATAGTGCATTTACAAGAGTAACTTTTTACTTTTGGTGTGATTTTTCACTTAGAATTATTTACACCTCAAACTGCCTAATTAAGTCCTATCACATAAGGCGTTTCACCCCCAAAATGTTACATAGGGGGGAACGCCTTTATATAATAAATATGTTTTGTATTTTTCACTTTCCGTTTTCACCTGAATTTTGCTATTTCAAAATTTACAAGAAATAGAGGTAGTCCTACACTTAGTAATCCTATGACCTAATAACCAACAGCACCTCAGAGACCACCAAGGACTTACTTATATGGCCTTAGTCTCATGCTGACATCTGACCGAATTAAAGCTATACTGCGGGTTTCTTATCTCTCCTGCAAGTTTCCTGAACAATGACATAGCTCTTTTATAACCTAAAGTATCTGCGAATTATACTTACTTAAGAACTATCCTACACCACATACTATCCATAATTTCTAAAGTTCCTGACTTGTTCCCTGTACACCCACTATTTAATGTCCACAAGCGCTTACTGTAAAAGAATGTCACTATATCAGGATGCGGGATTACATCACAAATACTAACTTTCAGGATGCAATCACATTGGAACAGTATTTTATTTGCACCCTATGCAGGTGTCATTCTCAATTCCGCAGCCTGTCTTTACAGCCAGTACGGTCATAGTCGCCAAAAAGGACTGTCTCAAATCAACCAGACCTCGTATAAGCCGTTTTAAGCCATATTATTTGCCCTGCCCTTACCAGTTATCATAAATATCCTTCAAATCACCCTGTGGGTCGATTATGGAGCTTACAATCATATCTTAGACCAAAGACATATGACAGCTGTAGAATGATTTTAGATAAATATGCGGGATTTTGCTTCATTCAGACAGTACTATTTGCCAAGGTTC
Organism: Bacillota bacterium; assembly: GCA_023443225.1. GTDB lineage: Bacteria > Bacillota > Clostridia > Lachnospirales > Lachnospiraceae > Anaerocolumna. The sequence continues at coordinate 33,543 of JAEZVF010000038.1, forward strand.
TTTCCTATCATAGAACCGTGACCTAATAATCCAATAATATGGTGGGATGTAATCAAGTAGACCGTCCCGTAGTTCTGCTCATACAGCATCCGGTCACATATTCCAGCAGATAGTTTTCTTTGTAGTATAAGGCCACAGTCTTATCAATCATAGTTCAACAACTTCCTATTCACAGGAATTTATGGCGGGATTAGTCATATATCCAATACCGTCATACTGTCTAGTCAGGGTACGGTCACATATTCCAGCAGTGCAGTATTTATCTGCACCAAAGGCCGTGATAACAAGTATGTAATCTTGTAACTTCCAGTATCCACGTAAATATCTCTTCCCAAACTGCGGGATAAAGTCCTATATCCCGTAACCTGTTCCGTGTACTGTCAGACAGGATGCGGGATTACGTAATATCTCACCACATCAGATTACGTATGCAGATTACGTATGTAATATTACGTATACGAAATTTAGGCCAATATCACATCCTATAAGTCCAGTATTTATCCGCATCCACCTCGTATTTGCAGTAGGGCCAGCCCTATTAATAACTTTTTCAGCATATTTTCATTTCAAACTTATCAGACTGCAAGCCTTGGCTAATATAGTAACATAATCGCAATTCATCCGAAGGCTATTTTTAAAGAGATACTGGGAGGTTTTATCCGTCATCACGACATTTCCAGCTCCACAACCAATATCTTCTTAACTCCGAATATGCAGGTTTATCCCGCAAATATAGGTATCAGCTATACAACCAGCTCCCACGGATTTTACACAGATTTACAAGTGCCTTTAATCAGTTGTCTCAGGTGTTTTTGCGTCAGTTACTTCCTATTATTATGGGCCGATAAATTATTTAGCCGATGATTTTGCATAGTTAGACAAGTAAAAACAGCTAGATTGATTTTATCGGCCTATTACCAAACGCTACAACCCTTTATTTATCGTGGTTGTAGCGTTTTCTGTTTTCATCGAAGTATTTTCACCTTTTTCTGTGAAACTCCACGCAAAATCAGGCGTGTCTCAATACTACATAACTTTAACGAATTTATGGAGGATTTGAGTTATGGTAAATAAGCCGGACATATCAAAAGAAGTGTTGTTGCAATTACTGGAAGATAAGTTTAATATTAAAGAGGATGCAGTGCAAAAATTAGTTGAAATGGATAAACGAAATAAGATTTTAGAACAGCACAATAAGCCAATATGGCAGGGGTCTAACGGTCGATGGTATACTTATGTGCCTGATGACACTAAAAAGAGCGGAAGAAAGCAGGTTGTTAAGAGTAGCGAAGAAAAGCTTAAAGATGCTATTGTTGAGTTTTATTTGAAACTTAACGAAGTGCAGACAATGACATTTAAAAAGATGTTTCTGCATTGGGTTGAAATTCAGAAGGCTGAGGTTAGTCAAAATACAATTACTAAGTACGGTAATGACTATCGCAGGTGCGTAGCAGGCACAGAATTTGAAAACTTGCCAATAGATATCATCAAGACAGAAACAATTAGAGAGTTCTTGGGCAACAGGGTGAAAGTAGTAGGTCTACCACAGCGAGCATACACTAATTTAGTCGGTTATTTTAAAGGAGTTTTTAATAGTGCACTTGAGAACGAGTACATTACAAAGAACCCAATGGATACTTATGTGATTAGCCGCCAATTCAAGAACTGCAAGAAATCCAAGAAGACAAAAGAGGATAAGACAGTCTCGAAAGATGAACTATCTAAAATTTTTAAGGCTATCGACGAAAGACTTCAGAAGAACCCTTGGAATATGAGCTTGTATGCGGTTTTATTGGCAGCTTTCACTGGTATGAGAGTTGGTGAGTTAAGTGCCTTAGCATGGAAAGATGTGCACGATGAAGAAGGTTATATATTAGTGTGTCAGGCAGAGGTTAGATTAGTCAACAGAGGAAGTTCTTGTGAATTTATTATTTCAAGTACTAAAAATGAAAAAGAGCGAGAAATACCTGTGACAGCTGAAATAAGAAGTCTTTTCCTTTATGTAAGGAAGTTGCAGAAAGAAATGGGTATTGAAGCTGAGTATGTATTTGAAAACCTTGAGGGTAGAGTTCACAAGACTGCGATAGCAAGCTGTGCCGATGCTGTCTCTAAAAAGGCTGGTGTTAAGAGTAAGTCAATTCATTGTTATCGCAAAACCTTATCCTCTATGTTACATAGCCTTAAACTATTATCAGGGTTAGAGGTAAGTAGTATACTAGGTCATGGAGTAGAGGTAAATGCGAACCACTATTCATTTGATTTAGGAGAAATGAAACCAAAACAAGAGGCATTATCTAAGGCTAATAAGAGTGTTGTTAATCTGGCAGACTACAAAGAAAATAGTGTAATCAATAATGTAATCAAAAGTGGGGTAGTGTAATCAAACTCTTGAAGCAATAAAAAGTCCTCAAAGCCTTTAACTACAAGGCTCTAAGGACTTCCTAGACAATGCGGATAGAGGGACTCGAACCCTCACGAGTGTTTGCCCGGCAGATTTTGAGTCTGCTGCGTCTGCCATTCCGCCACATCCGCATTAAGCTGCGAAAGTTATTCTAACATATTATGTATGAAATTGCAAGACAAAAAAGTAAAAAATGATAATAATAATAAATGTTGATAAAAAATATTATTATGTTAATCTGAATTTATAAGGGAGCAGTTAGTTCATTAATATTGGAATATACCCAATGTTCAAAATGTATAGTTGAAACATAATTCAAAAAAGGGTAAAATGAGATATTAGCGGATACAATATTTATTGCAATATGAATTGATTTGGGCTTATGACACCTAAACTATTAATTTCAATAGCAATAATATTACATACGGTTATAGTAGAGTTGGAGGAATGGTAATGAATTGTATTGATACACAGAGACATATTATGCCGTTTATAAATAATAAATTAGAAAACAACCAATTAGAAGAATTCATTAATCATGTTAATCTTTGCCCAAATTGTATGGATGAACTGGAAGTATATTATGTGCTTCTATCCAGTATGAAACATCTGGATGAAGATAAGGAATTATCCAAAGACTTTCATCAGGATTTAATGGATTTATTAACTCATACGGAAGAAAAAATATTTCATGATAAATTGGTACATATACGAAAAAAAATTATACTAATTATTATGATATCAATCGTTGCGGTAGCTTCAAGCTTTCGTTTGGGTGAATATGTAGTAGAGGATGTACTGCCGCATGAAGTGAAAGAGAGTAATTATCAAATGGATAACCTTTTTTATATGAGCAATAAAATTAAGATAAACAGCCCCGCCTCAGAATTCAAGTCAATGAACCAGGGAGAACGTATGCTTGCTGAAAGGATTAATCAGAACTTATCCGATATTTATGTATATCTTAAGGAAACAGATCCAGATGGTGCAGCAAAGATGGAGGAACAATTCGGGAATCTAATATGGAAGGATGTTCAGATTTCAAATGGAGTCGGTTTACAACAAAGTATCCCAAATTGGACGATATTACAGTATTAAGAATGATATCTTCATGAAAAGTGGAGGTTGGATTACATTAATAAGGAGAAAATAGATGGAAAAGAAGATAGTATTAATCGATGGACATAGTATATTAAACAGGGCATTTTATGGGATACCCAACTTAACGAATTCGGAAGGAACGCATACGAATGCCATACTGGGATTTTTAAATATATTATTCAAAATATTAGATGAAGAAAAACCGGAATACTTAACGGTTGCTTTTGATGTGAACCAGCCAACGTTCCGGCATAACATGTATGAACAATACAAGGGCACAAGAAAATCAATGCCGGAGGAACTTAGGGAACAGGTTCCAATCATGAAAGAAGTATTACGGGCTATGGGTGTAACCATTGTGGAAAAGGCTGGCTACGAAGCAGATGATATCTTAGGAACCATAGCAAAAACTTGTGAGAAAGAGGGAATTGTAGTTTCACTTGTATCAGGAGACCGAGATTTACTGCAGTTGGCGACAGAGAAGATTAAGATTCGCATACCAAAAACAAAATTAAGTGGAACCGAAGTTGAGAATTATAATACCCAGGATGTCGTAGACAAATACGGTGTTACTCCAAAACAGTTCATAGACTTAAAAGGTTTGATGGGTGATGCTTCCGATAATATTCCAGGGGTACCTGGCATTGGAGAGAAAACTGCAACCAAAATTATATCTATGTATGATTCCATCGAGAATGCCTATGAGCACGTGGATGAAATTACTCCAAATAAAGCAAAATTGTCATTGAAAGAGAACTATGACTTAGCAGTATTAAGTAAGACCCTTGCTACCATTAAAACGGATTGCGAGATCGATTTTTCTGTAGACAATGCTGCAATTGGAAATCTGTACAATGAAGATTCCTTTGTGTTATTCAAAAAGTTAGAATTTAAAAATCTAATCAATCGCTTTCAAATAGATATAAATCATAACACCGGAGTGGAGGATTATTTTCAGGTTATTACGGATTTAGATCAAGCAGAATCCGTTTTTCAAAAGGTTAGCAATATTAACACAAAAGAGCAGGCAGTAGGTTTACAATTTATTCATGAAGAAGGTCAAATATTAGGGCTTTCCCTTTGTATTGGTGAGAAGGATATTTACTATATTGCAGCAGAGGGCTTTCTTACTGCGGCATATCTTATGGATAAAGTTAACTTTATGATAACAAATCAAACGTGTATCGCCACCTTACAATTAAAGACTCAATTAGACTTCCTGGATGCTTCAGAGGATAGTAATATTTTTGATGAAGGTATTGCTGCTTATCTGTTGAATCCACTTAAGGACACTTATCATTACGATGACATTGCCAGAGATTATCTAGGGATGACCATCCCATCAAGAACTGAATTATTAGGCAAGTTATCCCTTGTGGCTGCACAAGATACTTTGGCTGATAAATTTAAGTGTTTTTGCTGTTATCAAAGTTATGTTGCTTTTTGTGCATATGCTAAACTCAAGGAAGCCTTAGATAAGTCAGACATGTTAAACTTGTTTGTAGAGATTGAGATGCCATTAATTTATACTCTTTATAATATGGAACAATGGGGTATCCGGGTTAACCGCAAGGAATTAAAGGAATATGGTGAACAATTAGGGGTTGGAATAGCACAATTGGAAAAAAACATATACCAATTAACTGGAGAAGAGTTTAATATAAACTCTCCGAAGCAGTTAGGTGTTATTTTATTTGAAAAATTACGTCTGCCTTTTGGAAAGAAAACAAAAACAGGATATTCAACCTCTGCTGACATTTTAGACAAATTAGTTAGTGAACACCCAGTTGTCAGTATGATCTTAGAATATCGTCAACTTACAAAATTAAAATCCACCTATGCGGATGGGCTTGCCGTCTACATTGGAGAGGATGAGAGAATCCATGGGAAATTTCATCAGACGATAGCGGCAACTGGTAGAATCAGCAGTACAGAGCCAAATCTTCAAAATATTCCGATCCGAATGGAACTGGGCAGGGCGATTCGAAAGGTTTTTATTCCGGAACAGGATTTTATCTTTATGGATGCGGATTACTCTCAGATTGAGTTGCGTGTGCTTGCTCATATGTCAAAGGATGAAACCTTAATTCAAGCATATAAAGAAGCACAAGACATTCATCAGATGACAGCTTCGCAAGTTTTCCATACACCATTTGACGAAGTTACCCCTTTACAGAGAAGTAATGCAAAAGCGGTTAATTTTGGAATCGTATATGGTATTAGTTCATTTGGATTGGGACAAGATTTAAATATAACAAGAAAAGAAGCAGAATCTTATATAAATAAATACTTTGATACGTATCCAGGTGTTAAGAGATTTTTAGACTCTCTCGTTCTTGAGGGAAAAGAAAAGGGATATGTGACAACAATGTTCGGTAGAAGAAGACCAATACCGGAATTAAACTCTTCTAATTTCATGCAGCGCTCCTTTGGAGAAAGGGTTGCTATGAATTCTCCAATTCAGGGTACTGCAGCAGATATCATCAAAATTGCCATGATTCGGGTAAATAACAGGCTGAAAAAGTTGAAGCTTCGCTCTAGATTGGTTCTTCAAGTACATGACGAATTGTTAATTGAAGCACACGTTGATGAAACAGAACAGGTAAAAAGAATATTAGAAGATGAGATGGATCATGCGGCAAACTTAAGTGTACCATTAGAGATTGATGTAAATACTGGTGCAAACTGGTATGAAGCGAAATAAATCCTAAGCAAAGTTGAAAAGAAAGGAGCATCATGATGTAGTTGTCACTAAATACATCATAAACGATTCAATGAAGATTATTGGGATTACCGGTGGTATAGGAAGTGGTAAGTCGACCATCACCAAACTATTAGAAGAAAAGTATGATGCATTTATTATAAGCACAGATAAAATTGCACATCAGCTCATGCAAAAGGGAAGTATTTCTTATCAATTCATCGTTGAATATTTTGGGAATAGTATCCTGAATGAGGATGGAGAAATTGATCGTATTCAGCTCGGGAAGCAGGTGTATCACGATTCGGAACAATTACAAAAACTAAATTCATTTACCCATCCTTATGTCATGGATTATATTGCAAAGTTAATTGAGGAAAAACAAAAAGAAGGGGTAAACCTATTGTGTATTGAAACAGCTTTGCCCAAAGAGGCAGGATTGAATCAAATCTGTGATGAGATTTGGTATATTTATGCTTCAGAGGAAATAAGAAAGACGCGATTGATGGAGTCCAGAGGCTACTCGGAGGATAAGATTACATCAATCATCAAACGTCAGAGCAGCGAAGAAGAATTTAAAAAGTTAAGTACTCATAGGGTAAAAAATGATGGTTCCATGGAGAGTCTAATGGAACAGATAGAAATATTGCTAGTGAAATAAGTCGCATTATGGTATACTAGTCACGATAAACAGATTAGTTTTAGAGTTACGAATCTGTGGAAAATTCTAAAAGTGTAAATCTATACAGGTTAAATTTGGAGGATTTATATATGGAGAACATAAGATATCCAGAGCATTTGGTGTTTGGTTTAGACATCGGGACAAGAAGCATTGTTGGAACCGTAGGATATAAAGAAAATAATCATAATTTCATAGTGGTAGCACAGTATATTCGGGAACATGACACACGTGCAATGCTAGATGGACAGATACATGATATAGCAAAAGTATCCGAAACCATTGAAGAAGTGAAACGACATTTAGAAGAGCAAATTGGTAGAAGGCTCACAGATGTTTGTATCGCAGCGGCAGGCAGGGTGTTAAAAACAATATCGGCAAAGGCTGAATATGAATTCTTAAGTGAAACCACGGTGAATGAAGAACACATCCATTCCTTAGATTTAATTGGTGTAGAAAAGGCTTATGACACACTTAGAGAAGAGATGAAAGAAGAGAAAATAAGCTTTTATTGTGTTGGTTATTCCGTAATCCGTTACTATTTAAATGGTTATTCCATGCAAAAGCTGGAAGGTCATAAAGCCAACAAAATTTCAACAGAATTATTGGCTACTTTTCTCCCGGATGAAGTTATTGATGGCTTATATTCCGCCGTGGAAAAAGCTGGACTGCAGGTTGCTAATCTGACTTTAGAGCCCATAGCAGCAATTAATATTGCAATTCCCGAGAAATTTCGTTTATTAAATATTGCTTTGGTGGATGTTGGAGCTGGTACCTCCGATATATCCATTACCAAAGATGGCAGCATAACCGGTTATGGAATGATACCTTTTGCTGGGGATGAAATAACCGAAGCAATCGTACAAAAATACCTGGTAGAATTTAAGGTTGCAGAGGCTATGAAATTAGCCTGCTTAAAAAAGAAAAAAGTAACCTATAAGGATATCATGGGGATAAGCCATAAATTAGACACAGAAGAGATTATGGAATCTATTTCTGAAACATTACATAAAGTAACAAAGTCCATTGCTGAAAAGATAATTGAACTGAATGGAGATAAATCCGTAAGTGCAGTATTTGTAGTTGGTGGTGGTGGTAAAATACCGGGATTTGTGGCATGCCTGGCAGATTATTTGAATTTGCAGCCAGATCGGGTTGCTTTGCGTGGTGCAGAGGTTCTTCAAGAGATTACCTTCCTTCAGGAAAAGATCAAAAAAGACCCATTGCTAGTAACACCCATTGGTATTTGTCTGAATTTTTATGATCAAAAGAATAATTTTATATTTGTAAATGTAAATGGTGAACGCGTTAAATTATACGATAATAGCAAACTAACCATTGTTGATGCAGCCATTCAGATTGGATTCCCAAATGAAAAGCTATTTCCGCAGAGAGGTAAATCGATAAACTATGTTTTAAATGGAAATAAACGATTGGTAAGAGGAGAACTAGGAGAAGCAGCGGTTGTAAAACTAAATGGAGAAATCGTTGGGCTTAGTCAAAGCATTGAACAAAATGACCGGATAGAAATCATTGAGTCCACAATTGGCGCGGATGCGATATTTGAAGTAAGACAACTTCCTGAATATAACGGGACAATTACCTTTCAATTTAACGGACAGGGCATTTTATGTCCTAAATTTGTTATGGCGAATGGCAAACTTGTCTCTGAATTTTATAGCATTCAGGATTCGGACGAGATACAGATTCTGAATTATTATACTTTAGCACAGGTATTGGAATTTATGGATATCGAATATGTAGGTTTGATTGAAGTAAACAATGTACCTGCAGGGTTAGATGAAAAGATATATGAGAATTTTTCAATCAATTGTGTAATCAAGAATGATGTCTTAGAAGAAGTAGATGAGGTTAATTCAAAGGAAGACGATTTGAATCAGGCGTATACGACTGAAATAAGCAAGGATTTTATTGTAATAATAAATAATCAATCAGTAACGCTGTCTAATAAAGAAAGTTATATCTTTGTGGATATCTTTGACTTCTATCCTTTTGATTTGACAAAGATAGGTGGTTCCGAGTTGATTATTACCTTAAATGGTGAAAAAGCGGAATTTACTACGCCTCTGAAACAAAATGATGTAATTGAATTATTCTGGAAAGAATAACGTAATAAGAGAAAGAAGCCTATTGACAAATGCATCATAATAGGAGATACTTTTTCTTTATAAATGAGTCTTTAGGAGGTACTTATGAATTTATGCAGTATAGCAAGTGGCAGCAGCGGGAATTGTACCTTTGTTGGAAGTGAGCATACGAAACTTTTAGTGGATGCAGGAATCAGTGGTTCTAGGATTGAAGGTGGACTTAAGAGTATTGATGTCTGCCCAGATGAAATTCAAGGTGTCTTAGTCACACATGAACATTCAGATCACATTTCGGGATTGGGAGTTCTTGCAAGACGTTACCATGTTCCTATCTATGGAACTGCTGAGACGATAAATTCCATACTAAAAATAAAAAGTATAGGACGAATAGAGGAAGAACTGCTTCATTATGTAACACCGGATGAGGCTTTCATGATAAATGATATCACCGTGGAACCGTTTTCCACTTCCCATGATGCTTCAAATTCTGTCTGCTATACATTTCAAGCAGATGGGCATAAGATTGGAATGGCAACGGATCTAGGAACATATGATGACTACATTATATCCAAATTAGAAGGTTCCGAAATATTGCTCTTAGAAGCAAATCATGATGAAAATATGCTTATGGTGGGAGCGTATCCATACTATCTTAAGCAGAGAATCTTAGGGAATAAAGGTCACCTCTCCAATGAGAATTCTGCTAAATTAATATGTAAGCTGATTCATAAAAAGCTGAAACATATTACACTTGCTCATTTAAGTAAAGAAAACAATTTTGAAGAATTAGCCTATGAAACTGTCAGAGTGGAATTAAACGGACACATAGCAGACAATATCTCTGGTAAAATACTTAGTGTTGCAAAAAGGGATTCTGCTTCTGAAATGTTGTCTACAACATAAGCTATAAAAAGCTTTATTTAATATATAAATTAATAATTAGCAGGATTTGCCTTAAGAATGGATGGATTTTGCAGGAAAGAGGACGTTATGAAGAAAACAATAATTACTGTGGTAGGAAAAGATAGCGTTGGTATCATTGCTAAGGTATGTACTTATTTAGCAAACAACCGTGTGAATATATTAGATATTTCCCAAACCATTGTACAGGGTTATTTTAATATGATGATGGTAGTGGATACCAATAGTGCGCCGAAGAGTTTTGAAGAACTGGCTGTTGAATTAGAGCAAATTGGAGAAGAAATTGGAGTTATCATAAAAGCACAACATGAAGATATCTTCAATAAAATGCATAGACTTTAAGTAGTAAAATGTTAGGAAATACGAAAGGAAAGGTTAGATTGCATCAGCGCGTGTGTTTGCAAGGGTAGATAAATGATTAATATTAATGAAGTAATTGAAACCAATAAAATGATAGAACAAGAAAATCTTGACGTAAGGACCATTACCTTAGGTATAAGTTTGTTGGATTGTGTTGATAATAATTTAGATGAATTAAACAATAAGATCTATAATAAGATTACAACCGTAGCGAAAGACTTAGTTTCAACTGGAAAAGCAATAGAAAGAGAATATGGAATACCAATTGTTAACAAGAGAATTTCTGTAACACCAATTGCCTTAATAGGTGCCTCTGCATGTAAAAGTCCAGAAGATTTTGTTACCATTGCTAAGACTTTGGATCGTGCGGCCGCTACCGTTGGAGTTAATTTCATCGGTGGTTATTCTGCTCTTGTTTCTAAGGGTATGACCACCAGTGACCGTAATCTGATTAAATCTATACCACAGGCACTGGCAATTACGAATAATGTGTGTAGTTCCATTAATGTTGGGTCTACCAAAACCGGCATCGACATGGACGCTGTTAAATTATTAGGAGAAATCGTTCTTGAAACAGCAGAAGCAACAAAAGAACGTGATTCTTTAGGATGTGCTAAATTAGTAGTATTTTGTAATGCCCCGGATGATAACCCATTTATGGCTGGAGCTTTCCATGGTGTTACAGAAGGTGATGCAATCATTAATGTCGGGGTTAGCGGACCTGGTGTAGTGAAAACTGCTTTGGAGAGTGTGCGTGGTGCAGACTTTGGTACACTTTGCGAGACAATCAAAAAGACTGCATTTAAAATTACAAGAGTTGGTCAGTTAGTTGCATTAGAAGCATCCAAGAGAATGAACATACCATTTGGAATTATTGATTTATCATTAGCACCAACTCCAGCAGTGGGAGATAGCGTGGCTGAAATCTTAGAAGAAATCGGCTTGGAATATGCTGGTGCCCCTGGTACTACAGCAGCGTTAGCATTGCTAAATGATCAGGTGAAAAAGGGTGGCGTTATGGCGTCTTCCTATGTAGGTGGATTAAGTGGAGCCTTTATACCAATAAGTGAAGATCAAGGAATGATTAATGCAGTTCAGGCTGGTGCTCTTACCCTTGAGAAATTGGAAGCCATGACTTGTGTATGTTCCGTGGGATTGGATATGATTGCAATACCTGGAGATACAAAAGCAACTACGATATCTGGTATTATTGCCGATGAGATGGCAATTGGAATGATAAATCAAAAAACCACTGCTGTTAGAATTATACCGGTTATTGGAAAGAGTGTGGGGGACATGGTAGAGTTTGGCGGTTTATTGGGATATGCACCTGTGATGCCGGTAAATTCCTTCAGCTGTGATGCCTTTATTAATCGTGGTGGAAGAATACCTGCTCCAATCCATAGTTTTAAAAATTAAGAAAGGCAAAGGTATTAACGAATGAATCCATTGTTAATTGAGAAAGATTATAAAAACGTATTCAGATTCTTTTCTGAAATATCAGCGATACCACGTGGGTCTAATAATAATGCTGCTATCAGCAACTATTTAGTGGAATTTGCCAAGAAACGCGGTTTACAATATATTCAAGATGAATTTGAAAATGTAATTATTATAAAAAATGCTACGCAGGGTTATGAACACGCACCTGCAGTTATTATACAGGGACATATGGATATGGTATGCGAGAAGACGTTGGATAGCACTCATGACTTTTTGACACAGGGTCTTGACCTATTGGTTGATGGAGATTATATTTATTCTGACCGTACTACCTTAGGAGCTGATGACGGAATTGCGCTTTCATATGCACTTGCTTTATTAGATGACAATGAATTAGAGCATCCACGTATCGAAGCCGTATTTACTGTTGATGAAGAAACCGGCATGGAGGGTGCTGTGAATCTAGATGTTTCAGAGTTGACTGGTAAATATCTTTTGAATATTGATTCAGACGATGAAGGTATTTTACTCACTGGTGCCGCTGGAGGCCTTAAAGCGACCTGTGCGTTACCGATAAAACGTATGGAAGGAAAAGGCTTAGGGGTAACTATTACCATTCAGGATCTGAAAGGTGGGCATTCCGGAGCGGATATCAACAAAAACAGAATGAATGCCACTTTGCTAATGAGCAGGTTATTATTTGAACTAAAGGAGTTTTCTACTTTTGCTTTAATAGATATGAAGGGTGGACTTAAGGATAATGCTATAACAAGGGATTGCACCGCAGAAATATTCCTCTGTCCAGAGGAAGTGGAGGATTTTACAAAAGGTGTAGAATTATTATCCGAAAAATATAAAGTTGAATTAAAAAGCAGTGAACCTTATCTGACGATTGGATTAAGTGAGACCTTGGAAGGGAATTATAATTATCTTCATCCAACCTCCTTTGAAAAGCTATTATTTTTATTAATTAACTTACCCAATGGTGTACAAAAAATGAGTGCTGATATTCCAGGCTTGGTAGAGAGTTCTTTGAATTTAGGAATCTTCTATATGGAACAGGATAAAGCAATCCTGTGTTATTCTGTACGAAGTTCAGTAACCAGTTATAAGAAATTTCTAGGGAAGCGCTTAAGTTACATGACTCAGTTCTTGGGAGGAGAATTTTTCGTTTCCGCTGAATATCCGGCTTGGGAATTTAAGAAAGAATCAAAACTGAGGGATTATATGTGTAAGGTATTCCTTGACATGTATGGACACGAACCGAAATTGGAAGCGATTCATGCTGGTTTGGAATGCGGATTTTTTGCTGATAAATTACCGGGAATTGATATTGTTTCCTTTGGACCGAATATTTCCGACATTCATACCCCAAAAGAACGATTAAGTATATCTTCTGCTATTCGGGTTTATAAATACGTAGAAAAGATTATTGAAGGAATAAAAGAATGAGTAAAAAGAAATTATACGGAATGCTTACGTTTACCATTGCTACGTTTGCCCTTCTTGCCGTCGTAATTTTTATGGAATTTAGTCAAAACAACTCTTTTGCATCAGAAAATTCGGAAGAGGAAACGGTTCCTGCCATCGAGGAAATTGCACAGGATACGATTGAAGAAACATTAGAGGAAGAAACTGTAACAACGGAAACGGAGACTGCTAATGTGGGTGATTCCCAAGATGAGACTTTCGAAGAGGATACGAAAGATATTTCTGAAGAAACGGTTATGGTATTTGCCGGAGATGTATATTTGTCTGACTATGTCCTGAACAAATATAATAAAAAGGATATCGATGGGATTCTATCAAAGGATTTACAAGCAGAATTTCAGAACTCAGATATTGCTATGGTAAATGAGGAATTCCCTTTCAGCAAGCGGGGAACTGCTATGAAGGATAAACAATATACCTTTCGAATCGATCCAAAATGGGTTCAGATTTTATCGGATATGAATGTGGATATTGTAACACTTGCCAATAACCACTCTCTGGATTTTGGAGAAAAGGCTTTATTAGATACTTTTGATACATTGAATGCAGCTGGGATTTCCTATGTAGGTGCGGGACATACGATAGACGAAGCAAAAGAAACAAAGTATTTTGAAACCAACGGTAAAACGATTGCAATCTTAGGAGCATCCAGAGTAATACCTGTCCCAGAATGGAATGCCGGAACCAATAAAGCAGGGCTCTTTACTACGTATGACCCGGCGGCGTTAGTTACAGAAATTAAGACGGCAGAAGATCAAAGTGACTTTGTTGTCGTATATGTACATTGGGGAATCGAAAGAGATACCAAACCGAAAGACTACCAACGGAATCTAGCAAAGCAATATATTGACGCTGGAGCAGATTTGGTAATTGGAAGTCACCCCCACGTATTACAAGGAATTGAGTACTATAAAGATGTACCGATTGTATATAGCTTAGGCAATTTCATGTTTTATAACTCTATTGAGCAGACAGCATTATTAAAAGCTGTTGTCAATGAGAACAATGAACTTAAGCTTCAATTAATCCCATGTAAGGCAAGTGATGCCCGAACCTTTATCGTAGACAATACGAAGGCAAAAGAAAAGTTCTATGACTACATAACTAAAATTTCTTATGATATTAGTTTTGATGAAAATGGTTTTATCCAATAAATGTAATATGCCTAGAAGAATTATAATTTTTTATTATATCTTCTGGGCATTTTTAATTTCTTTTACTACTTTTTTATGGTATACTTATTCTACTAATTTCCATGTTATAAAAGGGTTATTATGGGGGAGAGATTGTTTATGAAAGTAAAACTGATAAGGATATTATTTATGCTGCTTATGTTTAGTATAAGCGGATGTGGGCATACAGATGATACAAAAACTACCACCAATGAAGTTTCGGATATGAAACAAGAAAAAATATTAAATAAAGACGAAAAGATCTCAAATAATGATGAACTTACTTTTTCCGAAATCGATAGTTTTTACCCGGAAGATATTGCAGTTGAGATAAAAAGCAATCAACCTGGAACAATATATTATACACTAGACGGAACCGATCCAGATGAGACACAAAACGTCTATGAGAAAGCGATTGAACTGAAGGCAGGCAAGGAAGTAACTGCAACATGCATCAAAGCCAAGGCTTATTACGAAGATGGAACTGTTTCAAAAACGCTAGTACATACTTATTTTGTTGGTAAGAACATAAAAGAACGGTTTGATACGCTGGTATTTTCTGTAACAACAGATCCCTACAATCTTTATGATTATGAATATGGTATCTTCATAGAAGGGAAACTTCGAGATGATTATATAAAAGAACACCCTAATGCAATCATTGAACCAGATGATCCGGCAAATTACAATATGCGTGGCAGAGAGAGTGAGCGAGAGGTGTATTTAGAAATCTTTGAACCAGATGGAAAACGTATTGTAGAACAAAAAGCAGGTATACGTACTTATGGAGGATGGTCTAGGGCCCGGGCACAAAAATCCATCAAAATTTATGCTAGAAAAGAATATGATGAAGAAAATAACAAGCTCCGGTATGAGTTTTTTCCATGGAAAACAACTGCGGGGGATGGAAGCGCTCTTGATTCCTTTAAGCAGTTGGTGCTTCGTAATTGTGGCAACGATAATGGATTTGGGTTTATTAGGGATGAATTATTTCAGACATTAGCAGGGCAAGCCGGTTATTCTGATTATCAAGCGGTCCGCCCAGCTGCTCTTTATGTTAATGGAGATTACCGCGGATTATTTTGGCTGCATGAGGTATATTGTGATGAATACTTCGAAGATCATTACGGGGATTACTCTGGAAGCTTTGAGATACTAGAAGGTGGAGAGAATTTTAAAGACCTAGAGGAAGACAATGGGAATGCAGGATTCATAGATGATTATGACAAGATGCAGTCCTATGCCAAGTTGGATCTGACGGATAATAAAAATTACGAAGAATTGTGCAAATTATTGGATGTTGAAAACTATCTGTCGTATTATGCATTGCAAATCTATATTGGCAATGAAGACTGGCCTCATAATAATTACAAGACATATCGATATTATGCCTCAGAAGGTGAAGCATACAGAGAAGCTCCTTTTGATGGAAAATGGCGTAATTTACTTCATGATCTTGACTTTAGCTTTAATATCTATAGCAGAACTGATTTGAATTATAACATAAATACTTACGTGGGAAGTGAAGGGCAGATTCGAAACGCCAGTCCTATGTTTGGACAATTGATGACAAGGGATGATTGTAAGGAAATCTTTATAACGAAAACACTGGATTTAATCAATGGGGCATTTGCACCTACAAATTTAAACCGTGTTTTAGATGAAATGAATGCATCCAGAATGAACGAACAAATGAATATGTATGGGAAATATCTGTTGGAAGATTGGGTTCGTCCGGAACAGTTGAAAGATCAAATCGAGAGAATAAAAACCTTTGCGAAGGAGCGGAGTACACAAATACTAACGAATTATCAGAAACATTTTAGCCTTGGAGATATTTATACACTAGCAGTACAGCCGGCAGAGAACTGTAGTGTAAGGATTAATTCCTTTCAGACAGATACTAATTTTGAAGGTAGTTATTATTCGGATTACCCAGTTAAAATATCAGCAGTCTTACCAGATGAAAAAGACTTTAATTATTGGTTGGTTAATGACAAAAAGATTACAGAGGATATCCTAGTTCTTACGTCAGATAACATTACAGAAGGAAAGATAATCGTTTCCTGTGTATTGAAGTAATTCATCAAAGACTTTACTTTTTCGCAGTGTAGATAAAATAATTTTACAAAAGAAACCTTACGTGTTATAATACTGCTTACCAGTATTTGGAATCACACAAAACAGGAGTAAACAATGAAGAATAATGCAATAAATCAAAATGAAGAATTCGTGAGTGATTCTACCAAAGATAGTAGCAAAGAAAAAAATAAATATGAAACCGAATTTGATATTATTGAGTGGATTGATGAAGTAGCTGCTTGTGATGAACCATTAGATAAAAAGATGGTATTTGAGCAAAGAGAACATGATATGCTTGATCAAATCAGTGAGTCAATAGCACAACAGATTTGTCAAGAGATGGATGCCACAATTAGTAAGGAACCAGAGAAACATAAGAAGTATTTACCACGTTGGTTTAGAATCGCAGGGATAACAGTGGGTATGGTGACCATAATCAGCTTATTGTTGCTATTTACACCGCTTGGAAATGATATCCTTATAGATATTGCTACAAACTATGCTTATGGTAAAATGGTATATGATGATGGTAGCACCTTAACTTTGCAGGAAGTAATCTATAATGCAAAGGAAAATGCAATTCAAATGAAAAACGGAGAATTAACAAAATTAAACGAAGAGTTAGAGAAAAAAAATGCAAGAGAAGAAGAGAGTATTGTTAATATTTTACTCCTGGGTGAAGAAGCCATAGGTTCCGGTGACGGCAGAGGGCGAACAGATGTTATGATAATTGCTACGTTGAATACGGAAGACAAGACAGTGAAATTGACCTCTTTAATGAGAGATATGCTAGTACAAATCCCAGGGTATGCTGATAATAAACTGAATGCAGCATATCAACTGGGTGGAGTACCTTTGTTATATGATACACTGGAACAAAATTTTGATATTAAATTAAATGGTTATGCTAAAGTCGATTTTGATGACTTTGAAGATGTGATTAATAAATTAGGTGGCGTAAAAATAAGCTTAACAGCAGCAGAAGCGAATTATTTGAATTCTACCAACTATATCTCTAAACCCGAATATAGAAATGTTGTTGAAGGACCACAGGTTTTGAATGGCAATCAAGCTCTCGGCTATTGTAGAATACGATATGTGAAAACCGGAGATAATCAGGCTGATGATTATGGCCGAACATCTAGACAGCGGGTTGTATTAAATGCAATATTCGAGCAATATAAATCTAAGAGCCTACCTGAATTACTATTCTTAGCCGATGATATTCTCGGGTTGGTTAAATCAGATATTACAATAGACGACTTTGAACAGTATTTAAAAGCAGCTTTAACCATGGGATTATCGGACATTGAAAATTTAAGGATTCCTGCTGATAATACTTTTGAAAGCGGATATTCTAGGAAAATGTCAGTCTTAATTCCGGATTACTCGGCAAATACTGAAATACTTCACAATTTTATTTTTGGTGATACGAAAGAATAAGCAAAAAAGATAGCTATAAATCAGTTATTACATTGATTTATTTAATACAGTAGATGGGAGAGGACTATGAAAATAAACCGTTTACTTGAAATAACTATAATTCTTCTGAATAGAGGCACCATTACGGCAAAAGAGCTTGCGCAGCGTTTTGATGTTTCTAGCAGAACGATCTATCGCGATGTGGAGGAGCTGTCCTTATCTGGAGTGCCAGTTTATTGCAACCGAGGTAATAATGGTGGTATTTCTTTAATCGAGGATTATGCAATCAATCGGACACTACTCTCCAATTCGGAAAGTGATAAGATACTTTTTGCCCTTAAGAATTTGCAATCTACTAAGTATCCCGGAGTGGATGAAGTATTAGAGAAATTGGGTGCACTTTTCAAGGAAAGTTCAGCAGATTGGATACAAATTGATGAAACACCTTGGGGAAGCAATCCAAATCAGCAAAATAAATTCACAGATATTAAGAAAGCACTTTTAGATAGCAGAAGCATCCAATTTGATTACATTTCGCGAAATAATGTTAGGGATCGAAGAACGATTCATCCCTTGCGTGTGATTTACAAAGGGAGCGGATGGTACTTAAGCGGATACTGTGTAAAACGGGAAGATGTTCGATTGTTCCGTGTCTCCCGGATGAAAGAGATCATAGTTTTAGAGTCCAAATTTAATCGGAACGACTATCAAACCCACTTGGAGAACGAAACAACCCCTGGGAATTTCTGTGAGTCACTATTTCCTATCAAGCTTACCTTTCAGGAAGAGGCGTTGTATCGACTTTATGATGAATACGATGATGACCAGCTAATAAAAAATGAAGACGGAACTTATAGTGTTGAATTATATTATACATTTGATGATTGGCTCTTTGGTTATATATTAAGCTTTGGAAACAATGTGAAAGTAGAGTCACCAGTTGAACTACAAGAATTAATAAAGAATAAAATTAAAATGATGTATGATAAATACTTTTAAATATGACATACAGTTGTCAAATTCCATTTGGTAAGATCTTCTCATAACTATCAAAGGAGGATTTAACAATGGAGTATGTATACAAAGAGGAGTTTTCTGTAATTGGTAAATTAGGACAAGGGAAAGCAGAAAATCCCTGGGAATGGATTATGCCAATCTGGAATGATGCTAACAGTAGTTTTGGAGAAATCGATTCGTTGGTGAAAAAGAGTGCTTGTGCGCAGGTTTGGGGAATCATGAGTGATTTCGGGGAAAACTTTAAACGATGGGATAAGAATGGAGGCAAATACTTAGCCTGCTGTGAAGTAGAAGCGGATGCTGTCGCACCGACCGGTTGGACAAAATGGATAGTGCCTTCCCAGACCTATCTTGTAGAAAAATGTAATCAGAACGATTATCTTCGAGTTTTTAACAGCACAATAGATGAGTATATACCCAATCATAATTTGCAACTGATTGGGGCAGTACACGAACATTATCCGGAACCTGGTAATCCTTCACTGGTAGAACTCTATTTTCCCATTGCCTTCGGCAATTTCGAAGGCAATTATTTCTGCCAAAGTTGTGGAATGCCTATGAATACAGAAGAAGATAGGGGTACTGAGAAGGATTTAAGTAAAAGTGAAGATTATTGTGTATACTGTTATCAGAATGGAGAGTTTACGTCCGAACAAACATTGGATGAAATGATAGAAACTTGTATTCCTTTTTCGATAGAAGGTGGGGTATATCCGGATGAAGATACAGCCAGAAAAGGAATGAAGGGTTATTTTCCACAATTAAAGAGATGGAGATTAATGGTTTAAGATTTGCTGTACTGTAATATTCATTCAACAGTCTTAATAGGGTTTATGACAATCTAACCATATTTGATTTTATTTACACACGATGCACCATCTTCGGAGAGAAGGTGGTGCTTTTGCATTAGGTCTATAACATTAGAAGATTGGCATAAACTTAAGTAGATGGAGAAATAAGAAGAATGGAAGATAAGCATGAATGCAAAGAGAACAAAGCAGCTCTTTTATTTTTACGTCATTTTAATAATAATTGCAGGTATGGTGACTAGCAATGCATTAAATCGTATTGGTGTATACCAGATTACCAAGCGTATAAAAAATGAAGGTATTCAATTTGATTCGTTTCGTGAAATGAATTTATCTGAAAAAATGATTCGATCGGTGATAAAAGAGATGAATTCAGTTCATCCAAAGCGAGGTGCTTCCTCGGAAATCTATTTAAAATCAATAGACTATCTTACGGTTAACATGATGGTTAATCATTATGCTAGGAATAACACGATAAAGATAAGCAAGAAAAATTATAACAACCTTATTCGTAATCTGTCTGGAAATCGGACCTTCCTCGAGCTAAAAAAGTATTATTCTTCTATACTTCAGGATATTAAATGTTTTCCGGTTGCAAAAAATCCAGAAGGGGATTTGATTGTAAGTTTTGAGGACTCGTGGAATGCCTACCGAACCTATGGAGGAATACGAAGGCATGAAGGGACGGATTTAATGCCAAAAGAAAATATTCGGGGATATTATTCCATACTAAGCATGACAGATGGTACCATAGAGAAGATGGGATGGTTAAATAAGGGGGGCTATCGCGTTGGTGTCAGGGGTAATTCGGGTGCCTATTATTATTATGCCCATCTGGAATCTTATGCACCTGGATTAAAGGTAGGAGATGAAGTGAAAGCAGGTCAATTTCTAGGTTATATGGGTGATAGTGGATATGGAATAGAAGGAACGACAGGACAATTTGATGTACATCTTCATTTTGGTATCTATGTGGAAACACCTTTTGGAGAATTAAGTGTCAACCCCTACTGGATACTCCGATTTTTAGAAAATGGGTAAAATATTTACCACAAGGTTATAGTTTTGTGATATAATTTGCTTATATGTATAATGAAGGGGACAAGGAGTGAAGTTATATGGAGATACAATTATGGAGAGAAAAACTGGACCCATATGTTTTAGCGGTAGATGAAATGGTAGTTAAGTTTAACCATATAATAGAAGCATACAGGGAAATGGGGGAATACTCTCCTATAGAGCAGGTGATGGGGAGAGTAAAAACTATCTCTAGTATTTTAGAGAAAGCTCAAAAAAAACAAATTGAATTGGATGTAATAGAAGAACAGATGGAAGATATCGCCGGTGTTCGGATCATATGTCAGTTCGTAGAAGATATCAATAAAGTTGTAGAGATTATTAAGAAACGCACCGATATGCGTGTGAAAAGTGAGAAGGATTATATAGTAAATAAAAAACCCAGCGGATATCGGAGTTATCATATGATCGTCTATTATACCGTGCAGACCTTAAGTGGTACGAAGGAAATACAAGCGGAGATTCAGATTCGAACATTAGCCATGAACTTCTGGGCAACCATTGAACATTCTTTGCAATATAAATATAAGCAGAATATGCCGGAGCATATTAAGGTAAGACTATCGAAAGCAGCGGATGCTATCTTGGTATTAGAACAGGAAATGTCAGAAGTACGAAGTGAGATTATGGATGCCCAGAATTCATTCCGAATAAAGGCAAATATGGTAGCCGATATTTTAACCAATATTCAAAATCTTTATAAGGTAGCGAACAAACGAGAGGTCATAAAAATTCAGGATGAATTCTTCCGAATATATGAATCTGGAGATTTGACCCAATTAGAACGTTTTAATAAAGAATTGGATATCATATCGGAGGGATACCGAGCTCAAAGTTTGCGTTAGTACAGAAGGGAATGAAAAGGAGAAAGCAATGACCTTACCAAAGCAATTTGAAGATAGAATGAAAGAACTGTTAAGGGATGAGTATGACGAATATATCAAATGCTTTGAACAGAAACATTATAGTGGAATTCGGGTAAATACATTGAAGATTAGTCCGGCAGAATTTGAGGCTATCTGCCCTTTTGAGGTAAAACGAATTCCTTGGATTGAAAATGGGTATTATTATGATGGAAAAGACCAACCGGCGAGACACCCATATTATCATGCCGGTTTATATTATATACAGGAACCAAGTGCTATGACCCCTGCTAATTTACTGCCGATAAAGCCAGGTGATAAAGTTTTGGATTTATGTGCAGCACCTGGTGGAAAAAGTACAGAGTTGGCTGCAAAACTGGGAGGAGAAGGATTGCTTGTAGCAAATGATATCAGCAATTCTAGGGCAAAAGCATTACTGAAAAATATAGAGCTTTTTGGTGTACAGAATGCTGTAGTAGTGAGTGAAAACCCTTCAAAACTGGCAAAGCAATTTGAAGGTTATTTTGATAAAATACTGGTGGATGCACCTTGTTCGGGAGAGGGAATGTTTCGAAAAAGTCCTGCCATGATAAAGTCTTGGGAGCAATGTGGTGTAGGCTATTATAGTCAACTGCAGAAAGAAATCATTCTTTTTGCTGCAAAGATGTTAAAACCAGGTGGAAGTATGTTGTACTCCACCTGTACTTTTTCTCCGGAAGAAGATGAAGGAACGGTTGCTTTTCTTTTAGAACAGTGTCCGGAATTTCATGTGGTAAATCCTCTTAAGGAAAGAAAAAGCAGTGAAAGTAGTGAAAAAGATATTTCCTATGATGGTTTTGACTTTGGAAGACCGGAATGGGTTAACGGACCAGAGGAATTAAAGAATTGTATCCGGCTATGGCCGCACCGGTTACATGGAGAAGGACATTTTATGGCCCTGCTTCAGAAAGAGAGTTCCAATCTGCCATCGGCATTAGCAGATAGAAAGCAGAAGAAGTGTAATTTATCCAAGGAAGCAGAAGAATTTATTCATCAGTTGGACATTCAGATTGAACATAAAGAGTTTGAAATCCGAGAGGAAAGAATATATCTTGTACCAACGGAATTACCGGAATTAAAAGGACTTCGTATCATGAGGCAGGGTTTGCTCTTAGGTGAGATGAAGAAGAACCGTTTTGAACCGAATCAGGCTTTAGCCAGTGCATTAAAGCAAACGGAATATGGTCATATTATAAATCTGTCAGCTAATGATCCCGATGCAATTAAGTATTTAAAATGTGAAACCATCGCTGTTTCACAAGATTACGAGGATGGTTGGAAATTAATTTGTGTTGATGGATATCCCTTAGGCTGGGGAAAACTTCATGGTGGAACTTTAAAAAACAAATACCAGCCTGGCTGGCGATGGATGTAAGAACAGAAAGGAATTATAACAATGGGTGCACCGGTTCGTTTGGATAAATATCTTGCAGATATGAAAATAGGTAGCAGGAGCGAAGTAAAAACATATATCCGAAAAGGCAGGGTACAGGTAAACGGTGAGGTCATAAAAGCTGCGGATACTAAGATTGATACTTCAAACTCTGTAGTAAGCTTTGATAATCAAATAATTGAATACGAAGCATATGAGTACTTTATGCTGAACAAACCAGCAGGTGTAGTTTCGGCTACAACAGATAATTTGAGCAAGACAGTAATTGATCTTATTACAGACTCAAAGAAAAATGATATATTTCCAGTTGGAAGATTGGATAAGGATACCGAAGGGTTGTTACTGATAACAAATGACGGGGAATTAGCACACAAGCTGTTATCTCCAAAAAAACATGTGGGTAAAGTATATTTTGCCCGTATCAGAGGAAGAGTTACGGATCTTGAGATAGAGGTGTTTAAGCAAGGCATCAAACTTGGTGTGGATTTTACAACGCTCCCTGCAGAATTAACCGTATTAGAAAGCGCAGATATATCTACAGTTGAAGTTACAATTTTTGAAGGTAAGTTTCATCAAGTGAAAAGGATGTTCGAAGCTGTTGGCATGGAAGTGATTTATTTGAAGAGATTGCGAATGGGAGAATTAAGCTTGGATGAGACACTTGCTCCAGGAGAATATAGAAAACTAACAAAGGAAGAACTTGCCAAACTTAAGGCAATTCAATGAGATAAGATGATTATGAAAAGTGGTAAAGATATGTTAAATAATGTGAAAGCGGTTTTGTTTGATTTAGATGGAACATTAATCGACTCCATGTGGATGTGGAAAGATATTGATATTGATTATTTGCATAAATTTGGTTACGAATATCCTGAGGATTTACAGCCGACGATTGAAGGTATGAGTTTCACGGAAACAGCCATTTATTTTAAGGAACGCTTTGATATACCGGATTCGATTGAACAAATTCAAGCGGAATGGAATCGTATGGCTAGGGATAAGTATTGCAATGAAGTCCCATTAAAGGAAGGTGCTCTTACTTTACTGAAATCCTTAAAAGACAATCATATTAGAGCTGGTATAGCTACTAGCAACTCTAGAGAATTGGTTGATTTGATTATCGAAAAACTTAATATTAAAACTTATTTTGAATCTATTCGAACCTCTTGTGAAGTGAAGCAAGGAAAACCAGCACCAGACATCTATATGAAAGTATCCAGTGATCTTTGCGTTGGTGCAGAGCATTGTCTGGTATTTGAAGATGTATTAGCTGGTGTCATGGCAGGCAAGCGAGCCGGTATGAAAGTATGTGGTGTATATGATCCATTCTCAAAGGCAGAAAAAAATGAAATTATCCAGCAATCAGATTATTACATACATTCTTTTCTTGAGATATTAGATTAGAGATTAAGACGTCATAAGTCCTCAATTACTAAAAGTTGAATATACATACAGCGCTATTCATATGATATCCTTAATTAGGACTTATGATGTCTTAATCGTTATGAATTAAAAATGACAGGAGTTTGTTATGAAACTGATTACAGTTGGAAGTAATGAGGCAGGGCAGCGATTGGATAAGCTATTGTTAAAGCAATTAAACAAAGCTCCAAAAAGCTTTATTTATAAAATGCTTCGAAAGAAAAATATTACATTAAACGGTAAGAAAGCAGATGGTTCTGAGAAGACAGAGCTAAACGATGAAATTAGGCTCTTCTTATCAGAAGATACCATAAGTAATTTCAGTGAGTGCTTTAATGCTACAGCTGTAGAACATGAATTTGAGACGATTTTTGAAGATAAGAATATTCTGGTTGTTAATAAACCTGCAGGCTTGCTTTCACAAAAAGCAGCTTCTACCGATATATCTTTAGTAGAGCATATTCTGTCGTATCTGTTGAGCACAGAACAGATTACCAAGGAGGAATTGCAGACCTTTAAACCGGCAATATGTAATCGCTTAGACCGTAATACCAGTGGAATTGTCGTGGCAGGTAAGACCTTGCTTGGTTTACAGACGATGTCAGAAATATTCCGCGACAGAACAATACAAAAATATTATTTATGTATCGTGAAAGGAAAATTAAGTGAATCTCGTGCTATTTCAGGTTATTTATTGAAAAACGAAAAAACGAACCAGGTCATCATTTCCAAGACTAGGATGGAAGGCAGTGACCCAATTAAAACCGAATACCAGCCAATACAATATAGTGAAGAATTTACCCTGCTTCGAGTTAAGTTGATAACAGGAAAAACACATCAGATACGTGCTCATCTATGCAGTATCGGTTATCCAATTATCGGAGATGGCAAATACGGTGTCAAGAGTGTTAATAAGCAGTTTCGAAGTAAATACCGATTAGAGCACCAACTATTGCATTCTTATGAGATTATTTTTCCCAATATGGAGGGAGAGTTTAAATATCTGTCAGGCAAAACACTAAAGGCAGAATTACCGGAGTATTTTAAACAAATAAGAAAGGATCTATTTTAACTCGGTACAAAGGAGAAGATTATGCCATCTTGGAATTCTAGGGGCCTAAGAGGTTCCGCTTTAGAAGAATTAATAAATTTTACAAATTTAAAGTACAGAGACAAAAAATTAGCGTTGATTCAAAAAGTTCCTACGCCGATTACACCGATTACGATTGACAAAGAGAATCGTCATATTACTCTTGCTTATTTTGAAGAAAAGAGTACGGTGGATTACATCGGTGTTGTTCAAGGAATACCGGTTTGTTTTGATGCAAAAGAATGTGCCGTGAATACCTTTTCTTTGCAAAATGTGCATGAACATCAGGTTAATTTTATGAGAGAATTTGAAGAACAGGGGGGCATTGCCTTCCTGTTGCTTTACTATTCAAAAAGGAATGTATTTCATTATCTTCCATACAAACAACTGTTATTATTTTGGGAAAGGGCTCAAAGTGGAGGAAAGAAAAGTTTTCGATATGAAGAACTGAATCCGGATGACGAGATAGTTTGTAAGAATAATCTTTATATTCATTATTTAGAGAATTTGGCAAGGGATATTTGTCAGAGAGAAAAGGAGCAGGATTCCTAGTTGACATCCAGAAGTGAATATATTATAATAATGAATTAATATGGTAGCGAATTATCACGTTACAACAATAAAGTAGTTTTCCTCTGCCATTTCTATAATACAAGCAGGGAGTCAGGAGTTTATTATGATTGATAAATTATTACATACACCAGAAGGAGTCAGGGATATTTACAATTCCGAATGTGAAAGAAAACTGCAATTACAAAATCGTCTACATCATGTTATGAAACTACACGGTTTTAAAGACATACAGACGCCAACCTTTGAGTTTTTTGATATTTTTAGTAAAGAGCGGGGTACGGTTGCTTCCAAGGATATGTATAAATTTTTTGATCGTGAAGGTAACACCTTAGTACTAAGACCAGATATTACACCGTCCATTGCTCGTTGTGCTGCAAAATATTATAAAGATGAAAAGTTTCCCATTCGCATGTGTTATATGGGTAGTACATTTATTAATAACAGCAGCTATCAGGGGAAATTAAAGGAATCCACACAATTGGGCGCTGAATTAATGAACGATGCTTCCACCGATGCGGATGCAGAAATGTTGGCATTGACGATTGAATGCCTTCTGCAAGCTGGACTGAAAGAATTTCAAGTGGAAATCGGTGAGGCTGATTTTTTCCGTGGATTGGTGAATGAAGCTGGATTTGATGAAGAAGAAGAGACACAGCTTCGAATTCTGATTGAGAATAAGAATATGTTTGGGGTAGAAGAAATGATATCGAGTAAGGATATCAACTCCGAATTAAAGACGGTTTTCTTAACCTTACCTCAATTATTTGGAACGTTGGATAAATTAACCTTTGCAAAAACACTTACCAAGAATGCAAGAGCGTTAAGGGCAATTGAACGTCTGGAGCAATTATATGATATTTTAAAGATTTATGGATTAGAGAAGTATATAACCTTTGATCTTGGTATGCTGAGTAAATATAATTATTACACCGGAATCATCTTCCGTGCTTATACCTATGGCACAGGGGATAACATCGTTGATGGTGGACGTTATGATAATTTGGTAGGGCAATTTGGTAAAAATGCACCCGCTATTGGAATGGCTATTTTGGTAGATCAGCTTCTGATGGCCCTATCAAGACAAAAAATTGAAATACAGTCTGATTCAAATAGTACTTTGATTTTATACAAGGATAAACTGCTTCATAGTGCAATCATGTTAGCAAAGCATTATAGATGTCTAGATAAGAATGTTGAATTATTGCGAGAAGAAGGTAATTCTATCGAGGACTATACCTCCTATGCATTGCGTAATGCAATCAATGAGATTCTATATTTTGAAACTTCTGAGCTTATTAAGGTAATTCACACGGAAAGTGGAGAAGTCAAGGAAGTACTGGTGAAGGAACTTATGAAGTAATTCAAATTATGATTGGAGGAAAACAGACGGTGAGATATTTAACTTTTGCTCTTGCGAAGGGCAGATTAGCAAAGAAAACACTGGAAATTTTAGAACAAATTGGATATTCCTGTGAAGAAATGAAAGATCCCAATTCCAGGAAATTAATATTTGTAAATGAAGAACAAAAAATTAAAATATTCCTTTCAAAAGCAAATGATGTTCCTACCTATGTTGAATATGGTGCAGCGGATATCGGAGTAGTTGGACGAGACACCATTTTGGAAGAGGGAAGAAAATTATACGAAGTAATTGACTTAGGATTGGGTAAATGCAGGATGTGTGTGGCTGGGCCAAAAGAAGCAAAGGAATTATTACAACATGGTGAATTAATTCGGGTAGCTACCAAATATCCGAACATAGCAAAAGATTACTTCTATAATAAAAAGCATCAGACGGTAGAAATTATTAAATTAAATGGTTCTATCGAATTGGCTCCGATCGTCGGATTGTCCGAAGTAATCGTAGATATCGTTGAGACCGGCTCCACCTTAAAGGAAAATGGCTTAGAAGTACTGGAAGAAATCTGTCCGCTATCTGCCAGGATGGTAGTCAATCAGGTAAGTATGAAGATGGAGCATGAGCGAATAACAAAATTAATAAACGATTTGAGGGAAGTAATCTCAAAATAAATGTTTTGTGCCCAGTAAGGCAGAAGGGAGTAAAGGTATCAATATGAGAATAATTCAATTAGATTCACAATCTAAGAAAAATATATTGGAAAACCTGTTGAAACGTAGTCCAAATCAGTACGAGTCCTATACAGAAACAGTGAATAGCATTATTGAAGATGTAAAGGTAAGGAAAAACCAGGCGATTTTTGATTATACCAAAAGATTTGATAAGGCGGATATTAATGAAGGCAATATTCGTGTTACAGAAGCAGAAATACAGGAAGCCTATACGATGATAGATTCTTCCGTATTAGACGTTATTCGTAAAGCGGTTGTTAATATAGAGGATTATCATAAAAAACAGAAGCAATACAGCTGGTTTGACAGTAGACCGGATGGAGTTATTTTAGGTCAAAAGGTAACAGCAATTGCTGCTGTTGGTGTTTATGTACCAGGCGGAAAAGCTGCATATCCTTCTTCTGTATTGATGAATGTAATTCCTGCAAAAGTAGCTGGAGTTGATAGAATTGTGATGGTTACCCCACCGGATATGAGCGGAAAAGTTTATGCTGGTACTTTAGTTGCTGCAAAAGAAGCAGGAGTAACAGAAATCTATAAAGTTGGTGGTGCACAGGCAATTGCTGCTCTTGCACATGGAACAGAAAGTATTCCTAAAGTAGATAAAATCGTGGGGCCTGGTAATATTTATGTAGCTCTTGCTAAAAAAGCTGTTTATGGTCATGTGAGTATTGATTCTATTGCAGGACCAAGTGAAATTCTAGTTATCGCAGATGAAACTGCTAATCCAAGATATATTGCCGCAGATTTATTATCCCAGGCAGAACATGATGAGCTTGCATCTGCTATTCTGGTGACAACCAGTAAAGAAGTTGCAGAGCAGGTATCCATTGAGGTGGATAGATTTGTTAACCAATTATCCAGAAAAGAAATTATGCAAAAATCCTTAGATAACTACGGATACATCCTTCTTGCAGATTCTATGGGTGAAGCTATTGATACAGCGAATGAAATTGCATCCGAACACTTGGAGATCTTAACCAAAGATCCGTTTGATATCATGACGAAAATAAAAAATGCTGGGGCAATATTCTTGGGCGAATATAGCAGCGAACCTTTAGGTGATTATTTTGCTGGTCCGAATCATGTATTACCTACGAATGGTACAGCAAAATTCTTTTCTCCATTAAGCGTTGATGATTTTATTAAAAAATCCAGTATTATATCTTATTCAAGAGAAGCTTTGGAACCGGTTCACGAGGATATTATAAGATTCGCAACGGCAGAAGGTTTAACGGCGCATGCGAATTCCATTGCTGTTCGTTTTGAAAAATGAGTAAAATAAAGGCATATTATGTTACTATGCAGAAAGAGGTGCACATGGCTAGAACTGCAGTAATTGAGAGAAAAACAAAAGAAACAGATATTAAGTTAGAATTGAATTTAGACGGGACCGGCATTGCTCAGATTGAAACGGGAATCGGTTTCTTTGATCATATGCTAAACAGTTTTGCCAAGCATGGTTTCTTTGATTTGAAATTAGAGGTAAATGGGGATTTGTTTGTAGATTCTCATCATACAGTAGAGGATACCGGAATTGTGTTAGGGCAAGCAATTAGAGCTGCTTTGGGCGATAAGAGAGGTATCAGAAGATATGGAAATGCGATGTTACCAATGGATGATGCACTTGCCTTATGTGCTCTTGATTTATCAGGAAGACCTTTTTTAGTTTACGATGTTCCTCTCACAATTGATAAAATCGGCTATATGGATACGGAACTGGTAAAAGAATTCTTTTATGCAATATCCTATGCTTCTGGTATGAATCTTCACATTAAAATGTTAAATGGATGCAACAATCATCATATTGTAGAAGCTGTATTTAAAGCCTTTGCAAAGGCTTTGGATCAGGCGATTGGTATGGATAGCAGGATAGATGGTGTGCTATCAACCAAAGGTACAGTGGATTAATAGGCATTTGCTAAACTCTTGCTAGTGTCTATTGATGTTCCTGTGTTCTTTGGCTGTCTCTACAATTTGCAGAAATTATTTGACTTACACATACAATAAATGCATTGTATGTGACGTTCAAACAATTTCTGCAAATAGTAACGACAGACAAAGAACACATTGGAACAATCATAGACACTAACAATAGTTTAGTAATGCCTAGTATAAGTAAATAATAAGGAGAAGAGGAGATCATGTATAAAAAAATAATTCCATATATAAACTGTGAAAACGAACTGCCTGTTAACATTATTAACGAAGCTGTACAATATGAATATGGTGGGGCAGATGAATTGTTTTTGTTTAATTACTCTGTGGATGAAGAATCAGAAACGGAATTTCTCGGAGTAGTAAAAGATTTAATAAAACAGGTGGATATTCCAGTGTTGATTGGTTGTTATGTGAAGCGTTTTGAAGATGTAAAAAAGGCTTTGTATACTGGTGCATCTTATGTAGTTATTAAATACTCTTTATTAAAAGATAATAATGTGATTAAAGAAGCATCTAATCGTTTTGGTAAAGATAAGATTATAATCGAGCTTGATCATTATAAAGATATTCTTAATCAAGAATTTATTACATCCTTAAAAGAACTTGGTGTATATGCAGTTTTATTAAAACATATTGAACTTTCCTCGGATATTCTTTGTGCAATTGAATTGGTAAATATGCCAATTATCATACGTGACAGCTTATCTAAGAATGACATTGTTTCTTTGTTAGAACCGAAGGATGTCATAGGTATTTCTACGAATTATTACAAGAATAAAGACATGTTTAAGGCAAAAACATCCTTGAAAGCTCAAAATCTTGAAATTAATACGTTTGAGAGTAACATGAAGTTTAGTGAGTTCAAATTGAATCAGGATGGGCTGATCCCTGTTGTTGCTCAAGATTATAAAACAGGCGAGGTGCTAATGGTTGCTTATATGAATGAAGCGGCTTTCAATCGTACTGTTGAATCTGGTAAGATGACATATTACAGCAGAAGTCGCAGCGAGCTCTGGACGAAGGGAGAAACCTCAGGACATTTCCAATATGTAAAGTCAATAAAGATTGATTGCGACCGGGATACTATCTTAGCAAAGGTACTTCAGATAGGTGCTGCATGCCATACTGGTAACCAAACATGCTTTTTTACCGATTTAGTAAAAAAAGAATATGATGAAGTAAATCCATTAACCGTATTTAATGATGTATATAATGTGATTTTGGATCGCAAAAATAATCCGAAGGAAGGCTCTTACACGAATTATCTGTTTGATAAGGGAATTGATAAGATATTAAAGAAATGTGGAGAAGAAGCCACTGAAATCGTAATTGCTGCAAAGAATCCGGATGCTGAAGAATTAAAATACGAGATTTCTGACTTTTTATATCACCTCATGGTATTAATGGCAGAATGCAACCTTGATTGGAACGATATTGTGAAAGAACTTGCCCATAGAAGATAATTTTATATAAAACTCATAAGCAGTTATCCAAATTATGGATAAAACGGATGAACTGGAAAATATTTAAAAATAGCTTGCATTCTAAGGAAATGAGTGCTATAATTAACAATTGTAAGTATGATACGTAACGAATGGGAGTGGGCGAAAGTCCACTCTTAATATGTTGTGCGAAGGCAAATTGGTAAAGCGATAGTGGTGTTAAGCTTGTCTGCACATGGTTTTGCATACAGGGTTATAGTCAGCAGAAAGAGGTATAACATGGCAAAGAAAGAGGAATACGAACAAAAAACGGAACAATTATTAGAACCTATTATTACAAATAATCAATTTGAATTAGTAGATGTTGAATACGTAAAAGAAGGCGGCAATTTCTTCTTAAGGGTTTTTATTGACAAAGAAGGAGGAATCACTGTTGATGACTGTGAATTAGTCAGCAGGGCCTTAAGTGATCTTCTAGATCAAAAGGATTTTATTCCGGATGCTTACATTTTAGAAGTAAGCTCACCCGGTTTGGGCAGACACTTGAAAAAGGATAAAGACTTTGCAAGAAGTATAGATAAAGAGGTAGAAGTTAAACTTTATAAAGCTATCAAT
The DNA here is from genome assembly GCA_023443225.1 of Bacillota bacterium. Classification (GTDB taxonomy): domain Bacteria; phylum Bacillota; class Clostridia; order Lachnospirales; family Lachnospiraceae; genus Anaerocolumna. The sequence continues at coordinate 65,796 of JAEZVF010000038.1, forward strand.
AAGCAGAAGGAATTTATTGGATTCTTGAAAGGCTATGATAATGATACAGTAACTTTAAAATTTGATGATGAAAGTACAATTGATATTCCAAGAACAAACATATCATTGATTCGACTGGCATTTGATTTTTAATGAACGGATTAAGAAAATATTGAGGAGGGTTAATAGAAAATGAATAGTAATAAAGAGTTAATCGATGCATTAAATCAAATTGAAAAGGAAAAGGATATAAGTAAAGAAATTCTATTAGAAACAATGGAAAATTCCTTAGTTGCTGCTTGTAAAAATCATTTTGGAAAAGCAGATAATATTAAAGTTAACATAAACAGAGAAACTGGTGCTGTTAGTGTTTTTGCGGAAAGAGAAATTGTTGAAACAGTAGAAGACCCAATTTTGCAAATCAGTGTAGAAGAAGCAAAATTAAAATTTCCGAAATTTGAACTTGGTGACATAGTAAATGTAGAGGTGACTCCAAAAAACTTTGGTCGTATTGCTGCTCAAAAAGCAAAACAGGTAGTTGTTCAAAAAATTAGAGAAGAAGAAAGAAAAGTTCTGTTTAATCAATATTATACCAAGGAAAAAGATGTTGTTACTGGCATTGTACAGCGTTACGTAGGGAATAATGTAAGTATTAATCTAGGTAAAGTGGATGCTGTACTTACTGAAAATGAGCAGGTTAGAACAGAACGTTTTCGACCAACAGAACGTATTAAGCTTTATGTTTTGGAAGTAAAAGATACTACGAAAGGTCCCAAAATAACCGTTTCTCGTACGCATCCGGAATTAGTAAAGAGATTATTTGAAGCAGAAGTAACGGAAGTAAAAGATGGAACGGTTGAGATAAAGAGCATTTCAAGAGAAGCTGGCTCCAGAACAAAGATGGCTGTATACTCCAATAATCATGACGTGGATCCTGTAGGAGCATGCGTCGGACTAAATGGTGCTAGAGTCAATGCTATTGTTAACGAATTACGCGGTGAGAAAATTGATATTATCAATTGGAGTGAAGATCCCGCTGCTTTAATTGAAAACGCATTAAGTCCGGCTAAAGTGTTATCCGTAGACGTTGATGAGAATGAGAAGAGCGCCCGTGTCATAGTACCAGATTATCAATTATCTTTAGCAATCGGTAAAGAAGGTCAGAATGCAAGATTAGCTGCAAGATTGACTGGATTTAAGATTGATATTAAGAGCGAATCACAGGTAGAAGATTTTAATTAAGCTTATACTTAAGACAGGAGTCGCATATGAGTGTAACAAGAAAAATTCCTCTAAGACAGTGTATCGGCTGCGGGGAAATGAAGAATAAAAAAGAATTAATTCGTGTTATAAAAACACCGGAAAATGAAATTAGCATGGATGCTACCGGAAAGAAGAACGGTAGAGGAGCATACCTATGCAACTCTATGGATTGCCTAAAAAAAGCAATAAAAAACCGTGGGCTGGAACGTTCTTTAAAAGTGAACATTCCTCATGAAGTGTATGAAGAGTTAGAAAAGGAGTTGATTGGACTTGAATCAAGAGAATCATAGTACCAACCTCAAACCTATTGTTGAAAAAAAAGTTTTTTCTTACGTTGGATTAGCTGCAAAAGCAGGTCATCTTGTCAGTGGTGAGTTTTCGTCAGAAAAAGCAGTAAAAGAAGGTAAAGCCAAAGTAGTTATTATTGCAGAAGATGCATCAAATAATACAAAAAAAATGTTTACCAATATGTGTACTTACTACAAAGTGCCGATTTACTTTTTTGGTGAAAAAACAAAACTTGGCCACGCAATAGGAAAGGAATTCAGAGCATCTCTGGTTCTATTGGATCAAGGCTTGGCTGATATGGTAGAAAAGCAACTGAACACAATCAAAGAGGACGAATGTATGGCCACATGGATTCAGTCCTGTCGTAAATAGTGGAGGTAGTAAGTATGGCAAAAATCAAAGTATATGAATTAGCAAAAGAAATAGATAAACCGAGTAAAGATATTATTAATTATTTGAAAGATCAGGGTATAGAAGTTAAGAGCCATATGAGTAATTTAGAGGAATCTTCTATTAGCCTGGTTAAAAAGCAATTTTCATCCCAGGATAAACCAACAGCTAAGCCTGCTGTTAATACCAATGCGTCAAGGCCCGTAAATGCAAGTAGTTCTCCTGCTCAAAACCGAGTGCCTTCTGCTGGACAACAAAATGCAAGACCTGCGGTAGGTACGGGTTATTCCCGCCCAAATTCTAGTACATCACAAGATCAAAGACCTGTAGGACAGAATCCACAGAATCGACCAATGAACAATCAAAATAGCAGACCAACGAATACAAATAATAATAGATATCAAAATAATCAGCAAGGTCAGAGACCAATGGGTGAAGGTGTACAGAACCGACCTATGAATAATCAATCTGGTGGGTATCGTCAGCAAGGACAAAATCGTCCAGTGGGAAATCAAACCGGAACGAATAACCAAGGCGGACAAAATAATCAAAGTGGATATAACAGACCATATAACCAGAATGGGCAATACCGTCAAAACAATGCCAACCGTCAGGATGGACAGCAAAGCAGACCAAATTATGGCTACAACAACCAACGACCAAATGATGGAACAAGTACGGGACGTCCAAATTCATACGGAAACAATACAGGAAGACCTTACCAATCCGGTAATAATGCAGGAAGACCTTATCAGAATACCAATAATAACACTGGAAGACCTTATCAGAATACAAATAATACTGGAAGACCTTATCAAAATTCTGGTTCTGGTAATAATACTGGAAGACCAAATCAAAACAGTTCATCAACAGGTAGACCGTATAATTCCAATTCTCAAGGTGGCAGACCATATCAATCTGGTGGATATAACAATCAAAACCGTACTGGACAGCAAGGAGCCGGTTCTGGTACTGGAGGTGGATATCAGAACAGAAGTTATGGTACTGGTAATAATGGAAATTATCGCAATGATTCCCGGTCAACAGATACGAAAAAGCTAGATGCACCTCTTGGAATGTCAAGAAGTGATTCAGTTAATAATAGAAACAGTAGAACAAATAAGAATAACAAAAATAATAATAGAAATAATAATTACAACCATAAAAATATGGAAGAAGATATTAATATCATCAAACCATATAGAAAAGGTCAGTTTATTCAGCCAAAACCAGTTCAGACACAGGCTGTGGAAGATGAAATAAAATCCATCACTATTCCGGAAGTACTTACAATTAAGGAACTAGCAGATGCGATGAAGAAACCGGCATCTGTATTAGTGAAGAAACTCTTCCTTGCTGGTAAAATGGTGTCCATTAACCAAGAGATTACCTTTGAAGAAGCAGAAGAAATTGCAATTGATTATGATATCATTGCTGAGCTTGAAGTTAAGGTAAATGTGGTAGAAGAATTACTGAAAGAGGATGAAGAAGATCCAGCTACGTTGGAAAAACGTCCTCCGGTTGTCTGTGTTATGGGTCATGTCGATCATGGAAAGACTTCACTTTTAGATGCTATTAGAGAAACTCATGTTACTTCTCACGAAGCAGGTGGAATTACTCAGCACATTGGAGCTTATATCGTTGATATAAACGGAGAAAAAATCACATTTTTAGATACACCTGGCCATGAAGCATTTACTTCTATGAGAATGAGGGGTGCACAATCTACAGATATCGCTATCCTAGTAGTAGCAGCAGACGATGGTGTTATGCCGCAGACAGTTGAAGCAATCAGCCATGCGAAAGCAGCAGGTATCCAGATTATAGTTGCAATTAATAAAATTGATAAACCAAGTGCTAACGTTGAACGTGTAAAACAAGAGTTAACGGAACATGGACTTGTTGCGGAAGATTGGGGCGGTGATACGATATTTGTACCGGTTTCCGCTCATTCAAAGGAAGGTATTACACAATTACTCGAAATGATAGTTCTTACAGCAGAAATGGGAGAATTAAAGGCAAATCCGAATAGAAATGCCAGAGGTGTTGTAATAGAAGCTGAATTAGATAAAGGAAGAGGTCCTGTCGCAACAATTCTTGTTCAAAAAGGAACGTTGCATGTGGGAGATTCCATTGTTATTGGTTCTTCCTTTGGTAAAGTAAGAGCCATGATGGATGATAAAGGCCGACGCGTGAAAGAAGCTGGACCTTCTACACCTGTAGAAATACTTGGATTAAATGAAGTTCCAGATGCCGGTGAAGTAATTATGGCTACGGATAATGAAAAAGAAGCACGTTCTATTTCTGAAGCATATATCACGCAAGGAAAGGAAAAACTCCTGGCAGATACAAAAGCCAAATTATCCTTGGATGGTTTGTTCTCTCAGATTAAGGCCGGTAATATCAAAGAGCTTTATGTTATTGTAAAAGCAGATGTACAAGGTTCTGTAGAGGCTATGAAACAAAGTCTTATTAAATTGAGTAACGATGAAGTTGCTGTTCGTTGTATTCATGGTGGTGTTGGGGCAATTAATGAGTCCGATGTTATTTTGGCAAGTGCTTCCAATGCAATTATCATAGGATTTAATGTTCGTCCTGATAATTCTGCAAAAGAAACAGCAGATCGAGAAAAGGTTGATATAAGGCTGTATCGTGTTATTTACAATGCAATTGAAGATGTAGAGGCAGCAATGAAAGGAATGCTTGATCCGATATTTGAAGAAAAAGTTATCGGTCATGCTGAAGTTAGACAGGTATTTAAGGCTTCCGGCTTAGGTACGATTGCTGGTTCTTATGTATTAGACGGAAAGATTGTAAGAGGTTGTTCTGCACGAATCAGTCGAGACGGAGTGCAAATATTTGAAGGTGCTCTTGCATCCTTAAAGAGATTTAAAGACGATGTAAAGGAAGTTGCCTCCGGATATGAATGTGGTCTCGTATTTGAAAAATATAACGATATAAAAGAATTTGATCTTGTTGAATTGTATATGATGCAGGAAGTTCCAAGATAATAATTCAAATGAAGAAGCGCCGCGGTAGATTAATACTGTGGCGTTCCGTCAACATTGAAGTTCTGTTGCAGTTAGCTCTGCAGTAGGAAGAAAGAGGTTAAATTATATAATGAGAAAAAATAGTATTAAAAACACTAGAATTAATGGGGAAGTACAACGTGAGTTAAGTGTTTTAATTAGCAGAGAGCTTAAGGATCCGAGAATTAACCCTATGACATCTGTAGTGGCAGTAGATGTAGCACCTGACTTAAAACATGCAAAAGTATATATAAGTGTATTAGGTGATGAAGAATCCAGGAAGGATACCTTAACCGGACTAAGAAGTGCCGCGCCATTTATGAGAGGACAATTAGCTAAGAATATTAACCTTCGGAATACCCCGGAATTAATCTTTGTTATGGACCAGTCCATCGAATATGGTGTTAATATGTCAAAACTGATTGATGATGTGAATAAGAATATTGATACGAACGAAAAAAATTCAGAAGATGAAGAATATTATGGCGATGATGATTTTGAAGAAAATGAGGACGAAGAATAACAATATTTTCATCACCTATATATTCAGAAAAGAGGTTAGATGAACAATATATTAGAAGAAATAAAAGAGGCAAAAACAATAGGGATAGCTGGTCATGTCAGACCGGATGGTGATTGCACAGGTTCTAGTATTGCACTATACCATTATCTGAAAAAAAATCTAACTTCTGATACGAGCATTGACTTGTATTTAGAGCCAATTCCTAAAAGTTTTTACTTATTATCTGATACAGATTGCATAAAACAGGAGAATAATAAGAAGATTAAGTACGACCTTTTTATATCTCTAGATAGTGGTAGTGAGGATCGGTTGGGATTTGCCTTAGAGTATTTTAAGGATGCCAAAAGAACGATTAACATCGATCATCATATCAGCAATACACAATTTGGAGATTTGAATCATGTATTATCAGATGCAAGTTCTACCTGTGAAGTACTCTTTGACTTGTTTGAGGAAGAAAAAATAGATTTACCGGTCGCTGAAGCATTATATCTTGGTATTATACACGATACAGGTGTGTTTAAACATTCCAATACATCGAATAAAACCATGACTATTGCAGGTAAATTAATCGCAAAAGGGGTACCCTTTTCAAAAATAATAGACGATACTTTCTATTCAAAAAGTTATACCCAGAATCAGATATTGGGACGATGTCTACTGGAAAGTATGATAATTTTAGATGGTTCTTGTATCGTTTCTTCTGTTAGTAAAAGAATATTAGAATTTTATAATGCAGTAGCAAGTGACTTAGATGGCATTATTGATCAGATGAGAATCACACAAGGTGTTGAAGTTGCAATTCTTATTTATGAAATCAATGTTAAGGAATATAAAGTAAGTATGAGAGCAAATAACAAGGTAGATGTGAGCAGAATTGCATCTTATTTTGGTGGCGGCGGGCATATTAAGGCAGCCGGCTGTACCATGCATGGTTCTATCCATGATGTTATCAACAATCTTACCATTCATATCGAACATCAATTACTAGGTCAAACCAGGGAATAGGGGATATTGTATTGATTAACGGAATCATTAATGTATACAAAGAAAAAGGATATACTTCTCATGATGTTGTTGCAAAATTGAGAGGTATCGTAAAGCAAAAAAAGATCGGACATACAGGAACTCTAGATCCCGATGCAGAAGGCGTTCTACCTATTTGCTTGGGAAATGGCACAAAAGTATGTGATTTATTGACTGGCCAAGATAAAACCTACGAAGCAGTTCTTTTACTTGGTCAGACTACCGATACTCAGGACACCAGTGGAGTAGTACTAAGCAAATCGGAAGTAAACGCTGGCAGACAGGAAATAGAAGAAGCTATCGATAGCTTTATCGGGGAATATGATCAAATCCCACCTATGTATTCGGCAATAAAAATAAACGGGAAACGTTTGTATGAATTGGCAAGAGCCGGTAAAGAAGTGGAAAGAGCCGCAAGAAGAGTCCGAATCCATAATATTCAAATTCTCCATATAGATCTAAGGAAACAAGAGGTAAGAATAGTAGTAGACTGCTCTAAGGGGACTTATATCAGAACACTATGTCATGACATAGGTGCTAAACTAAGCTGTGGTGGTTGTATGAAAAGTTTGCTTCGAACGAAAGTAGGACAATTTTCGATAGAAAATAGTATTAGGTTATCCGAAGTTGAAAAATTAATGGAACAAAATCAGATAAATAATGTACTCATTAAAGTGGATGATATGTTCTCTGATTATAGGAAAGTTATTGTGGCGAAAGAATATTCAAAATATATTTACAATGGAAATAGCTTTTCATTAATGGACATAACAGAACCATTTCAGATTACGACAGACGACATGGAAACTTTTCCGGTCAGAGTGTATGATTGGGAATGTAATTTTGTTGGTATATATCAATTTGAGCGTGCCGATGATCGGTTTAAACCGGTAAAAATGTTTTTGTAAGATGCGTTAATTGATTGCAGATAGGAGTCATAAACAAATGAAATATATAGCAGGCAGGACAGAATTTCAACTTCATAACTGCGTTGTAACATTAGGAAAGTTTGATGGTTTACACAGAGGACATCAGCTTTTGTTAAATTTCATTATGGAACAAAAGAAAGTTGGGTTTACTGCAGTGATGTTTAGTTTTCTGTATCATCCCGGTAATCTTTTTTCAGATAAAGAAATTAACTTAATTTATACGGAAGAAGAAAAGAGATATTTATTAGAGCAAAGTGATATAGATGTCTTGATATCTTATCCCTTTACCGAAAAGACTGCCAGCATGGAGCCTGAAATTTTTATTAAAGAGGTTTTAATTGAAAAGCTGGATGCAAAGAAGATTGTAGTAGGAGCAGACTTTTGTTTTGGACATAATCGAAAAGGAAATGTAGAATTACTTAGGAGAATGTCAGAAGTCTATGGCTATGAATTGATTGTGTTAGAAAAACTGAAAACAAATGGACAGATCATTGGAAGCTCTTACATACGTAGCCTAATTGCAGAAGGGAATCTGGACGAAGCGAATGATCTGCTTGGAATGCCGTTTACAATCATGGGAGAAGTACAGCATGGTAGAAAAATTGGCAGGACCTTAGGGTTTCCAACAACCAACCTAATTCCATCGGAACAAAAATTACTTCCACCCAACGGAGTATACGTTTCAAAAACAAAAATAAACGGAATCCAATATCCGGGAATAACAAACATCGGATATAATCCGACTGTGGGGACGACACCGGAACGAAGGGTTGAAACCTTCCTGTTTGATTTTGATTCGGATTTATATGGTTATCGTATTGAGGTAGCATTATATACCCAAGTGAGAAAAGAAGTACATTTTCATTCTGTAAAGGAATTAAAAGAACAAATCAGCAGAGATATCGTATATGGACGTGAATATATTAAAAAGCAGGAATAGTAGTTGACTTATATAGGATTGTTTTTGGTGTCATAAACCTAAATAAACTTATGAAACCAAAGACAATCATATTTTTATACTTAATTTCTTTTACTGGATTTAACAAACCTATAGATATACCTTTAATGCTTCATACAGTGCTTGAATACCATATTGTAGGTCTTGCTCTGCTACGTTGGCATATCCCAATAAAATAGCCTGAGTTGTAAGGCTTTTTTCACTTTCTACTTGCATTGCGGGAGAAAGATAATGTTCACTTAAGCCATATAACCGGATACTGCTCTTTGCGGCAGCATCTATAAGTTCTTTTTCAGTTGCAGTAGTAGCTATTCTAAGAACTAGATGTAAGCCAGCATTTTCCCCTTCAATTTGAATTTTATCTCCAAATACTTTAAGGTGTTGTATTAATAAATCATGTTTATTTTTATAAATCTTTCGCATTTTATTTAAATGACGTTCAAAATATCCCCCATCTATAAAATTAGTCATTATATATTGATCGACTCTGGAGACAGTAGAGGAATAGTAATAGAAATACTTTTTATAAATTTCCATTAGGACTTTTGGTAAAACCATATATCCAATACGGATAGCAGGAGCGATAGCTCTTGAAAAGGTACCAATATAGATTACTTTTCCGGAATTATCAATGCCTTGTAGTGCTGGAATTGGTTTTCCTTTATAACGAAATTCACTATCATGATCATCCTCAATAATAAAGCGGTTTGGAACGGCATTTGCCCATTGTAATAGTTCGAGTCTTCTTTTTATGGGCATAACAATTCCCAAAGGGTATTGATGGGAAGGGGTAACATATACAATATCAGTTTTGGATTCTGAAAGATCTTTCATGTGAATTCCATTATCATCTAGGTCGATTGGGTGGACTTTGTAGTGCATACCTGAGAAAATCTTGAAAACCTGTTTATAGGCAGGATTCTCCATGGCAATAGAATGTTTGGTATCATTACCAATGGTTTGAAGTATCTGTGAAAGTAACTGCAGGAGATAATCTGCACCAGCTCCAATAATAATCTGATCAGTGACGCATTTAACACCACGTGATTCACGCAAATATCGTTCTATGGCTGTTCTTAGGTTATGATCACCCTGATTATTCCCAAGAAGGAATAAATCATTATTATTATCAATCATACAATCTTTTGATAGCTTACGCCAAATGTTATATGGAAAGCTATTAATGTCAATTGCAAAAGGTGAAAAATCATATCGATAATTTACTTTGGGTTTGTCAGACGGGGATAGAGAAGGAGTAGGAGTTATATTTAATGGAGCAAAATCTGAAATCACCCCAACATAATATCCACTTTTCGGAATAGACTCAATATAACCTTCGGAAACTAATTGAGCATAAGCCATGTCTACTGTATTGCGGCTAACCTGCAAATTGGCAGCTAAATTTCTGGCGGAAGGAAGCTTTGTTTTATCAGGAAGATGTCCGTTTTTGATTTCGAGTTTAATGTAATTATAAATTTGTTCATACATGGGTGTTTTTGATTTGGAATCAATATTAAAAGTTATCATTCATGGCTCCTTTCAAGAAAAAAATGTGGTATGTTTAACATTAGAAATATTGTATATTTAATCATACCAGATGTAAGATGTTATTGCAATAAATTTTCAGATTAAAAACCAGCGCCTAATTTATAAATGGCACTGCTTTTCTTGAAATGACTATAAAGTAAGAATTTCTTAATAATAATTGTATTGAATTACCATTTTAGCTATGCAATAATACATTTATATGCAGTATACATTATGTTAAGTAGATTGTTTTGACTACAGAGGGAGAACTCATGATAGAAGTTAGAAATGTAATAAAAAAATATGGTAAGCTAATTGCAAATGATAATCTAAACTTTACAGTGAATCCAGGAGATATCTCCATATTGCTCGGTCCAAACGGAGCAGGCAAATCAACGGTAATTAAATGTATAGCAGGATTATTGCGATTTAAAGGTGACATCTTAATTTGTGGTAAGAAGAACAAAACAATGGATGCCAAAAGAAATTTGGGGTACATACCAGAGATTCCTGCTTTGTATGATATGATAACAATCTGGGAACACATGGAGTTTATTGCAAGAGCATATTCTTTAGAACACTGGAAGGATAGAGCGAATGTTCTATTTGAACGTTTTGAACTGGATGATAAAAAGAATAAACTTGGAAATGAATTATCGAAAGGCATGCAGCAAAAAGTTAGTATATGTTGTGGTTTATTACCAGATCCTAAAGTACTATTATTTGATGAACCCTTGGTAGGATTAGATCCTCATGCAATTAAAGAATTGAAATCGATGTTAGTGGAATATAAAAAGGAAGGTAAAGCAATTTTATTAAGTACTCATATGCTGGACAGTGTATCGGAATTCTGGGATAGTACGAATATCATGATGGATGGAAAGATAGCAGCTACTAGGACTCGTAGTGAGATTGCTGGAACTGGTGAAGATTTGGAAAAATTATTCTTTGAAATTACAGAGCGTAAGAAAGATGAGCAAAAAAATGCAGATTTACTATCTGAAAGTAGCGACAAAGGTAGGAAAAAACTATGAAAGCATTAGGATATCTCTTACTTACTACCATCAAAAACAGACTACTTAATTTAAGAAAGAAACCTGCTCTTTTCATATTATACTTAATAATTATAGTCGTTATTGTATTCTTCCTTGTCAATTCTTTTGATCAAAGTTCGGAACTAGTTAAGAAATCTTATACGGATATACGAATTCTTTATGGAATTGTTGCCGGGCTGGGTATGTTATTTCTTTTTTCTTTTGTAATGACAGGGTTATCAACGGGGTCAACCTTATTTAATATGGCAGATGTAGGATTGCTTTTTGTATCTCCAATTTCATCAAGAAAAATATTATTATATGGATTAATAAAACAGCTTGGTACGACAGCTTTAACCTCCGTATTTATTATATTTCAGACAAATACCATCAAGTTAAGTTTTGGCTTAAATGGGGGAAGTATCATAGCAATTTTCTTAATTTATGCTATGATCTTATTTCATGGACAAATAGTATCAATTGCAGTTTATATATTTACCAATGGCAATCCATTTAGAAAAACTATAGTAAAAGGTATTTTATATTGTATTGTAGCAATTATTGGCGGAGGCATATTGGTTTTACAGATGAAAAATGGTGGTGTGATTTGGAAGAATGCCTTGGGGCTGCTAGATTCTACCTTCTTTTCTTTTATACCAGTAGCCGGATGGGCAATTATGTTTCTGAAAGCATACATAGAATCAAATCTTATAAGTTTTGTTATCGCTATCGTATTATTTGCCATAACCGGTATTTTGATGATTGCTTATTTCACCAGTGGTGATGCAGATTATTATGAAGATGTTTTAACCTCCACTGAAATCACCTTTCGGAGATTACAGGATGCAAAGGATGGAAAAAGGACAAGCACATTAAAAAAGGTGAAAGTGAAAGAGAAAGAGACTGGCATTAGGAAAGGCAAAGGCTGTAGTGTAATTTTCTATAAACATTTACTAGAAAAAAGGCGAACCAGTAGATTCCTATACCTTGATACTTATACGATTCTAGTTTCGATTGGTGCGGCTATCTTTTGCAAATACATGAATAAGGAAATCTCGGTATATATTATTTTAGGCATTTTAGTTTATTTGCAATTCTTTATGACAATCCTTGGTAAGCTTAGTATGGAATTAAGTAAGCCCTATATTTATTTAATTCCTGATAAATCTATGAAAAAGGTGTTGGCAGCATCAGTTACGACCCTATTAAAACCATGTTTTGATGCTGTGATTATATTTACAATGGTATGCATAGCAAGTAAAACATCACCTTTATTGAATCTGTTTTTGGGATTGGCATACGCTTCATCTGCAGCTATTTTTGTAAGTTATACCTTATTATGCCAACGTATCTTTGGTGGACAGCCAAATAAAATAATCTCGGGTATTCTTGGCATGACTTTATTTATGGTGGTCTTGGCACCAGGAGTAGGAGTTAGTGTAGCAGCTATCTTAATGTTGCCAGCCTCATTAACATTTTTAGGTACGTTTCCATTTACCTTCTGTTGTATTGTAATAACGATTTTTACCTTTGTAGTCTGCGGCGACTTGCTGGATAAAACCGAATACACTGGTAAATAGAATAGAAAATCTCCTGATTTGCTATATGATACAATCAGGAGATTATATATATGTATAAGGAACCTACAGAAATTAAGGAATGTTATTATTGATTCTTCATATCATCAATGTGAAATATTCCTATTTCCTTGTAATGATCGATTTTATAGTTAATTGTATTCAGACTTGAATTTAGCTGTTCCATTTGTTCTAATATAAACTTTTTATGCTGTAGAAGAATTTCTTTCCTTGTTTCAACTGTTTCATTTCCACAGAGGCATAAATCCATGAATTCTTTAATATGCTGGATGGACATGCCTGAATTTTTAAGGCAGCAGATCAACCCAATCCATTCTATATCATTATCTGTGAATTTCCGAATTCCGCTTTTGCTCCTTTTGACCAGTGGAAGTAGACCTTCCTTATCGTAGTACCGCAAAGTATAAATTGTTAAACCAGTTTTTTCTGAGACCTGTTTGATTGTATAATCCATAATAAATCCCTCTTTCAAATATAATTGACTTTCCTTATGTACATACTTCTATAGAAACTAGGATTCTGTGATAATTTCTTTTTTTGGAAAGCGGATTAAGATAAAGAAGCAACCTATAATGAAAAGGAAGATAGAGATAAATTGTGAAGTAGATAAGCTTCCAATGTTTCCTCTTTCCAAATCACCTCGGAAGAATTCAAGAACAAATCTTCCAATGCTGTAAAAAACTAAATAAAATCCTGCAATTTTTCCGTCTGATTTTACTCTTTTTGCTAGCAGGATTAGTACAAAGAAATTTAGGAAATTCAGTCCGCTGGAGATCAATTGTGTGGGAACCAAATGAATTCCGTTGGGAGCATATTCAGAGTGTTTAAAAACGATTCCGAAAGGACTTGTTGTTTCTCTGCCATAGCAGCAACCTGCTAAAAAGCAACCCAATCTACCAAAGCCTTGTGCCAATGCAATCGAAGGCATTACCAAATCAAAAAACTGTAAAAAGTTCAAATGATTTCTTTTTGTAAATAAATATCCTGTTAAGATTCCGCCAATGATACCACCATATACCACAAAACCATCCGATACCACCAGCAATAGTTTGGGATCGGCAATAATTTCCTTTATCTGTGTAATGAAGTATAAGAGTTTTGCACCAAGAATTCCACCGACAAGACACCAGATCGTTAATGATGGAATTATCTCGTATGGCATATTTTTCTTTTTCGCTCTATATTCTGCTGCCATATAAGCGGCAACCACACCTAAAGCAATCATTAAACCGTATCCGTAAACAGTAAACGGTCCAATTTTTAAAAGTTCATTTTTCATAATATAGTATCCTTTCGATATGTCAGTGTGACATCATATTAAATAGTCTTAGTTAAAAATAACATACAATAAAAAAAGTGTCAATCCTAACAGCTTCTGGTAAAAAACATTGACATAGAGTTAACTCTATGGTTTAAACTAGTTATAGAAGAAATATGATATTTTTGCTTTGATTAAATACTTGGAGGTAGTATATGAATTATAGAAAATTTGGGGAAACTGGAATAAATATTTCAGCATTAGGCTTTGGATGTATGAGATTACCAGAATATGAAAAGGATGGGCAATGGTTTATCGATGATGAAAAAGCAATCCCGATGCTATTACAAGCTTATGAAAATGGAATCAATTATTTTGATACGGCACCATATTACTGCCATTCCAACAGTGAAGCGACTGTAGGGAAAGCCTTTAAAGACATTCGTGAAAAAGTAATGATTTCTACGAAGATTCCCTTAGAGGAGTGTAAAAAAACAGAAGATTATCGAAAGGTCCTGCAAAAAAGCCTTAGCAAAATGGAGACGGACTATGTAGACTTTTATCATTTCTGGGGAATAAATAAAAAATCCTTTGATGAAGTGATTCTTGCATTGGACTTGCTGGGGGAAGCAAAAAAAGCAAAAGAAGATGGACTCATTCGTCATATTTCGTTTTCTTTTCATGATGCACCGGAACATATTAAGTATATCATTGATAAATCCATAGAAAGAGGAATTCCAATGGAAACCATGCTCTGCCAATATAATCTTCTTGACAGAAGTAATGAAGATATGATGGCATATGCACATTCCAAAGGTCTGGGTGTTGTTGCAATGGGCCCGGTTGGTGGTGGCAGGTTAGCTGCACCAACAGATTTATATACGAAACTAACAGGAAAACCTGCAATTGCTAGCTACGAATTGGCATTCAAATTCGTATTAGGGAATCCAAATTTAAGTTGTGCATTATCTGGAATGCAGGATGTTGATATGTTGGAAAAAAATCTTCTAATTGGAAGCGATAATACGATACTCACACAAGAAGAGTGGAAACAATTAGGAGATGCAATGGAGCAGTTGAAAAAATTCAGTGAACTATATTGTACTGGTTGTGCTTATTGTCAGCCTTGTCCAGCAGAGATTGACATACCAAAAATATTTAATCTCTATACGCATTATAATGTCTATGGGTTAACGAAACATGCGAAAGATGAGATGAAAAATTACATCAAAGAAAATGGAAAGACAATCAAGGAATGTAAAGATTGTGGTTTGTGTGAAAAAAAATGCCCGCAAAAATTAAAGATTCGCGAACAGCTAAGGCGTGTTGAGAAGATTCTAGTAGGATAGCCTTTTATTTGCAATCATTGCAATAGCACATCTGTAAGCGGATGTATATGCAATGGTGTAAGTTAAGAAGAAAAATCATATAATAAGCCAATTTAAATAGGAGTTAGGAGTAACATATGAAGGTATTATTTATAGGGGGAACAGGAACTATCAGTTCAGCAATTACGAAACAATTAACGGATCGCGGAGATGAATTATTTCTTATAAACCGTGGAAACAGGAGTGAGATTCTTTCACCCAAGGTAAAGCAACTTATTGTTGACATCAATAAGGAAGATGAAGTTGCTAAATTAATCTCTGACTTGGAATTTGATGTGGTAGCAGATTTTATTGCATATGTACCGGAACATTTGGAAAGAGATTACCGGCTCTTTGCTGGGAAAACAAAGCAGTTTATTTTTATCAGTTCTGCTTCTGCATATCAAAAACCCTTATCCAATTATCGCGTGTCGGAAGGTACACCGCTTTCAAATCCGTATTGGGAATATTCAAGGAATAAGATTGCCTGTGAAGACTATCTCATGAAAATGTACCGAGAAAATGGATTCCCTGTAACGATTGTAAGACCAAGTCATACCTATGACGAGAGATCAATACCGTTAGGAGTACACGGCAATAAAGGCAGTTGGCAGGTTGCTAAGCGTATGTTAGAAGGCAAAAAAGTAATCATCCACGGTGATGGAACTTCCTTATGGACAATGACACACAGCAGTGATTTTGCAAAGGGTTTTCTTGGGCTTATGGGTAATGTACATGCAATTGGTGAATCGGTACAGATTATGTCAGACGAAACCTTAACCTGGAATCAGATATATCAAGCAATTGCAAATGCACTTGGGGTAAAACTAAGTGCTATCCACATATCCTCAGAACTACTGAATGCCTGCAGTAAACAGGATTTTTGCGGGTCATTAATTGGGGATAAAGCAAATTCCGTAGTATTTGACAATTCAAAGTTAAAAACCCTTGTGCCTGATTATGTTGCAACGAAACGTTTTGACCAAGGTATCAAAGAAACCGTAGAATTTATCTTATCACATCCAGAATATCAGATAGAAGATAATGAATTTGATCAATGGTGTGATAAAATGATATTAACAATGGAAAAAGTAATTCAGGAAATGAGCTGAAATACAGAAAGAGAGTAAAGAATGGAATTTATAAAAGGGATAACCTTTGGACCATTTGCACCAAAGGGTAGCTATGAGACTGCTGCAGCAAAAGAAAGTTTAAAAAATATGAAAGAACGAACAGGTGCTGACTTTGTTATTTTAGTACCTGTAGGGTTGCAGGAAACTGCACAATCAGAAACTATTGATTATAGATCAAAGAATACAGTCAGTGATGAAGAATTAATTGCTGTTATAGAATATGCTAAATTACTGGGGTTACGTGTGGCGCTAAAACCTACAGTCAATTGTTTGGATGGAACTTGGAGGGCACATATTAATTTCTTTGATAAGGAGGTACCTTGCGAACCTAAATGGAGTAACTGGTTTCCGTCTTATACAGAATTTCAATTACATTACGCACAAATTGCAGAAAAAACCGATTGTGAAATGTTTATTGCCGGTTGTGAAATGGTAATGGCAGAGCGAAGAGAAACAGAGTGGCGTAAGCTGATTGCAGATATCAAAAAAGTTTATAATGGACTGGTATCATACAATACCGATAAATATCAGGAAGATAATGTTACCTGGTGGGATTGTGTGGACATTATATCATCTAGCGGATATTATCCTCTAACCGATTGGGATAAAGAATTGGATCGAATAGAAACTGTCGTTAAAAAGTTTAATAAACCTTTTTTCTTTGCTGAAGCTGGTTGTATGTCGGCAGTTGGCTCATCAAAGGTACCAAACGACTGGAATTGTAAAGGGGAAGTTAATCTAAAAGAACAAGCAGATTGGTACCAGGAGATGTTTCATAAAACCTCAAAAAGGGATTGGGTATCCGGCTTTGGACTCTGGGATTGGGCATGGAAACAATACCACATAGAGGATGCAGACAAAAATCCAGGTTATGATATTTATGGAAAACCTGCAGAAATTATTGTAAAGGATTATTATACTAGAGCAGCAAAATAATGAATCGCCCTCCATAAGTTAGATTCAGGTCTAACTTATGGGGCAGTTCAATGATTAGCAGCTCTTTTCTTTAAGCATTCCCTTAATATTAGTAGGGACTTATCACAACAGGTTGAATTTGTTTTCCTTCTAATGCACTTTCTATTGTTTGAATTAAAAGGTTTGTATGGGCAATCATGGAATTTGGTTTATTATTAGGACTATCCTGTCCAAATGGTACAAAATATATATTTTTGGTATTCATTAAAATTCCAATGTTTTTTAGATTCATCCCTAAAGAGTCATTTGATGATAAAGAAACAACTAAAGGTTTACCATTTCTTAAATGTCCTTTTGCAGCCATCAAGACGGGTGTATCCGTGATTCCATTCGCAAGTTTTGCTATCGTATTACCGGTACATGGTATAATTACCAGAATATCTAAATAGCTTTGTGGTCCTAGCGGTTCTGCAGCTTCAATGGTTGTGATTGGATCCTTTCCTGTTATAGATTTCATTTTTTGAAGGAAGTCATCTGCTTTACCAAAGCGGCTGTTTATTGTCTGGGATGAGTCGGAGAAAATAGGATAAACTGTTGCATCATTTTCTATAAGACGTTCTATTTCTTGAAATACTTTTTCATAAGTACAAAAGGAACCGGTCAGTGCAATTCCAATTTTAGTATTATTAAGAGACATATTAGCACTTCTTTCCTACATTTGATAAAACATGGTCTACTAAAAAAACAGCGGAAGATTTCGGAGCAAATTTTCCCGGAAGGCCAAGGCAAAGTTTACAATTTCTCTGGAGTTCATTGGCACATGGATAATCAACACCACCGGGAGCTGATGCTATATCAATGATAACAACATCAGATTTGGTTCTGATGAGCAGATCCTTTGTAAGTACGAGGGAAGGAACCGTATTGAAAATATAATCATAGGTATGAATCGTGTTCTTAAGTTCAGCAATATAAGCTGTATTAAAAGATGCAGTATAAGCATCGACCAATGCGATTTGAGATCTGGCAGCAATGGTAATTTGCTTACACAGGCCTTTTAATTTATCTGCTAAAGTACGTGCGCATCTTCCATAACCAATAATCAGGCAGGAGCTGCCATGAAGATTCCTATTACTATTATTAATTGCTTCAGCGATAGCACCTTCTGCAGTAGCTATAGTATTATATAAAATGATTTCTTCGGTTTCCATAAAATCATAATAATAAATACTATTTGCATTACAATAATTCTTTAATTCCGCAGTAAAGCAACCACCATATAATTTGTGATCTGGAGTTAATAAGCTGCATAAGGATTCTATAGTTAAATCCGTATTTGGATTAAGCGCTGTTATGTGACACCTGTCTTTAGATATAGGGATAGGAGTAAGAAGGTTTTGACAGGTATTCATAGCTTCTGATAAAGAATTCGTAGTATAACAGGATGAGTCCAATTCTGGATCACTTAATCCAAATACTATAACAGAATACTTACGTGCAATGAATTCGTTTGCCATATAGATTTGCCTCATATCGCCACCTAATATAGCAAAATCAAATTTTGGATGATTCATAAACAGCCTCCTATAACAGAACGAAAATAGACTATTGGATGATTACAATATATGGATTTAAAATCAAAACGTTACTGAAATAATTGTTTACAATTGATGCAGACTATGTTATGATAGTAAACGTATCAAAAAAAGCCAATACTCAGAAATTGGACACTCCGACCGTTATCTTAGTGTTAGGCGTTTAAATTTTAGGAGGAATTATTATGATTAGTAAAGAAAAGAAACAAGAAATTATCGCAGCTTACGGAAGAACACCAGAAGATACTGGTTCACCGGAAGTACAAATTGCTCTTTTAACTGTAAGAATTAGTGAATTAACAGAGCATTTAAAGGTTAACAAAAAAGATCATCACTCCAGAAGAGGTCTTCTTCAAATGGTAGGTCAGAGAAGAGGATTACTAGAATACTTAAAGAAGACAAATATTGAAGGATATCGTACTTTAATTGAACGTTTAGGTTTAAGAAAGTAAATTGTGGAAATAAAGAGTGGATTTAGTCCACTCTTTTATTTATATTATTATTGCGAAAAAGCAGTTTGTTGATACATAGAAGAAGTGGAGCTGGAATTATGATACGTAATATAAGTTTTATATGGGAAGACAAAAAATTTTTAAAAAGAACGATAGGGATTGCCTTACCGATTGCATTACAAAGCTTACTAAACACTACAGTAAACTTTGTAGATACATTAATGATAGGTCAATTGGGCGAAACATCAATTGCTGCAGTTGGATTGGCAAATAAAGTTTTTTTCGTGTTCACACTTTTAGTTTTTGGAATAGTTAGTGGCTCTGGTGTATTAACTGCTCAGTACTGGGGAAAACGAGATGTTCCAAATATAAGAAGAGTGTTAGGAATGTCATTAATTCTTAGCATATTAATGGCTCTTTTATTTGTAATTCCGAGCATGCTCTGCCCAGATTTGGTAATGAGTATCTTTACGAATGAAAAAGATACAATTAAGATAGGAGCCAGCTATCTTATGATTGTAGCAATAAGCTATCCTTTTACAGCAGTTACAAATGCTTATGTAGCATTACTTAGGGGAGTGAATCAGGTAAAAGCTCCAGTCATTATTACTTCAATTTCTATTTTGGTAAATATCGTATTCAATTACTTGCTTATTTATGGTAAGTTTGGCTTTCCAGAATTAGGTGTAGCCGGTGCAGCCATTGCAACATTACTTGCAAGACTTGTGGAATGTGCTGTGTTACTATGCATTGTATATGGAAAGAAAGGGCCGGCAGCAGCGAAGCCTAGAGAGTTATTTAACTATAACAAAGGCTTTTTAACAAAATATTTTGGAACAGTTACTCCTGTTATTGCAAATGAATTCATGTGGGGATTAGGGGTTACCTTATATTCCGTGGCATATGGCAGGATGGGTAAGTCAGCGATGGCTGCCATTACCATCACACAGACTGTGGAGCAAATAACACAAGTCGTATTTATGGGAATGAGCAACGCTACGGCAGTTATTTTAGGAAATGAAATGGGAGCAGGACATCTAAAAAGTGCTGAAAAACATGCTAAAAGTTTAATATGGCTACAATTCCTTCTTACTATTATAGTTGCAGTTATTGGTTTCTTTTTCAAAGATGCTATTATTAGTTTATTTGCTGTTTCTGAACAAGTACAAAGCTATTTTAAATTATGCTTTACCGCTTATATCTTATATATGCCATTTAAAACATTTAATTATATTAATGTTGTTGGTATTCTAAGAAGCGGAGGAGATACCAAAGCCTGTTTATTCTTAGATTGCACTGGAGTATGGTTAATTGGAATTCCTATGGCATTTATCGGCGGATTACTGTTTCAACTACCGATTTATATCGTATATGCCATGGTAATGATTGAGGAAATATACAAGTTTGCTTTAGGCTTAATCCGTTACCGCCAGAAGAAATGGCTGAGAAATATTGTTGCTACGGATTTTAATTGATTAAAACTTGGTGGATAGAAAAATTTAGTAGTATTTTAATGCCATCAGTGTTATAATAATAAGAACGGGGTCATTTTCCCTGTTCTTATTCTTTGTTTTGTCTAGAGTGGGCGAACAACTATGTTGGAGATAATCCCCGAGACTTCTGAAAAGGTTATTGAATTGATACTTTCGGTAGGTTTTTCAGTAGTTTCGGAGTCTCCAACCAAAATTATTATTAAAAGGAGATCAAGTATGTACAAAAGTTTTTCCATGGAACTTGCCGGTAGAACACTAACCGTTGAGGTTGGTAGAGTTGCGGCACAAGCAAACGGTGCGGCATTTATGCATTATGGTGATACCGTTGTATTATCTACTGCAACAGCATCTGAAAAACCAAGGGAGGGAATCGATTTCTTCCCGTTAAGTGTTGAATATGAAGAAAAATTATATGCAGTTGGTAAAATACCGGGAGGATTCATCAAGAGAGAGGGAAAAGCATCTGAAAATGCCGTTCTTACATCCCGCGTTATCGACCGTCCAATGAGACCCTTATTTCCAAAAGATTATAGAAATGACGTTACATTAAATAACTTGGTAATGTGTGTAGATCAGGATTGCAGTCCTGAATTAACAGCAATGTTAGGTTCTGCAATTGCAACTGCTATTTCTGATATTCCGTTTGATGGTCCAACTTCATCTACGATGGTTGGAATGGTTGATGGTGAACTTGTTTTTAATCCAACTAGTTCACAAAGAGATCGTTCTACCTTAAGTCTGACTGTTGCCTCCACTAGAGATAAAGTTATCATGATTGAAGCCGGTGCGGATGAAATACCAGAAGATAAGATGATAGAAGCCATCTTTGCTGCTCATGATCTTAATAAAAAGGTGATTGAATTTATAGATAGCATTGTAGCAGAGTGTGGAAAACCAAAACATGATTATGTAAAATGTGATACTCCTGCAGAATTATGGGAGGACATGGTATCCTTTATTACACCGGAAGCAATGGAAGTTGCCGTATTTACGGACGATAAACAAACCAGAGAAGCAAATATCAGAGAGATTAAGGATAGATTAGCTGCACGTTATGAAGAGATGAATTCGGACTGGCTTCCTCTCATTGACGAAGCTGTTTACAAATTCCAGAAGAAGACCGTCAGAAAGATGATCTTAAAAGATCAAAAACGTCCTGACGGCAGAAAAGTTGATGAAATCCGTCATCTTGCTGCAGAAGTTGATTTGTTACCAAGAACTCATGGTTCGGCTATGTTTACCCGTGGTCAGACACAGGTGCTTACCGTTACAACGTTAGGTGCATTGGCTGAAATACAAAAGTTAGACGGGCTTGATGAAAATGAAACATCAAAGAGATATATGCATCATTACAATTTTCCATCTTATTCTGTTGGTGAAACTAGACCTTCTAGAGGTCCTGGAAGACGTGAAATTGGACATGGTGCTTTAGCAGAGAAAGCTTTGGTTCCAGTTCTACCATCCGAAGAAGAATTTCCATATGCAATCCGTACTGTATCAGAAGTATTAGAATCCAACGGTTCTACTTCACAGGGAAGTATTTGTGCTTCTACCTTATCATTAATGGCAGCTGGGGTTCCTATTAAGAGTATGGTGGCAGGTATTTCTGTTGGTCTTGTTACAGGAGAAACCGATGATGACTATATTATCTTAACAGACATTCAGGGACTTGAAGATTTCTTCGGCGATATGGACTTTAAGGTAGCTGGTACCCATAACGGTATAACTGCAATTCAGATGGATATTAAGATTCATGGTTTAACCAGAGAAATCATTGAAAAGGCTATCTATAGAACAAAAGAAGCAAGAACTTATATGTTAAATGATATTATGGCACCATGTATTGCTGTACCTCGTGAAGAAGTTGGACCTTATTCACCAAAAATTGTTCAGATTAAGATAGATCCTGCCAAAATCGGAGAAGTTGTTGGTCAAAGAGGTAAGACGATTAATGCGATTATCGAGCAGACCGGTGTTAAGATTGACATTACCGATGAAGGTGCAGTGTCCGTATGTGGTATCGATGCTGAAAGTATTCAGAAAGCAGTTAAAATTATCAATATGATAGTTACTGATTTTGAAGAAGGTAAACTCTATGAAGGTAAGGTAGTAAGTATCAAAGACTTTGGTGCATTTATAGAATTTGCTCCTGGCAAAGAAGGCATGGTTCATATTTCTAAGATTTCTAAAGAAAGAATTGAACATGTAGAAGATGTTCTTACCCTTGGCGATGTTGTTAAGGTTGTATGCCTTGGTAAAGATAAGATGGGAAGAATCAGTTTTAGCATTAAAGATGTAAAATAATTTCATATTTTGATATTATAAGGAGCTGTTGCAAAAATCATAGCCTGCATTTCAGGTATAAATTTGATAAGCTTATAATTTTGCAGCACCTCCTTTTCATAGATATACTTATAAAAATTCATATTTCAAAGCAAATGGAATCCTTCGAATATCCAATTCGCTTTGAACTATGAATTTTTTTATATGTGAAATAAATTAATAGGAACAATAATGCAACTTACCCCCTTTTATTTCGCAAGAAACCGAAATCGCATTGCAATTATTTTTTTTTACCATTATGATATTGCTATAAACTGTTGCATAGATGATATCGAATCAGGAGGAGTTGGTAAACTTGAAGATAACCGTGGAAGAATCTGAAAGTAATAATGAAATTGAAGTTATAATAAAATGCCGGAAGAAGAATGAGAAGGTTGATAAGCTGATATCAGCGATTCAATTAAACAGCCAGACTGTGATAGGAAAATCCGAAGGAATTACATATTTTCTACTACTGGATATCATTTTATATATTGATACTGTAGACGAAAAGGTGTTCATATATACAAAAGATAAGGTATATGAAACCAATTTGAGACTGTATGAGCTTGAGGAAATGTTTTTACATACCGGAATGATACGAGTAAACAAATCTACCATAATAAATCTGATGAAGGTTGATCATGTATCTCCTATGCTGAATGGAAGAATCAAAGCTGTTTTAATAAATGGTGAAACTATAATAATATCAAGGCAATATGTTCAAAACTTCAAGAAGAAATTAGGAATCTAGTCAGATAACCGACAGAAAGGAGTCATATGAAGATGAAGAAAAGAGTACTCTCGCATTTTATTACTGGAATCATGATATCGTTTACCATTGAAATACTAGTTATGACATTGGCAGTCTTGTTCGCTGGCGGAGATTCGCTGCCGGTAAGCATGATTTGTCAAGCATTTGCGCTGGCAGCTTGCTGTTCTGTTATCGGAACAATTTTTAGTTCTGACAAATTAAGTTTTAGGATGCAAGTTATCTTTACTTATGTATTTTCCTTAATCACTGTATTATTTTTTTCTTACACATTTCACTGGGAGGGAATGGGTGACGGTATATTTACTGGAACATCCTTTCTTGTAATCATCATTACTTTATTTACTGTAGGATACTCAATCACCATGACAATAACTTGGCTTTCTCATAAAAAAATGAAGAAACGAATGAATGATAAATTAACTGAATATAAGCAAAAAGCAAGAATTTCAGAAGAGGATTAGCACTATCATTCTAAAGAGTTGTTTAGTAACTAATAAGTTGAATACGCAGAAAGAGGTAATCATGAAACGTGCATTACAGGTGAAAAATTTAGTAAAAAGTTATTCGGGTAGAGAAGTGTTACATGGGATATCCTTTGAAGTTAGGGAAGGAGAAATTTTTGCATTGCTTGGTTCTAACGGAGCAGGTAAGACAACAACATTGGAATGTGTGGAAGGACTTAGAAAATATGAGAGAGGGGAAATATTTTTCCTGGATAAGAAGCAGGAAAAAAAGAGTATTCACAAGCTAATTGGTATACAACTACAATCAACTGCTTTACCGAATAATATCACGGTAATTGAAGCGTATAAATTATTCTGTAAAGCAAATAAGGTAAAATATGATGAGACCATTTTGGAACGTTTTGGATTACATAAAATAAAAAATAAACAGTATCTATCTATGTCCACTGGGCAAAAGAGAAGATTACACCTGGCACTTTCCCTTTTACATAATCCTAAGATTGTCTTCTTGGATGAGCCTACAGCAGGGCTTGATGTAGAGGGTCAGGTAGCACTACATAATGAGTTGCTACGATTAAAAGAGCAAGGTACAACAATTATACTAACATCACATAATATGGCAGAAGTTGAAAAATTATGTGATCGTATTGCTATTCTTCGGGACGGACAGGTTGGTTTCATTGGAAAACCAGAAGAATTGATTGCTTCTTGCGAAGAAAAGACTGAAATAGCAATAAAATCAAAGCTTGGTTATCAAAATGAAGAATTACTTTATTGCAAATATGTAAAAAGTGAAAATGGATATGAGGTTTATCTTGCAAACGATATTTCAGAAGCGATGCTCGAATTGTTAACTATGAATAAATCAAGAAATAATGATATCCTAGACATTCGGATTCATCATTCCTCCTTGGAGGATAAATTTATGGAATTCTCAAAGGAGGAGACTGCATGATGGATGTGCTTGCATATGCTACTTTATTACAATGGAAAAGAGACTTAAGAAACAAAAATATCTTTATGGTATACTATTTAATACCTATTATTTTCTTATTTTTGATGGGTGCTGTTTTTACGTCCATTATGCCTGATATCAAAACGGAATTAATGCAGGTGATGACAGTGTTGGCGGTATCTACCAGCGCATTATTGGGAGTTCCGGTATCTCTGGTGGATACCTATGCAAGTGAAATTAAGAAAGCTTATGTAGTTGGTAATATTAAGTTATGGATTGGTGTTGTCAGCAATTTTTTCTCTGCTTTGCTACATACCAGTATGGTCTGTGTAATAATTACTATCCTGACATCCATCATATTCCACGCAGATAGACCGGATAATTTTTCAACCTATCTGATTACACTTTTTATCTTTATGATAACTTCAATAGCCGTTGGAACCGTAATTGGACTGTATGTAAAAGATGCTTCCAAACTAACAATCATATCACAGTTGGCATACCTGCCTTCCATCATGTTATCAGGAATCATGTTTGACATTACCTTGCTACCCAAAGCGTTTATTATGATTGGTAAGATGTTTCCGGCAACATGGGGATTTCTTGCTATGAAAGAAAGTTCGATTTCTTTTCAATATATATTACCACAGTTTGTGATTCTGGGTGTATCAGTTATATTAACATGCTATCGCTTAATAAGGATTATGAAAGAATGATTCTAATAATCAAAAAATGAGTAGGGGCTGTCGCTTTAACGATTGAAAAATCGTGAAGCGGCAGCTTCTTTTTGGTCTAAAAATGTAATCTCTCTATCTGTAGCAGCCCAATTTAAACGGTATTTGTTAAAAATAACGTACCTTAAGAG
>JAEZVF010000047.1 GCA_023443225.1 Bacillota bacterium
TGTCCATGTGGAGTTCCTCCTTGAGTTCTGTGTGAAAAGTTTGTTAGAAACTTTTTCAACTTTACACCATTATCTCAATTTTATGAGGAATCCAAAAGTAGACGGGTTATTTACCATTTACACAAATACACAAAATAAAAGCCTCAAAAACCTGATAAAGTATAGGTTTCTGAGGCTTTCACAAGAGAGGCGACAACCAGATTTGAACTGGATATCGCTCAAAAAACGTAGGAAAAAGGAGGGTTTGGCGTGCCGGGATGGGTTTGCGCAAGCGGGGGGCAAACAAAATATAAGAGATTAAGCATAGCTATCAATAGATATACCTTCTTATAGATATAACTATTTCCCCTATTCATATATTATTGATTAACACATTTTTAAATCCTATATAAAACTGAATTAACCTAACATATTATCGTAAAAATGCCCACTTTATATAACTGCTGTCAATAATGCCTGCAACCAACCATATTATTCAGCTACAATATGCCACATAATGCGCAAAAACACTTCAAAAACTTGAAATTAATACTCAAATTACATATTCAAAACCAATAAGCTGCCTATAATTATATTAATTATCATGACAAGGCCTACATACTCTCAATAAGCCTGCTCAGCTTATCCATTAACACATCATCTGGCTCTTGATGATGAATAAAGGAACTGTTAACCCCACTTTCCCTGATTTGATCAATCCAACGCAGAGCAGCTTCTCTGCCAATGCCACGTTCCAACATCCCGTAATAAATATAAGCTAGTTCATTGGATACATTAGTATTAAACACTGCCGGGTCATCTGAATTGATACACACAATTACATTTTCTTCATCATAAATTCTATTCATCTGATAAAGTTGATTCTCCCCAAACGCATCCAAGTCCGCAATTGCTGTATTAGAGGACGGATTAATCTCTACAACTATTCCTTTTCTTCCCAGCTTTCTCATCAATATTTTTTGCAACTCTTCTATAACCAACAAATCCTGTTCTGTAACCTCATAATGAATCGGTCGCTCCATCTCTTTTATAAATCGTTTACAGTGTCTTGCAGCTGCCAGTAGACCTACATTCCAAATTATCTGTTCTCCCGACCATAGTTTTTTACACAGCAATTCTTCCAATATTTCAGTTTCTTCTATGCCCGTTTTCTTATTACTGTCAACATAAAACACCTTACGATAACCAGAAATAAGAACCTCTACTGTCAATCCTTCCGTGCTTCCATAGATCTTACCAGAAAATTCAAAAATTCTCTTCTCCATATACGCCAAAATGGTAGCCTGAAAATCGCAATAATTTTGACTCAGTGTATCATAGGCCCAGAGGTAGTTTTCTAATGCCTCAATTTGCGGAATTACAATTACCGGATTCTGACTTTGCCATACCCTTGCCGGTATCCCAAGTGCAATTCCATGTCCAATTCTATCCCCCGCATGGAACTTTAGATATTCTACCGCTTCATCTACCCGCCTTAACCCAGATAATATATGTCGAAAATCTTCACCTGCATGGAATGTAAAGCCAAGACTTTGAGTATATCCCCCATCTCTAACATTTCTTCCGATTTTTTCAATTCTACTATCTCTTGCTGTCTCATAAATAGGCGCAAAAACCCAAACTGGAGTAGAATTTTCAAGGCTGGCAGCATCGATACCAACCAGATATCGACTAAGTTCGATGAATTCTGACCTCAGCTGGATAAATGCCTCAATCTGTTTTTTATAGTTCTCCTGCAGTGCTCCGTATTGCAAATATGAACAGTCTTTTTTCCCATTTTGAAAGCACTTTTCAGGATTTGTTTCATCCTGCCTTTTTAGAAAATGAATGACCAGCCCCACCTGCGGAATGCGCCTATCAGGGACATAACGTTCTCCATTCCAGCAGCAGTAATCCTCTTCCAGCACCTTACGATATGCCTTTAAAAAGTTTAATATTTCTTTTTTTAATCCCCTATAGTTTGAGGGCATGGAAGATCGAAACTCAATTTTATGCAAATCCTGATTCTGAAGCTGTTCTCTGATTGCATTTTCCCAAAAATCTTTTATATTAATATGGTTTAAAGCTGAGTTTACACTATAATGTCCTTGCTGGAAATAGTCAAGCCCTTTGATTGTCTTTTGCTGCACGCTTGTATGAAACATATAATTTCTAATCCTCAGGTATTGCATTATGCACTGCTTAATACCTAATATATCTTTCTCATCTAACATTTCCTGTAAAGCATAGTATAAAAATACATTTTCATCAAATGTGTGAAGCGTTGAATCTACTTGCAGTATCTGAGTACATATCTTTTCTTGAAAAGTACCCTCTGGAAGAGATGGTTCCAGTGTCTCCCACAACTTTACAAAATACGCAGTAATCTCTTTTTCTTCCTTATCTTGAAAATACATTTTATAATGATATTCAAATGGTTCCCCCTCACAAAAACTAGACACCAAGCGACTTATCTCACGGAAAGATTCATTATTATCATTTTCGAAGATTAAAAATTTTGACATTTTTAAAGCCAACCAGACTCTTACAATTCCGCAACCCAATATAAGAAATAGCATCCATTTATTTTTTTCTTCTGTATCGTTTAAAAGTTTCCTGTTATGAAAATTTTTGCTGTTATGAACAGTGAGGGGATCCATAAGGGAATCCCATATACTAGAGAATGTTCGGGACACACCTTTATGTAGATGATTTTCAGCCACACCTTTTTCAAAAATCCGAGATAACTGCTGATCTGCTACCTCTATATTTCCATAGAAATAATCCAGACAGCGTATATCTGACTGCGTCTGGCTAATAATCATATAAGTAATCGCAATTACATCCATAGGTATATGACAATTTAAGCTATGGAATAAAATGATTTTATTGCTACCGGCAAACCCACCGAATAATTCCTCATCATCCTTATTTTTCCAATATTTAAAAACAACCTTTCCATCCCTATGAGTAATCAGAGTTGATGCCATTTTCCTCATGATATGTTGATATAATTGCAGTGCGCTATCATATTTTGCAGCATCATAAAGATAACATTTTTCTAAGTACAGATAAATTTCATCATATGAATAAATATTATAGTTATGTCTAATATATCCTATCAACTCTCCTTTTAAGCGTTCCCTGATTTTTTCAACTTTTTTGTTATCTTTTACGGCCATTATGTATTCCTGAAGAAAATCCCTTTCAAATGCTTCCATTGAAGTAAATGGATAACAAAGGATTCCAAGGAAACGGTTAATGGAATCATTGATCATTTTTGCACCTCTATACTGTTAGATCAGCCAAATAATTCGTCAAATTCGTCGTTATTAATTTTCTGTGATAATTCTCTGTTTATCTCTTCTATAAATTCATCTAGAGCTTTATCATCTGCATTCTCCTGTGCTTTTGATAAGGTATTTGCTATCTGAGCCAGCAAAAAACCTTTCTGATTCACATCATCAAGTGAAGCCGATGACACTTTATACCTTAGGTAACTTTGTAAAAGAAAAACAAAATAAGAATATGTACCATCATTACCGTTATTTATCATACCCCAAGATTTCCGTAAGGAATTTAAAAGTCTTTGTGCTTCATGCCGCCCATACCAAACTTGACCGTTTCCTGCTAGACGAGAAACTTCTTCGCAAATTTCTATAAACGAATAATATGGAATTCCATGTTCAAAATCAGATTTTATACCATATAGAATATTCCTGACACTTCTTTTAGTTTGTTTTGCAATTGTGTTTGATACACCATCTCTAGATTTAACAAATTCTTCCCATGCATCAATAGAAAATTTAGTATCAAGATTACATATGTCAGAAACATTATGTGCAAAAATCTTTTTCGCAACATAGAGAAGATACTTATCTACCTCTCTATCCATATAATTAACTACCTCTCCAACTACTTCCTTTTTCCAAAGCTGGTGCGAATCAATTACTTTTAAAATTTTAATTCTCCTTTTTACTTTATACTTCTCCTTATTGTCGAACAGGACACCACTTGCATCTACTGCCCCTTCAAAATTAATATTTTGCCACTCATTGTTTATTTCATCCTTTCCTGGAATTATTAATAATTGCGTTATGGTATTTAATAGAACACGTTTTTTATTCTGACTTTGCCAAAAAGTTTGCTTTTCAAATTTTCGAATTACCTTTTCACATTGCGCATCTAATAGACGAATTATAACATTTTGTGTGACAGAACTAGACACTTGCATCTGGACATACGCAAATTCTTTCCAAAAAGTCGGATAATATTCCGCTATCTTTTCCAATGGTTCAACTCTGTTTACTCTTGCTACAGAAGAAGCAGCTTTCCAGAAAGCAATAATGCTATGCTGCTGTAAATCTGCATCTAATAAATTCAGCTTTTCTTTATCTCCTTCAGTCTCGAATAATTTAATAATTCTGTTTAAATCAAGATTCCTATAATAAGCCAAATTCAGAACTAGATCTCCTTCTGATAAGAAATTTATGTTTACATCATATAAATTCACTTCCTCTAATGAATCCTTTTTTGAGTACAATACATTAAACCTAGGAACATCTATAACTTTTTCTGCAACGGCTGAATGAAAAAAAAGATCCTCCATTGCATTTTTCTTCAACCTTTTATAATTTTCGTCATCTATAGTCATAAGAGTATAATCTTTCTCATATAAAACTCTCGCGGCAAAATCAATTAAAATAAACAGGGAAAATCGCTCTACCGGATCTTCTATATAATAATTCTTTAGAGTAAGACTTTTTTTATCATAACCATTTTTCTTCTCATCATCACTCTTCTTTTCCTTATAAATAATGGCACAAGCATTATCAAAAAACACCTTGCTGTTTTCTTTTGTTAAACCCACATTAATCATATCTACTTGTATTTCATTCCTATATCGATTATAGGCTGACTTAGAGGCAATAATCGTGTCTAGAAGTTGTTTCTTCTCTTTCAGATAATCCCCTTTCAAATCTTCCTGTTTTCTCCTCTTCGCAAGTTGACTCAACATATTATAAATGTTATTAAGTCCCCGAGATGTGTTATCAAAAAGATGATATGTATATGGCAAACCTTGATTATTATTCCCATTATCTTCGCTACTTAGATATTCTGTGTAGGTAAAGAATGCCGGATCAACCCAATCCCTTAAAGCCTCCGAAAGCAAATCAGAGAGCGTTTGTATTTCTATTACTACGCCCCCCGCATCTTTACTAACTTCTTCCCCTTTCCGAATACCATCTCCTTGGGTAGAAACCAGATATCTTCCTCTTTCTTCCAAAGACCAGTGTTTAATGATATGTCGGTAAATGGGCGGAAGTATTTTTTTCAAATATTCATAAGCAAGTTGCTTTTTACTTTCCAGAACACTCTTTTTTCCCCCGCCATTTCCCACCATACAACCATTTAATATATTACCATCTAATACTCTTTCCTGTCTGAGAAAATCTATAATCAAAGCTTCTTCAAATGTTTCAAGATCTCCAGAGATAATTGTGACAATATTTTCATTAGATAAATACGAAAGCAAGGTTCTTACCACGTCTGCACAACGATGAGTACTTAAATCAATATCATCTATAAACAAGAAAAGAAGAGCCTCTCCCTTCTGTTTCACATCTACAAGTACATCTATCAATTCATTGAACTTCTTAATAAATTCTGTATCAGAATTGAATACCTTAGCCGAACTTTTCACATAATCATTTTCCGTTGTATATTCATGAATCAATATATCGCGATACTCTTTTTGTATAAATGTATATTGCTTAACAACCTCATCATACTTTTCCCGAAGTTCACTTCTTCTAATACAATCAGGATGTTTTCTTTTCTCATCTTCAATACGAGATTTTACAACTTCACCTAACATTCCCAGAATCGTAGCCATAAGAGTGCTTGATTCTGACATATTATCTGGAATAATAATCGGAAGTATAACATCCTTTAATTTCCGTTTTTCGTTTTCCTGATCCAGTACACCTTTAATTGTCTTTAAAACGGAGGTTTTTCCCGCTCCCCTTACACCTATGATTCCTATATTATTCGTTTTTTGAAGATTATCTTGACCATAAAATTCCCTTTCCTCACGGAATTGCTGAATTTGATCATAAATCTCCTCATAAGTTGGCAAAATCAGCATTGCTTCTTCTTTTGTTAAAGATCTTGCTCCAACTTTACTTATGCCTGCCCTTTTCTCACTCATATCAACTTCCTCTTATGTACATTATTTTATTTTTAAATCACATCGAATTCGTTTTATCTATTATTAGAAAAACATAGGTACAGAATTACAAGCAGACCCAGAAAAAATGTAAATTTCCATCAAATAAGTCTATAAAGCAGATTTTCTAATCCCCCTAAATATAGTCTAATTTGAACTAGAGATCGCCAAAAAGCGTCAGAAAAAGGAGGATTTAAGGTGCCAGGAGAGTTTGCACAAGTGGAGTGCATACAAAATCCTACAGCAATTTCAATACCAAACATTCCCATCACAATTTTTAATTTTAGTCTTAATGACTTGCGTGGTTCTAAACGCTCCACAATCGATCCCACAACTAAGATGTGCCATTCTTCTAAGCGACAGATGTATAGAATTATTTCTGCGTTTCAATGTTAGTTTTCCTGACTAAGAAAGCAGATCTTCACAGAAATACAAATTTTTATCATTCATGTGTTACAAAATCTCTGTCAGACAATATTCAAGATAGTTGTATGATTTTAAATTCTTTGTCTTTGCGGCCTCAGTCAAACTCTAGCTAATAACACTTCTTTTTACCAAGTATTCCTTTCAGTCATAACCCTTAATAATTATCCTTGCAATATGCCTACAATTGCTATTGCAATAGCAATTGCATCTTGCTTCGTGTTTAAAGCTCCAAAAGAAACCCGTATAGTTCCTTCCGCGTACTCTTTTGGTACGCCTATTGCTTCAATAACATGGGATAATCGTGTATTTACAGAATTGCAAGCAGATCCAGTGGAAATGCATATACCTTTTAAGTCAAGCCGATGCAACAGCATTTCCCCACTTACATTTCTAATAGAAATATTTATATTGCCAGGAATGTGTTCCTTAGCACCATTTCGAATATAGTCTATCTCAGCATCATCCAGCACCTGCAGAAATGATTCTTCTATGAAATGCAGCCTGTTTTCTATAACAGCCATATTGTCACAATTTTTTTTAAGAGCTATGGCCATCGCTGCAATTGAGGCAATATTTTCCGTTCCTGCACGCATACAGAATTCTTGTGAACCACCATCAGCATATGGAGATATTTTAGTACCCTTTCTGATATATAAAAAGCCTACGCCTTTTGGTGCGTTAAATTTATGTCCTGATGCAGACAGCATATCTACTCCAAGAGCTTTCACATCAACAGGAATATGTCCCAGCGCTTGAACCGCATCCGTATGAAATAATGCACCATGTTCGTGTGTAATTTTAGTAAGATCAGCTATTGGCTCTATTGTCCCTATTTCGTTATTTGCCAACATAATAGATACAAGCTTAGTCCTATCGGTTATTACTTTTTTTAGGGTTTCCGGCGTAATAATGCCTTGACTATTCGAAGCCAAATACTCAACTGGAGATCCAAACCGCTCAATATTAGCACATGCATTTAAAACTGCGTGATGTTCTATATTGCTTGTGATAGTCGCACGTTTATCTCCATATATCATCAGACCTTTTATAGCCCAATTATCACTTTCAGTACCTCCAGAAGTAAAAAAAATCTCCTCAGGTGTTGCACCAATACAGCTTGCGATGGTTATACGTGCTTCCTTTAATGCTTTTTTACCAGCTCGTGAAAAGGTATAGGGCTGAGACACATTCCCATATTCATCTAATAAAAATTTCTTCATCACTTCAAATGCATCAATATCCAACTTCGTAGTCGCTGCATTATCAGCATAAATCATATAAGTCACACCCTTACTCAAATAATTTACAGCCCTCTTCTTTGAATTCCTCGATTTTTTCGAGCAGCTCATCGACTGTTACGTCCAAGTAAACTGCAAGGCAATCAATGCAATAAAAATTCTCTATATTTGTGCCTAAGAGTTTTTTATTGATTCCCACAGCATTTTTGGATAAATTTTCTTTGCCACAAGCAACACAATCAATTTTCTTCATCAATTACTCGAATAGCGAAAGACGGCACATTCTTTCCCTTAAATTCTTTATCAAGAATTCCAAGCTGGGTTTTTATAATATTTCGCATTTTGGCTGCCGGACGCAAGCAATACTTCTGGAAATCTTTTGTGCAAATATCGTTAGGCTTACGTACATTCGGAAAAAGGAGTTTCAAATAAGCTGTTGCAATTCGTTTTACCGCTTCAGTATCTCTAGTATCCGCATGTTCAGGCACTTCGACTAAACGGTCAACAATAGCACGATAACTGACGTCATCACGTAGCAAGTGCAAAATAGAACTAAAATATTCCGAGTTTAGTGCCCAGCCACTGATTTTCAAGTCATCATTCATACGAGGTACATCCCAGCCTTTTATGAAACCATGAATTCTGTCTAGCAATGCACTTTCCTGAAACAGCGCTGGAAGCTCAGAAAACATATTCATATACTCATCCATATTATCTTGAGA
Source organism: Bacillota bacterium (assembly GCA_023443225.1). Taxonomy (GTDB): domain Bacteria; phylum Bacillota; class Clostridia; order Lachnospirales; family Lachnospiraceae; genus Anaerocolumna. The sequence goes on from JAEZVF010000047.1 coordinate 8,595, forward strand.
AATGTTGCCCAAGAATACTATACCTGCATCTGCCTTTCCTTCATATCCACCAAAATTAAACGTTCCATATTCCATGTATCCCTGCATAATAGAACGCATTTCATTGACATCTCCGAAAGTAACCAGCTTTACTTCATCAATAGCAACATAATCATTTCCCATAATAAATCCAGGAACCTTTCTTGCAGCGTCATAGAACATTTTTGCTCTTGTAATTTTACCACCGTCAGTTAATACACCGTAACGGCTTATATGCCCAAACAGATAAGATTTGCCTGTTCCCTTCGGAGCAAGCTCAATCAGATTTAACCTCTTTTCAATAAATGGGAGTACTCTGGTAAGCATTGTCAATTTCTGTGTATCATCTTTGTATCCGGCTGCATTATAGTCGATGGCTCCAAGAAGAACATCTATCCACTCATCAATTGAAAATTCAGCACGAATATCTTTATAATAGTCAATATCAACCGTATAGGGGCAAAAATTTGTGAAACTAACTAGCTTAATCTTTCCTTGTAATTTCATGGTATCGTCAGGCAATCGATAACCTAATTCTACCACCCCCCATGTATCTTTGCCATTTACAAGCTCATCCTTGCAGTCCTCCCATACGGTGGTTTCAATTAGAGTTTCTTTATTAGTAAGTCCAAAATCGGGCAACGAAAATGTAATCTCTTGATTCTTAATATTAATATCAACAGAAATTCTCGTAAGAATTTTCACGTGCTCGTTTTCCATAATGATACGATTTTTGATACTTATCCAGTCATCCTTTTTAGGAAGATAAGTCTGGATAAAATCTGAAACTTCCTGAATATCAAAATCACCATCTTCATTTTCAAACTTTTTTAGTAGCCAGTCTCTTAAAAAAGACGGGAGGCTTAGTGCTGAGAAAAAATTACTTTTCTTCAGATCTTTATATACGACCATTTCATCAAAGCATTCGCGTAGTTTATCTGCCATGGTAACCCCCTTACAAAATGCTGCGCTCAGAAGAGCCTTCTTTTTTCACTGAAAATTCAAGCTCTGCAACTGGGTTATTATTAGAGAACACTGTCATTTGATAAGTACCTGCAGATTTCACATCTGGCATATGGACCAAATAAAGATTGTTATCTTCTGGCTCCGCATCATAATACTTATTCTCAAATTTCTTACCATTTATGCATACAGTCACTCCGCCAAGTTTTGTCTTAGAAAACAGCTGTAACTCAGCCTTCTTTCGGAAACTGATTTCAATTGGCAGTTTAGAGTTGATACTTACTTCAATTTCTCCAGTAATGTAGGTAAGTTCAATAATTGGTACAGTCACTTCTTCCAGCGTTGCGCCTCCGTGGACTTCAACACTAGCTTTTCGTCCTCCTTTGAATCTATCATAATTTGCCAATATCCAGAAGCCATTTGCATCTGTCGCATATTCAGATTGAACATCCACTTCTTCCCTTGGACAACATCTACCAGAATGTTCTCCTTTTGATACCATCTCCCATTGACACTCGTTCTCATTTATCACCGCCAAGCGACTTGCGCCATGATCAGCAATGATGTATGCTCTCTCGATAGAACCAGTTGCCAGCCTATTGCGAATATCGGTTAGTACATCATCAATAATTTCCAATTCTCGAATAAGATGAACCGGAAGCTTTGTACGACGATAATCAAAACTCTCTTCACCGTGATGTTTAATGTCATCAAGGCGTTTAATATCGGGAGCAATATCAATAAAGTCTTCCATAAACTCCTTGTTAAATTTTGTAATTGATGGCAATTCACAACGGCACAGAGAAATATTTGCTATCAAATTTTTACGCTTACATCTGCTCAAAATGAAACTGAGATACTCGACGCCCATTGCATCAACAAAATATAGTCTGGCACCATTTTTATTAAGACTCTCGATTTTTTCGGAACGAGGAGAAAGCCAAAGATTGAAGTCTCTATTCTTTGCCTGGTTCTCAACCATCTCCAGAAACTCAGGGTATATTTTATTAATAACTTTTTGATACTTGTAATCCTGAAAATACTTATACAGCATCTCGTTTTTAAATCTGTAAGGCTGCAAATAATGATACAAATCCGGATATATATGTGAAAGTATCTGAATAACTTCTTCCCGTACAAAATGAGATGCGTATTTGTCGAGCAACTCAAAAACAAACTCTTTTTCCATTCTGCTGAGATCAGTCAAATAATAAATTGCATTTGCACCCTTGCCTCGTACCATTTGAAGAAAATCAAGTATTTCTTCATCGGAGCCCCCAAATGCTGCAACCATCTTTTTGCGTTCATCGTATTTATCCCAAAAGTCAGGATCAGTATAATTAACACTCAAGATGCTGCGATAGATACTACAAACCAGCTTCGTAACCTTACTGGCATTATTAACAGCTTCGCAGAGACACCAGCTATTACCAGTCCAACCCATTTTTAATGCGATGAAATACAGCCATTTCTTATTTACATCAAAGCCATTCCAATTACCTGCAATCAAGCTCAGATTAGAACTCATATTGAATTGGTCATTTATCAACGCACCCCAAGAACCAACTTTGCTAACCATATGGAGTGCATAGCCCCACTGCTCATCTGTTCCGAAACTGGCCTTTAAACCACAAGTTGCAGTATCAAGATTGCATAATATATCGAAAGCATTGATTTCTTCCTTTATTAATAATACTGAATCTGGATAATTGCTCTTATGTTTCTTCGTTTGCACATAGAGCTTTCCTCCATCCATACTCTCAATAGCCGCTGCAATATTCTGTACTCCCTCAATCACATTAGCATCGGGCGGTGTAGGCATTTCCGGCAAAGTAAATACCACATCTGGTAAAACTGAATCGTTGCCCTCCACATCATAGACAAGTCGCCTTGCCCTACTATCGTTAAACTGCAAACAGTTTGCGCATTGATAACAAATAACAACAACATGCCCAACATATGTTTGTGATGCAATATTTTGCAGTTCTTTTGAGAGAATTCGCTCGCTCTGCAATTTTAACTGAGATGTTAAACCTATAACGAAGATATTTCCCCCTATTAAAGACAAGTCACTTTGCAGTCCATCCAACTTAGGGTTCTCGTCTTTCTTTGCATAAGAAGCAATAGACATAAACAAATTGCTACCCACATTAAAACGTTGTACAATGGCAGACAAGTCATTTGTGTTTTGCACATTAACAAGCCTCGGTGATGTATCATTTGAATTTAGATATTTTTCTATCTTTTTAATGCAGTCACCTAAGTTCACAGTGCTTCACCTCATTTCCCTTTGATAATTTCTATTCCAACCGTCATATTATCTTTAATTAAGTCTTTCAAATAACGCTTAACCTCCGAGATGTCCATACTGTCAATTTTCTCAAGTGCTTTATCACATCCACCCTGATTGTATTTAGCCTCAGCCATCTGCTTCAGTTTCTTATCAACCTCAGGTAAACCGAGCCACTCATAAGGATCTGCCGTAATAACACGACTCAGATAACTCTTAATCTCATTAATGTCAGGCAACATCACGGAGTATCCTTTAATGATAGTAGAACGGAACGCTTTGTCTCGCTCTTCGGGATATCGCAACCTGTCAAAGAATGTAGCAGACTCCAAGTATTCAATTGCCTTATCTATAGCAGTTGCATCTGGCTTTTGACGATTCACCGCACTAAATGCAACTTTTGCAGCTTGCATCTGGTCATCATCGATCATACAGAGTATCGGCATTTTATATTCTTTAGACCATGCTATTGGGGATACCGTCCCTGTCCTATCAAGCCAAAGTTTCTTCAGTTTGGCACTTCCACGGGCGGTATTGAACTCGGCCACCTTGAATTCTACTAAATTTAAATAATCTGCCTTTTCACGGTTGAAGCAGTTCATCGGAAGAGTCTTATATAGTTCATTAATCTCGTCGTTAGTAAAATCATGTGGCTCAATATAGAAAGCACAGACCTTCTTAAACACGTCTATCTGATTGCTATAGAATTCTTTAAATGCAGAAATATTCATAGTGAGCAGATCATAGAATTTCTGCTTCTGTGAATCCAACAGCGCTCCAGTCTTCTTAATGCTATACAGTAATTCCAAGAAGTCTCCAATGCCTTCCAAGTAATTCTTAGCAGCCGGGTAAGACATACGGATATAGCTACACTTATCGCACCACTCATTAATTGTGCTTCTAAAAGAAATCGTCTTAGAAATCACCTTATTGCTTTCAGCTATAATATGATATTCAAGAATAACTTCTCTAATTTTCTGCTGAGCAGTCTCCTTATTCCATACCCAGTTTGCCGCGTCTGCATCAAATTTGCCTTTCAACACATTAATATATTGACCATTATCGCCGACTTCTTCCGAAAGCTGCAGCAGAACACCATCTTCAAATTCTTCCAGATAGGTTTTCATACCTTCTGTGCACTTATCCCTCGTCAGAATAGATTTCAGGTCTGCGGCCAAATCATAATTCTGAATACACAATTTACCAATATCCATAGCAATGTCACTGTCGGTTTGTCCACTGCCCATATTTTGACTGTTAGCAATACCACTAAACAAATCAATCAGTTGACCAACCAACTTTGTGTCGGTTTTAAAGATAGATGTGGCAAGTACATATTTTAAGCTCCAAATTGGGAATGTCAGCTTCTTCATTTCGTTACGAATTCGCTCACGAGTTTGTTCAACATTTGTACATTGGTTAATCGGAATGTCAAAAATAAGAGAAGATGTCTCATTGAATGATTTCTCCTCGCTGGTGAGCATCACAATATATTTATCACGGTAGCGCGGATTTGGAGTGTTCTGAAGCGCAATAACCTCAGACACCATTTCTTTCAATTTTTCAACTGTCAGAGCATCATTAGTCAATCCGTCACTCCAGCTATAGGTACTATCGACATACTCCTTCAACACAAATCCCATTACAAATGCTGTCAAATTGCAAGGTAAAAAGCCAAAAGGAGCCACCTTCAAATCGTCATATATGCGAGCAATAGAAACACGCCCTTCGTTCTTGAAAGCTGTCTCAACAGTGGAAATCACCTGAAGTTTTATTTTAGAAACAAGTAAATAGGGTTTTGCTTGCCAATAGGGCTTTGCACCATCTTCCTGCTTCCAAGCATCCTCTCCGATATAATTCTCCAATTTGGTTTGGGGATTTCCAGACAAAAAAGTACCCTTAGTAATTTCAGTGGCCCCATACTCAACACCGGATTTTAGCGAATTTGCAACCCACATAGTATCGATAACAGACGCTCCAGTCTCAAGGCTATTTTCAAAACGCTTCTTGTTTATTTCAGCTAGAGATACGCACAAATGTTCAACTGAAGTAACTCTCTCAGTCACTACATGGCAGTCTTCTTCTGTATAAGAGATGATGAATTCACCGTTCGCAATACGATTTTTCCACTTTTTCAAAACTTCCTTTGCATTCTGTTCATACTGAGAAGCAAGTGCATTGTCTTTGCCTCTCTGATATTGAGCATTTGCCATAGCCTCAACATACTGGTCTAATGTATCTTTACCCAACGGAGAAATAGAGGCATCAATAAATATCATATGATAGCTTGCATCGTTTACGAATCCTTCAATCATTTTGGAAATCGTGGCACTTTCACAATCATCCTTTGCAAGAGCTATGACCACAATAATTTTTCCGGTCATATTTGTCTCCTGATTCCTCAACGTGTTAATAGTGCTACGGAAGTCAGTTGATGAAACAAATTTGGTGACATAGCGCAATTTCAAAGCACCACCAAGAGTAATTGCTTCAGAAATTTTACCTTCGTCAATGAGTGCAGATGTTGTCTTTTTTTGAATATCTTCCTTCAAATTTTCGATGGCAGACATATCACCAGCATTAATCAAAGCTGAAAACTGATACCTATTACCGCCAAGTGGTTTATGGTACAAGATTTCATCTCTGCAGAGTTTTTCTGCAATACGACCAGCCGCACCAATATCCAAATCAGAACCTTCAAAAGCATTGTTAACATTTTTCTCATCCGGAATGAAAAGTTCAACTGTATCACCCACCTTCTGAGAAATAGCCTGAAGCAGAAGAATGGTCTTCAAAACGCGCTGTTCATCTGTCGTAAGTTGTTTGGTAGTCGCGCGGAAATAGCAGTCGAGAATTGATCGAATATCTGCAGACAAATATTCCTTTCCTTTCTCGTAGAAGAAATCCCACAGCATATCTACCGTAAGTAGAGGATTATCATCCACAGGACTACAATTATCAATAAACCACTGAAAACCCTTGATTTCATCTCCACGATCATTTTTGATAAAGTCAAACATACTGCGCTGGTTAGAATCAAACGCAGAAGATATATGCTTCAACAATAAAGCTGCGTATGGATGAATTGGCAAAATATTTTTAAGTTCACTATCGGAAATATTGGCTTTTGTCTTTACTAACTTACGAGATTCCTTTGTACGATCATAAAGCTCTTCGGCAGTTTCCTCCCAGTCTTCCATCACAACAGGGTCTTCGTTCTTAACCATTGCTGTACCCATTAGTCGAAATGCCATGTTTTCCGGCAGGGTAATATTGCAGGTTGGTTTTATAAATCTATCTAAAATACGTTTCTGATCTTTATCGGTGTCGTTAAAGAGTCCTGCACTCTTATGAGTAACAATAATCATGTAGAACGGATCCGTTGCACTAATTTCAACAATCTGCTGAAAACCAGTCAGCGCTTTCAGATTATTCTCGAAGTAATTTGTGAACTCATCCCAAATAAATACAATGGCCTTCAGGTCATTTCCCCTAATGACATCATTAATCCACTGAACCAATCCATTAACGTTAAGAGAAAGAGCTTTAAAATGATTCTCTTCTCCTAGTTTTGTAACCTTACTCATTAACGTAACCAAAGCATCGCCTGTATAAGACTGTAATTTTTCTATAATAACATCAACATTGTCACCACCAAACAATTCAGAATATTTTTCTTGAATCAGGCTATTAATAGCATCTTTAGCCCACGACTGAGACAACCATTTAATCGCTGCTTCTCTTAGGGCACTGTTGCCCTTGTTCTTAATCCCGTTTTCAATAAGGGCTTGCTCAATACTTTCCTGTATTGCAAACACAAGACTATTATCACCATAGATGTTGGAAGAACCATATCTATGGACAGTAATAATTTTCTTGTTGTCATCTTTCAAGCGCTGTAATTGATTGCATAAGTCATTGCTAAGCTGTTCCGGATACTTTCCAAAATACGTACGAGTGTCCTCTTCAGAAGCATCTAACAACTTCTTTAATGTAAGTACGGCATGAGATTTACCCGTACCATAAGCACCCTCGACCCAAAGGGATAATTTTTGCTGGCGGGAGAGAACACTGACAGCGTCCTTAATCAGCTTAACAAATGTCTCATGAGGATAGAATTTTTTCCACAAGTCAGGATATTTCTTTATTTCAGCCTCATTGACCTGCGGAAAGTATTCCGGGTCTATGTCAAAGTAGTGTCGATAGTTATCTAACATTAACGCTTTCCTCCTTAGAATAATACTAGCACATCTGCTGATGTCTTATCACTCTCCAAGTTAATATTGTCAAGGTCAAGAGTAAATGTGGCGTTTATATATTCTGGATAGTTGATTGTCAAACCATTGAGAATCTTCTCCATTTGATCACGATCAAGTCCAAAAATTTTAGTCGGACTGATGCCATCGCTGTCGATCTCGTGGTTTAACAGTCGAGTCAGCGTGAACTGGTAATAATCACCGCAAGCCTCTGCAAATTTGTACAGTGAATAAAGAATGACGCGAGGGTCCGGATTATTCCAAGCTACTCTTTGCAACGTATTTAAAGTTATTCGCTCCGCTCCAGAAGCTGTGACCTTTTCAGTGACATCAACGGAGGCAAAAATACGATCTCGCCCAAGAGGTGTCTTACTTAAAATGATTTTAATAGAATCAACAATATTTCTCTTCCCCAAGCCCTCAATATCATTTTCCATTACATCAGAAAGCATGAATTTAATGCTGTCAGGGTTATAAATCGTGTCCATCTCAAAATTGGTTACAAACCAATTAAACGCAGGGGTGTAAACCAAATTGGACAGAATCAGTGCCCAAGAATTCTGTGAATCGCTTCCGAGCTTAATAACTGCTAAAGCAAGTGCAGTAGGAAGGCACTTTGTATATTTGTCACCGTCAGCCTTCTTACTAAACTCAACAATATTTGCATCCTTTAGGAAAGTCAAGAAAGCATCCTTTTTCTTATTAGGAACCTGCCCATCTCCATCGGTAATCCAGAAATCAACACCTCCTTCGTATTTTGCAAAAATGTTGAGCCATTGCTCTCTTACTCCAAAACTATAATACCTGTCTAAACCTGCCATTTTTTTCCCCTCCGTAATCTTATTCCTTATCGAGTTGTACCTAAGACAATGACCATGCACATCGTGACACTTATAGCAGTGCACACAATCATCCCCGATGATAAGACCATTTTTCATATTAATACATTTATTTTTGCATTCGGCTTCACATACTCCACAGCCAACACAATAAAGCGATTTAATAATTACGCTGCGAAAAAGTGACTGAAATTTAATATCGTCTTTACTATTAAGGCAATTCGGTAACTTAAATACGATTCTATCTTGCATTTCTTCTACAGTAACTGTGTATAGCTTGTCTGCGAAACAAATCACAAATTCAGTTTCAGAAACCTGATTTAAATTTCCTATGGTTTTTGCCCATTGAATCCAGTTTATTCTTTCCGAAAATACATTAATCACTGGAGTTTTTCCTTCAGACTTCACTTCAAACTTATCTTGTCCAAAGTTGAGTTCTCGACCGGTTTTCCTCGTTCGCCAATAACCAGCATCTATAAAAGCCTGCATTTCAGAGGTACTATAATTTGTTTTCCCACTGGTAGAAGCAATCTTTTTCAAATAGGCATCTACTTCATCTGTATAAGACATCCTTTTAACATATTCATGTTTTCCAGATGAATTAGGACATACCAAGCATCCTGCTCGTGTATTACCCTTTAGGTAAGCTTCGTTTAAATACAATTGATTTGCGTAAATATACAAAAATAATTCTGCAGAATTCCACTCAAGTATCGCATGACAGCTAAATTGTCCTTGATGCTTTTGACCTTCGCTAATATCACCATACTCACTTCTTGCAAGGCTTTCAGCTGCTCTTATACCTGTAAATGCCATTCCTGTAAAATTATAATCACCAGTAAGTTCTCGAAGCAGAATAATCTGTGGCGATGTCTTATGAGTACTGCAACACCACCTATTAGATGTGGAAGGTGGCCCAAAGCAAGACCATGTCTGCATAGGTAATGCCTTTGATTTTGCTCTATAAAAATCTATTCCCTTTCGCTTACAGTCTTCCTGTATTTTTTCTACAACATCATATGTATCCGGGAATTCCATTCGTGTATCGCCAAACAGAACTTTAAAGGCATTGTGTGGTAGTGCGCGCTGCACAATATCGAGCACAACAACACTATCTTTTCCACCGCTAAAAGCTACATAAAATACATCGACTTTATTTTGGTATTCAATGTATGTGTTATAAACTTTTTTTATCGTGTCCTGAGCCAAACCCTCAAGTAAACTTTTGTTCTTATCAATCATAGTGGGAATATCCACAAATCTTAAAGAAGCACCATTAGGCTCTGGTTCTTCAATTATGACAAGTTCTGGCTTAGTATAACAGGAACCTCCTTTTGTCATTGCCACCTTTCGTCCACGATAAAAGTAATTATTCGATTCCGCCCACATATATGGATATGCGTCATCTTTTGCATAGTTCCAAAACTGGTCAAAGCCAAGTAAATCCAGTTCTTTATAGTAAACAGGTCGAGGCTCTTTACTAAATTGCAGAGGAGAACTGGTTAACAGGATCCCTCCTGTATCAGCGTCCCATTCGTAAGAATACATCTTCCTTATCCTTTCTGCGCTCTAGACTTAATGAGTATTTGATCGATGTTAGAAAATCTTCTTCGAGCTAGATAACCCATGTCATACAAATATTGCAGCGCATCTTTCTTATTTAGTTCTATACCACTGTGCGCGAGCACATCAGTTATCAAATCATTAAAATTATCTATGCGGGATTCTCGCTTTACAATTGCTCCAACACAATTATCTGCATTAAATCCCACATGTAAGAGCTTATACTCAGAACTATACGCAGCTACATAATGTTCTAGCAAATAAATATTCCACGGAAATCCGGCATAAGGGAAAATACCATAGCTGGGAATTCCTCTTATTGAAATATAATCTCCAGTACAGAAACAACCTATGGCCTTATCTGTTTTGTCTATATCGAAGTTTGCCTCATCTTTTGATACAAATTGTTTTTGACTAACTCTCAGAGAATTCTCATATATTGATTCAAAATATATGGTGGAGTTCATCTCGTTTTTAAGTACATTCAATTCATCTATAGTGAAAGAACAATGTGTCTTTGCAAATTCAGCGAACACGTCTCCCATTGATAACTGCTTATCTAAAGAGCTGATAATATTACCGGTAAAGGAATACTTATCTTTCAAATAATACGCTATCGCATCACGGATGCCTATCATAGAGTACTGTGGAAATCTTTCAATCATACTTGGATACTTTTTTCCAATAACATTGATAAGCTCATTGCCACCAATGAAGTGGCTTTTCTTAATTGTTTGGTCAATTATTTGGGAAATGTCACTTAGCTCATTATTACTAAAATCAATCAGAGAAATGTCAAAATATTCGCCCCATGTATTGCGCACAAATCTTTTATTCGTGTGAATAGCGGAATCAATGTGGTCTACAGGTAGATGCGGCAGACTAGCATAAATGTCCTCCAGCTTCATTGGAGAAGCATGGGCTACAAGACAACTCTGAATATCCTCTATCAGATTAACTTGAATATTACGTTCTCTTGTCATATAACCGCGTTCATAATAATACATACTGGGATTTTCATACATAAGATACGTCCGCAACATATTTTCATCATAGATGCGTTGTCCTAAAAAATCTTCATTGAATTCTTCAAAGATTGCACGGTAATACAGTACTTTTTTCCCTGTTGAGAAGCACTGATCAATATAGGCCAACAGGCGTTCTTTTGTCTTCACGCTAAGCAAACAATTTACAGAAAATATATAATCGTCATGTCGGATACCGACCTTAATAATTTCATTTCTGGTTTCAGATCGGATTCCTTCATTGCTAACATCTAAATCCGTTCCATTCACTTCGTTGTAGTAGTGAATAAATTTCTTAATATCTAAATTTGAAGTTACACGAAATCCTTTAGGAAAATATTCTACCAAAATTGTTTCATATGAATTTAATTTCTCTTTTGTTGCTGCAGCATTTTCTGCTCTAACATTTATCTTCACAGGTGCTTCATAACCGGAGAGGTACTGTAGAAACTTCTGTAATGAAGAACGTAGTCTATTATGCTGAGATGCATTTGCTTCAATATAAGACTGATTATGTATAAGCAAATCAATGTTGGTTTGCGCTTCCTCAAGAGTCACTCCGTATAACTTTTCAGTTCCTATGTGCTCTGCCTTAGCAAGTTGCTCACAATAATTAATTGCAGAAGAATAACTCTGAGCTGTAACATCTACAAAATTCTGAACATTCAACAACCAATCATAAAAGGCTATACTCTCAGGACTAGCAACCGCTCTAATACGGGAGCACTGACTTTTTTCTTCAGTGTTCTCTTCAAATGGTCGAACTTCTCTAAAACAAAGAAGATACTTTTTATACAATTCTAATATATCAATTGAAACAGCAATCTGCTTTTTAGAATGGATATTTATTTTTTTTTGCCGCAATTGAATAATGATATCATTAATAATTTCAACATCACGAATTTTCACAACAGATGATGATATTAATTTCATTTTAAGTAATAAAAGGCTTAATGAACTAAGAGTGGTTTTCACAGCTTTATTATTTACAGACAGCTGGTTATCAGTAAGCCAATCATAGAAATCTTGTGTCTGTTCGCTCTTCAGTTGTTCAGACATTACTTTTGCCCCCTCTAATAATTTTTCAAACTTATTGTTATCGTGATTATATAAATTCACTGTATCCTCAAAAACTTTCGGAGGCTTACTTAGTCGGCCTTTATCTCCATTAAATAAATCCTCTATTTTTATCATCTGCATTGTAATGCCATTTTCATTTCGATATACATCATCTATGTTCAATCCATTTTTCACAGCACGTTTACGTAACTCCATCGAAGCGGTTTTAATGGCATCCGCTCTTGTAACAGTACCGGATTTGAACTGCATGAAATAGTCAATCAATATGGCTGTTTCTTGCTCATCCCAAAGGACTTTAAACGCCATTAAACACACCTCTCTTCATGGTTCTTCTTATTTATTTACATTTGAATTCTTTCTTAATTACTGTCCTTAAAAAGCAGCCAATCACTTCGCTTTTGAATTCTTAGAATCTATGACCTCCATGATATCCTCGACATCACATTTCAGCGCTTCACATTATTATCTCATGTACCCAGCTTTGCTAAAGAAACAGTACTAATTTCACTTATATCTTTCAAATCTGTGCGCTTCATATTTCTGTCTATAGAAGTTTACATAGTTTGTTGTAACTAAATGTTTTTAACATCTATTTCGCGCCTTGTTATTCTATCATTACTGTTAATTACTCTCATCATGCTCGCTCTGTTGATAAACATAACTGAAACAATCTTTATGCAATGCAAATTAATTAAGTTTAAACCATTATAAGTCTATATTGTATAGTATTTTATTATTAATTATAATTATTTGATTAGCATCATCATAATTATAACATTTTTCGACCAAATAATCACCATTTTATTTGTGAACGTAAATAATTATTTCACTAATCTTTGTCACATAAAACATACATACGAAAGATGTCCAGCACTATGAACAACTTAGTATTAGACACTGAACACCATTGTTTTAACTCCGCTTAATGTTGTATTCTATACAATATATAATCTAACAAATGGCAATACTTTTAGTACTCCTGTCAAAAACAATTACATATTATCTGCCCTTTTAATTTTTCAGTTTTCATTCAATAATTAACTACCCGCATATCCGAAATGTTATCATTTCATCCAACCCAATTTCACTGATACTACACTCTACTCCTCCACGCACAAATGTTTCAATATGATAAAATAGCAGGCTGCCATTTAAATATTGAAGCAATTTTTCAGACCTTCTCTTATAGCCATAAGCCCGCAGCATTGTTCTCAGCTTCATACGGACAAAATCCTGACCACCCAAGAATAGCAACTGCAGCCGCATCTTCTTAAAGAATAGATCCAGATCAAAGTATTCTGTGATAAAAGCATCTTCAGTTATCATTCTACCAAATGAGTTAAAATCTTTTTGAATGGATGGGAACTCTTGATCAATTATCGGCTTATCTGTTAAATAATCTAGCCAATAGTATACATCCAAATACAGATGTCTCTTGTTATTTCGATAATCACGCTCAATAAAAAAACGGTCTTTTTGAAACAATTCTTCCAAAAGCCTTCCCGTTTTCTGAGCTCCTAGATCCATACTGTTAATGATACAGGCTAAATCAAAACTACTGTACAAAAGTTCTCTCATATCTGGTCCCCCTTGATTCCGTTACAAGTCCTGCAGAGTATCTGGAGGTTATTCGCAGTACTCTTTCCGCCTTGATTCATTGGATTAATATGATCAACCTGGAAATAGATTCTATTATGCTCTTTTTTACCGCAACATGCACAAGTAAAATTTCCATCTGTATCCTTTGCACATTCAAATGTCTTATCCCTAAGTTCTTTTTCCAGTTCCGGGTCAATTTTTCCAATCTCGTAAAGGGAAAGATCTTCCAGCTTTCTTTTTCCAAACTTCACATTATTCTCTTCATCATAAATATGCGGGTCAGACAACTTTGTCAGTTCTATTTCTACCTGACGTAAGAAGTATAATTTTCTGCCAAAAAAAAGCTTCAGCATGTTATCGTCCTGGTCATTCCAGATACCTTCTAAGTATTCCGCCTGTTTTCTGCACCCCATATCCTCATCCCAAATATGTTTTGCAATCACACCAACATCCAGGCGGCCTCTGTCAATATCATCAAAGGTATAGAACTTTGGAGCTTCATCATTCTGGGCATAGTACATTAAAATCCGTTCCAGATCCGTTTCCTCCAGAGGCGGAACCATTTCTCCTAGAAAAACTGTATTCTTGCACTGCTCTGCCATTTCATAAATCACATCTGCAGCTGGGAACTCCTCTGTTACTCCATAATCAGCAAAAAGTTCCGGCAGCACAGTCATCATTTTTCCGTACGCTCCCTTTGTACTGTCATAGACCATGACCTGATAAGAAGAATCCACACCATCTTCTTCCAAGTAGGAGAATGCATACATACCGACTGGGATTCTACGCACAAACGGAACCTTTTCCAATGCTGTCGTATCCACTGAATCATCGAGCGTTGATGCGAATTCCTCAATTTTGGAAATTGCAATCATTCTTAGTTCCCGTTTCACATGGTCAGATTCATTTTCTGTAAATTCATTTTCTCCGATGAAAATGGATTCCGGGTTCACCCACGCAATATGCTCATTCCATTTATCAATAAAAGACACAATATATGCCGTTGCGGTTCCTCCTGCAGCTTCTCCGCGCAAAGCACGCCCAATCATTTGTGTCATCATAATGGTTGAAACAGTTGGCCTTGCAAGAAATACCGTTTTTGTCTGAGGAAGGTCAATTCCCTCGGTCAGAATATTCACATTGATTAATACCTGAACAGAGCCGCTTCGGTATGCCTCTATCTTTCTCTCATTATCCTCTCTGCTGATCCTTACACCCGTAATTAAATCTTTAATATCAGAAACAATATACTCTGCCCTAATACCTGCCTTCTTAAAAAGCGCACAGAGTGTAATCGCATGTGTTACATTGACTGCAAACACAATGGTCTGGCCATACTCGGCAGACTTTTCTTTATATGTATCCACAATCAACCGGTTTCTGGCAGCACTGTCTGCAATCTGACCTGCAATATCATCTGGAAGCACATCCAAATGCTGAATACTTTCCCAATCATTTACGCCAAGCAGATCCCCATATATTTCATCCGTAAAACGGCTGATAAAAACGGGCTTTGAAAGAATCCTTCTGTTGATCAATTCTTTCAATCCAATCTGATATGTAATTCCGATATTACCATGCACTACCTGCCCGTTTTGAATACCGTCCTGATAGATTTTTGAGAGCAAACCCTGTTCTTTTTCTGCGGTACGGAACGGTGTTGCCGTCAGGCCAAATAGCTTTACATGAGGAACCTTTGATCTCACATATTCTATCACTTTTCTATATGTTTTAGCTGTAGAATGATGCGCCTCATCAATTACAAGAAAAATTTCCTCTTCTCCTTTTAGCCACGCATCCAGAGCTTTCAGGTTCCGTCCAATACTATCCTTACTTACAATCAGCAACTGATCAGATGGATCTATGTCTATGGTCCTGTCATGGGACGGCGACCCGGAGATAATCCGGTATGTATACGATGAAATATGCGGAATCGTCTCCGCATAGGCGTACTTCTGGAAAGATTCCGCTGCCTGCTCCAAAAGCATCTGTCTGTGTGCCAACCATAGTATTTTTGTATGCTGATCCAATGCATTCCTAAGAAGCCATGTGGATGCAGTATATGTTTTTCCTCCTCCTGTCGGAAGCACAAGAAGTGTACTATAATCCGAATTCTGATTAATCAGATTCAGATTCTCTAATGCCATTCTCTGATGTTCATAAAGTGTTCTTTTATTATTTCCTGTTTTAGGTAAAACCTTTCCAAACGATTTTACCTCTATCTCATAATTCTGCATTTTATTTCCCCTTCCTTCTCAATTTAGATCGTTTCCCCATGCTTGTTTCTCTGATATTTTGATCATTTTCCCTGTCATAAGTTCTAGCATTTTTTGCGCTTCCCCGCTTCACAATAATAATCTGTAAACATTATAGCATACATTACTCTCCATAATAATGGTCCTATCTACTCTTTTATAAAAAATAAATTCTGTTTGAAAATTGCCCCTATGGTTTTCACCCATAGGAGCAATCAATGACATACAATAATCTAATTTTATTCTATAAGATTAATACTACAATCATGCCGAGAATACTTATAAACTCTATCAGACAACACATCCTCCTCCGGCACATCACTTTCATTTATCTCGCTAACCATTTTCCGAAGTTCCCCATAATCTAACTGCCCATCATCAGGAACCAATATAGTCTCATGCAAGCTGGACGGCAATATAACAATATCGGAATTTTGAGAATCAGCGAAATTTTTCAAACACCCATCGTATAAAAGGCACCCAGCACCGTTAATCTGTTTTACATTTGAAAGGACATATAAGGTTGGCTTCTGCGAATCAAAATCAAGCAAATCATCTACCATCTCCCCCATTTCCAATTCCTCTAAATGTCCTTTCAATATATCACACATAATCTCTTTCATTGTTTTAATTTCCGACGGCAACAATATGGGGGTATTTTTCATTGCCAGACAATACAGTTCTTCTTTCTCCACGCCCCAAGTCTCCATATGAGAGTTATGAATCAAAGCTGTCATTTGTCCTCCTTTATGCTCATCCAGAATCAGATAGAATACCACTGCAAGATCCAGAAATTCAATATATGGAACCTCCTTTAAAAGTTCCTGATTTTTTTCCCTCTGGATCAGCTTAAAAGCTACCTTGTCCCTTAGTTTATTAAAATTCAAAAATTCTCTCGTATCACCAAAAGATACGTCATTGCTCTCTTTATACGCAGATATAATATCTTCCAGAATTTCCTCCAGGGACATACCATGGGTATAATGCATATAATATGAATTTAAGTAAATTGTGGGAGCGATACTTTTACTTGCCTTACCGATAATCAGCCCATCCAGGACAATTCCGTTATTTTTCGTTATCTTCTGAATGCGGATTTCATAATTGCTCCCTAATCTTTCCTGTACTGCTGTTCTCATTTCCTCCAAAAACTGATTGTAATCCATTTGCTTTTCCTCCATTGGTTAATTTTATACACATAAAAAGAAGCATCTGCTTGATGCTTCCTTCGCAAAATCAATTTATTCTTCTGCTGTTGCTATCGTCACTACATAAGCAAATTAATGAGACTCTCAGCCCATTCTTTGTTAAATAAGTATAAAGAGGCTATAGTCCAACTCTAATTCAATATCCATTCAGCAAAAATTTATTACTGAAATACTTATCTTTCATCGTAATGGTTCTTCTTTCTCATAACTTTAAAATATCTTTTTATCAAAACCGATTCTCCCTAATTACCTTTCTCTGCCTCTGTTGAAGAACAAAGTCACTAACCATGGAATAAAATTCCTGTTCCTCTTCCGTTTCTGCCTCAAGGATTAACTGTGTAGCCTCATTCAGATCTAATTTCAGGCATTCATTGTATAACATTTTCAAGGTCTCATTCGTTGACATATCATAACCCCTTTCTTATAAGTAAATCCATTATATTGTAGAAACATGGCGGAATACAACAAGTGCACAAACATTTAGCCAGTGCCTTTTTTTTAATGTATCCATTACTCCGAATTCTCTTTTTTATTCCACCTCACCGCTTTCCAATGTTTCCGGCAGACACTCATTCCGGATCTCACTCATATCAATAGAAAGCTGGGTTTTCACCGTTTCATCCAAGGTTATTGCTTTCTGAAAATCTGACTTAATCGGTGCATATTTTAACAGCTGCTTAATCACCGTCTTTTTCGCCATCCCCTCATAATTATTTTTCCATGGACTGAAATCCGAGGTAAAAGCCTTGGAATAGCGGGTGGCCTAGGCATCCACATAGCTTTTGCTCATAACTTCAAAACGAAAACCACCGTTATCCAGCCGGAAAATTGCATAGAAAGCCCGGATCTCTCCCGGCTCATCAAAAGACGGACGATGAGTCAAAGACGGATGAAGTCCCAACTCATAAGAAAATTCATCATTTTCATAAACCACCTGAGCCTCAATACTCTGCATCCTGTCATTGCGATATGCCAGATCAATCAGTCCTCGATACCCCAGCTGAAACTGACACTCCAATACCCCTTTATTTTTATATGGAATTAAATATGCCTGTCCCAGAGGCGTATTTGGCTCCAACCCTAGCTGAGCCGCATTCATTAAAGCCGCAATAAAGCTCATAGGAGTACATTCTCCCAGCTTAGGAGTATTATTTATTGCAGACAATGCCATACGCGTAAATCGTTCTGGCGTAAGAATACTGGGAAGCGCCCGTTTGATTTCCGGTTCAAGGGCCTTAACCATATCAACGATTGTCATATTTTTTGTCAGCCTGACGGATTGGCTTTGCCCTCCGCCGCCTGCTGCCCTCTTCTCTAATTCCTGCTTTACATCTGACATTTTCTCATTCCTTTCATTTTAATTTATTTAATCATTAAAAAGGACCATCCTGCATCCAGCAAGACGATCCCTCTCATCAACACTCAATATATTGATTAGCATAATCACGTCTGGAATCAACGACTGAATATAGAATTCTGTTTGATTCCGCTCTTTCATCTTATAAAAAACCAATTCATTTACCTGACTGTCCATCTTTATATTCTTATTTCATTACAGGTCATGACATTTCCTAACTAAAAGATTTTTTCGGATACCCGAAAATGTATCCTTTATGGGAGTAGTGTTCTCGTTATCCACATCAGCCTGTGCTTCCGCCAGCATTTTCCACAATTCCAGTTCAGTTTTCATTTTTCCATACTGGACATGGCTCATCAAAACGGTATCCTCTCGACCATTTACCGTAATAAAAACTGGTTCTTGGGATTCCCTCATTAAGGCTGATATCTCCAAATACTTATTTTGTAAATCAGATGAAGGTCTGGTTGCTTCCATTGTGCGTCCTCCTCGTCATGATTTTATTACATTATTATAACGTGATTACGATACATGTACAATCTGCATCTATTCATTGAGCAAAACAAACATTATGTTAAGTTCCAAACTTGAGCCTCTACAACTTTAAACCTCAAGCAATTACGCAACTCTGACCGTAAATCGCCTCGACTGGCTGCTCTTGGCAAAGTTCCGGTAAAGATCCGGTTGTTCCTCTTTTAACCGCTTACTGTCAATGCGTACCGTATCCACATTGCTCCAGGAAACTTTATAGTGCTCATTAAATGCCATTTCATATTCGCCCATATAAAGCTTAAGCTGCTGTTCAATCTGATTCTGCTCCTGTGTCAATTTCTTTGCCAAAAGAATGATCTCTTCCCTTCTTTTTAATTGCTCATTTAAGTGTGACGGAAGAGGAATCGTCTTTTTAAGCGCTGATGGAAAATACCGATTAATCACTTCATTTGAAATATCACTGCCGTCCGGGTCTGGCATATTTCCTGGCAAAACATGTCCCTCCCAGAATTCCTTCTCTATAGCAATCAAATTTTGAATCAACTCTTCATCACGTTCAATCTTCTTATACTTAAATTCCCTTCCCAATATTACAACAGCCAGATACCAGGCCTTCGCCCCAGTCACCGCCATATAATGATGACATTGGATTTCATAATGAGCTGGAACTGAATCTCCGGTCCATTTATCTGCATTATAGGCACTGGCAGTTTTGCATTCAAGCCCAATATTGTCTCCTGAAATAAGGCGGTCAACATTTGCCAGCATAAACGGATATTCTTCATTCTGATACATGGCGTTTGATCTCCGTACCTTTAAGCCTGTCTCTTCCATAAAGCGCCGAGCCACATATTCTTCCAGGTCCCGTCCTTGTCTCATGGATTCATTATCATAATCTTCTACTTCTAAACTTGTTTTTTCATAGAAAACACTCATAGGGCTGACATAAGGATTAAGACCGCAGATTGCACCTGCATCAGACCCGCCGATTCCCTGCTTTCTGTATTTCAGCCAATCTTTATGAGATAAGCCGTTTGTTGAAATTAACTTTTTCATTATGACATCTTCCTTTCTTCGGGTATTAATTATCATGCAACAAAGCTTCCCTTACCCAATTTGCCCAAAATTATAGAGAGTACATGAACTGTACTCCCTAATCCATATCATATCTTAACTTTTCAAATATTGTTCTACCGCATTCATAAATGATTCCGCTGCATCTATTTGCTCCTGAGCTTCTTCTCTTGATGCGATATAAAACTCATCATAATCACTGGCATGGCGAATTTCCTGTGCTCTGCTGATCTGTCTTCCAAGCACCCTGGGGAATTTTTCTGTTTTTACATATTCCTTATTAAAATATGCGATTGTATCTTTATGTCTTTTAAACGCCACCTGTTCCAACGCCAAAACTGCTGTGATTAAATGGTAAATTGCATAATATGCCCTGTTATTTGCAGCCCTGAAATGGTTTCCACGAAAATCATCCTTTGCCGTATCCAAATCTTCCTTTGCGACCTCAAACCGGTGAATGGCAAGATCCTCCGGACTTCCAACATTTGTTTTATTATGCAACATACAGTTCAACCCCTTCTTTTTTTATATTTTGATAAAAGGGATCTGCCTGTAACCAATACTGAAAATGGCTGATATTTTTTACGATAGGCATAATAAGCATATCATGATCCAAATTAAAGTCAAATGTGATATCCGAGAGCATACGGCCTTTCTCCTTTATGACACTCTCATCAGCATTCACCAGAATCATTATATCGATATCCGAACTTGCATGAAAATCACCACGGGCATAGGAGCCATACAAAATAACTGCTTTTAATTCTCTTCCATATATTTCCTGTACCTCTTTCACATACTGTAAAAGTAAGTTCTGCATCTGACCAGGCATAACACCACATCCTCTCTAAGATAATATGAAATCATTGAAGCATACAAAACATTTCTCTTCCTATTATACCCTGACAGTTAACTGCTTACAACTCTTTTAGAAGATATATCATACAAAATAAAAGCTAATAAAATGTGTTTCTCTACATTCATGCCGCACCCCCAATCCCAAATGGCTCAATACCTTCTTCCCGGAAACTTACATATCTGCCCTCTGAGCCAATCACAATATGGTCAAGCAATTCGATACCCAGCAATACCCCAGCTTCCTTGATCCGACCTGTGATATGAGAATCTTCCCGACTTGGTTTCGGCTCTCCGGAAGGGTGATTGTGAAAGCAAATAATTTTTGAAGCATTTGAAAGAATCGCATGCTTAAATAAATCCCTGGTATCTACCGCACAGGCACTCACCCCTCCCACTGCCACAACCTCCAGAGCTACAGGTGTCATTGCCGAGTCCAATGACATAACCATCAGAATTTCCCGATCTGAATATTCAAAAAGAGGCCTTACGATATCTGCTGCCTCTTTTGCTTCATGAAAACGCTGAGTACCATAGACAGCCGTTCCTTCCCGGATCATTTTCAGCTTAATAATTCCCACTTTTTTCTTGGGAATAGGCCGCTTCATCGTAAGCGATGAATAAGATACCGTATGGCATAATTCACCCTTGTTATACCAAAACATTAAAGCGGTAATGGCATGTGATTTTCTGCCGTTATATTGTCAACATCAATTAGACCTGTGCAATGTTC
>JAEZVF010000065.1 GCA_023443225.1 Bacillota bacterium
TCCAAGAAGTTGGAAGCCGCCGCAAATAGCTAGGATAACTTTGTCTTGGTTGATGAAGTTGGCGATAGCTTCTTTTTTACTTGGTAGGTCTTTGGCAACAATAGATTGTTCGTAATCTTGACCACCACCAAAAAAGGCCATGTCATAGTAATCAGCGTCAAAATCGTCGCCCAAAGACACAATATCAAAGGTCATTTTGGCACCGAGTTTCTCACCAACGTATTTCATCATGAGAATATTACCATTGTCACCGTAAGTATTCATAAGATTGCCGTAAAGATGGGCAACATTTAGCTCGTAAGTGTAATCTTTGGTGTCAGGTGATTGGAGTGAAGTGTAAGTCATCTTAGTTCATCTCCTTTCCAACAGCATGACGATTGGCTAAAATCTCGCGGAATTGCAGCATAGCCGTGTAAGTAGCGAGAATATAAGCGTGCTCGGTTGGTTGTGATTCAATCAATGTCATAATATCTTCTAAATTTTCAGCTTCGGTGATTTTGGTGTCATCGTAGCCTGTCACACGAAGGCGGCGGGCAATTTCAGAATGACGAACCCCACCAGCAAATAGTTGAGGAATGTCCATGTCTAAAATAGCCTCAAAATTAGCATCCCAAATCCAGCTGGTGTCAATACCATCTGCATAGTTAGCGTTGAGCAAGACTGACAAAGTGAAAGGATAAGGTGCTAATTTAATCATATCCAGTGCTTGACTAGCACCAACAGGATTTTTAATCAGAACCAAGGTACATGATTTGTCACCGATTTTGAAGGTTTCTTGACGGCCAAAGACGGCACGACTCTTGTCAAAACCAGCTTTGATTTGCTCAGGAGCAACACCGAAAAATTCAGCAACTGATACTGCCGCGAGGGCATTGTAAATGTTATAAAGACCTCCTACGTTAATCTTGTAGGATTGGTTATCAATGACAAATTCTGAAGTGGTATTGGTAATCTTTGTCAATTCAGTCAAGGCATAGTCCAATTTTGGACGATGGAAACCACAATGTTCACACACATAATCTCCTAAGTTGGCATAGGTGTTGAGTTTGTATTTCAAAATGTGTTGGCAATGTGGGCAAAGAATACCTTCGGTATTGTAGTGAGCCAGTTTTGGAGCGTGTTTTTCCGTATCAAAGCCATAATATTTGACAGGATTAACCACCTTAGTGGAATGGAACAGAGGGCTATCTCCATTGGCTAGAATCGTCGCTTTTGGTGCCTTGGCTGCCCCGTCCAAAATCATTTGGTAGGTGGTGTAAATCTCACCGTAGCGGTCCATTTGGTCACGGAAAATATTAGTGAACACAAAAAGGTTTGGTGTGATGTATTCTGTGATTTTTGGCAAACTAGCTTCGTCAATTTCAAGCACCGCAATTTTCTTGCCTGATTTGGCTCTTTTTGCTGTCAGGAAAGTTGACGTAATACCTGTAATCATATTGGCACCGCTTGGATTGGTGACAATTTCGCCAAAGGCTTCTTTCAAAATACCGACTGTCAGAGCAGTTGTCAGGGTTTTACCATTTGTCCCTGTCACCACAACAATTTCATAGTCTTTAGCAATGGTATCTAGAATATCTTTATCGAATGTGAGGGCGATTTTTCCTGGCAAGGTCGAGCCACGTCCCATTTTAGACAAAACAAAATGAGCAGACTTCCCAGCCGTTAGTCCCATAAGTGTGTTTAATTTCATAAGGTTATTGTACCATAAAAAGATATATTATAATAAAGAAAATCTTTTGAAAACGTGGTATAATGTAGTGGAAACTTTAGTGAGTTAGATGAAAGAGATGCTTGTATGAGAAATTTAACCCTTATTGATGCTAAATTTTGGGCAACCTTATTTGAAAATCCATGGGAGATTGTTGTTCATCTTTTAGACATTTTAATTGTGGCTTATTTTATTTACCGATTAATACGAGCCTTGGCGGGGACGAAAATCATGTCCCTCATACAAGGGGTCGTGCTCTTTATTTTATTAAAATTTGTCGCTGAGTGGATTGGTTTTACAACGATTACCTATCTGATGAATCAAGTCATTACCTACGGTGTCATTGCAGGGGTTGTGATTTTTGCCCCAGAAATTCGGACAGGGCTGGAGAAATTTGGACGAACCACACAGGTTTTCATGCAAACCCAGCAAGCCAGTGACGAGGAAAAATTGGTTGAAGCCTTGCTAAAATCAGTGGCCTACATGAGCCCGCGTAAAATTGGTGCCTTGATTGCTATAGAGCGGACACAGACCTTGCAAGAATACATTTCGACAGGGATTCCCTTGAACGCGGATATTTCCAATCAATTGCTAATTAACATTTTTATTCCCAACACGCCTCTTCATGACGGTGCTGTTATTATCAGAGGTAATAAAATTGCGACGGCTTGTTCTTATTTGCCTTTGTCAGAATCTATGGTCATTTCAAAGGAATTTGGAACGCGTCACCGTGCGGCCATTGGTCTGTCAGAAAACTCAGATGCCTTGACCATAGTGGTTTCAGAAGAAACAGGTGGTATTTCTATCACATCCAAAGGAGAATTCTTGCATGATTTGAGCAAGGAAGAATTTGAGGCGATTCTGAGAGAACAATTGATTACAGAGCAAAAAACCGAGGAACCTTGGTAC
>JAEZVF010000037.1 GCA_023443225.1 Bacillota bacterium
ATTATAATAGAAGGTCCGAAAGCGGGAGGACATTAAGGATTTAAACCGGAGGAATTAGAAGATATTAGCCTTCCTGATTACGACAAAGAAATAGAAAAGATCATAGAGCTTACAAAAGGTTACGAAGCAAAATATAAAAAAGAGATTCCGGTTATCATAGCAGGCGGCATTGAAAATAAGGCAGATATGGAACATTACCTGTCCTTAGGAGCAGAAGGTATTCAGGTGGCTACCAAATTCGTTACAACAAAAGAATGCGATGCAGATATAAAATATAAAGAAGCTTATATTAATTGCAAAGAAGAAGACATAATTATAGTAAAAAGTCCGGTGGGGATGCCGGGACGGGCAATCCGGAATAAGTTTATGGAACGTGCAGCATTGGGACGGATTCCGGTTAAAAAATGTTATAATTGTATTATACCATGTAATCCGGCTACGACACCGTATTGCATTACCGATGCCCTTACTAAAGCTGCAAAAGGTAATCTGGATGAAGCATTATTATTCTGCGGTGCCAATGCTTATAAGGAAACAAGGATAAGAACGGTAAAGGAAGTTTTAGCTGATTATTTTGGATGATTTTATTAAAAACAACGAAAATCTAGGAATATAGGTAAAAAAATAAAAATCACTTGCATTGCTTGGCAAACTGTGATAAAATTTATACTCGTGATATGTTATACAAAATTTTCCTTGCTCTTTTGAAAGAAAGGGCCAGAGACCAAAAGGAGGTGCAAACAACTATGAACAAATATGAATTAGCCTTAGTTGTAAATGCAAAAATCGAGGATGAAGCCAGATTAGCAACAGTGGAAGCCGTTAAAGATCTTGTTACAAGATTTGGCGGTACAATTACCAATGTTGATGAATGGGGTAAGAAGAGATTAGCTTACGAAATTCAGAAAATGAAAGAAGGCTTCTATTATTTCATCCAATTCGATGCTGATTCAAAATGTCCAGGCGAAGTTGAAAATCGTATTCGCATTATGGAAAATGTAATCAGATTCTTATGCATTAGACAAGACGCATAATAGGAGGAGGTATTCCTTAATATGAATAAAGTCATTTTGATGGGTCGCTTAACAAGAGATCCAGAAGTAAGATACTCGCAAGGAGAGAATTCCTTAGCTATAGCAAGATATACCTTGGCTGTTGACCGTAGATTCAAGAAACCAGGAGAACAAGATGCAGATTTTATTAACTGTGTTGTGTTCGGTAAGTCCGCTGAATTCGCTGAGAAATATTTTAGACAGGGAATCAAAATAGCGATAACCGGAAGAATTCAAACTGGTAGTTATACCAATAAAGAAGGTCAGAAGGTTTATACTACAGAGGTTGTTATTGAAGAACAAGAATTTGCAGAAAGCAAAGCTGCAAGTGGTGGAGATTCAGGCTATCAACAATCTTCAAGACCAGCACCAAGCCAGGCTGTAGGAGATGGATTCATGAATATACCTGACGGTATTGACGAGGAATTACCATTTAATTAACGCAATAAGAATAATATTAAAGTAATACATTATTACAATGTATTCATCGGATAAGGAGGTAGAATTATGTCATTTAATAAGAATGATAGAAATAATAGAGATGATAAAGGCGATTCTTCAATGAGAAGAAGAACCCCACGCAGAAGAAAGAAAGTATGTGTATTCTGTGCAGATAAGAACCATGTAGGTATTGATTATAAAGATGTAAATAAATTAAAGAGATATGTATCTGAAAGAGGTAAAATTCTTCCTAGAAGAATCACAGGAAACTGTGCAAAACATCAGAGAGCTCTTACAGTAGCGATTAAGCGCGCAAGACATATCGCTTTGATGCCTTACACAATGGATTAATACAAAGAGCGATCTGTCTCGACAATCGCATTAATGCCTTACACAATGGATTAAACCCTGATTATACTAGGGTTTGAGAGGTTGTAAAAAGTCGTGGTACACGACTTGAATAGGAAATGAATATAGCCGTTACATGATGAAAGTGAAAGTCTTCACTTGGGTTGTGTAACGGCTTTTTATATTTGGAATAATTAAGCGGGGTGTCTACGTATTAGTGATTTCATTGGGTTTCATCAATAAACGGTAACCCCCGTCTACCTTCATCCTGTGTTATAGGGCACTACAAAAGGGAATAGAAGGGGATTACAAGTTCATCTTGTATCATCTTGTGATATTAAATTTATGTATTGACAATTTGGTTTAATGATATTAAACTAGTAATTGAGTTTAATACCATTAAACCAAGGAGGTTAATAAAATGATGGATTACAAACTAGGAGTTATGGAAACTAAGTTTGCAGAGCTCATATGGGATCATGAACCAGTTTCATCCGGAGATTTGGTGAAGCTGTGCGAGAAAGAGCTGGATTGGAAAAAATCTACTACGTATACAATGTTACGCCGTCTATGTCAACGAAATATTTTTCAAAATAATAACGGAGTAGTATCATCTGTCCTTTCAAAACAAGCGTTCCACGCACTGCAAAGTGAAATGTTTGTTGAAGAAACCTTTGATGGATCGCTCCCGAAGTTCTTAGCGGCATTCACTATGCGAAAGAAATTGTCTGATAAAGAAATTAATGAGTTGCAACAGATCATTGATCGAAGTAGGAGGTAAAGCATATGGCAGAAAAAGTCTTTCTCCAAATCCTCAATATGAGTTACACCGCCAGTTACGTAATCATTTTCGTAATGATTGCGAGATTGCTTCTTAAAAAAGCACCGAAGCTATTTTCCTATGTACTTTGGAGTGTAGTGTTATTCCGGCTTGTTTGTCCTTTTTCCTTTGCCAGCATATGGAGTCTTATTCCGGAGGATTCGACATCATTACCGATAGATACAAATTATTCTAAAATAGCACAGATTAATACCGGGGTTACTGCTATTGATTATACGAATAATCCTGCGTTACCCGTGCAGGCATCTGTAGCTGGCGTTAATCCCATACAAGGTTGGATAACGATAGGTGAAATTATCTGGTTGATTGGAATTACAGTTCTACTATTATATAGTGTGGTTTCCCTGCTGCGGTTACGATGGAAGCTTGTGGGTGCAGTAAAGCTCCGCGGCAACATTTATCTTGCGGATCATATTAATTCACCCTTTGTAATGGGTGTAATGCGTCCGAAGATTTATCTGCCATCCACCCTGTCCGAACAGGAACAGAGATATACAATTTTGCATGAGCAGACGCATATACGGAGGCTTGACCATATGGTAAAAATACTGGCGTTTGCGGGGCTTGCCGTTCATTGGTTCAACCCACTGGTATGGGCAGCATTTATTCTTTTCGGGAACGATATGGAAATGTCCTGTGATGAAAGTGTTATGAAACAAATGGATACGGATATTCGTGGTGATTACTCTGCCTTATTGCTAGGTCTTGCAACGGGAAGAAAAGTAACTATGGGAGTACCGCTTGCATTTTGTGAGGGAGATGTAAAGGGCAGAATTAAAAATGTGATGAATTATAAGAAACCTGCATTTTGGGTAGTAATCGTTACACTTATCACAGTTATTATTGTTGTGACCGGATTGCTAGCAAATCCACATACCAATAAAGCATCCATGCAGTGGGCAAAAAAGCTTAGTGTTCGCGATGTTGAAAAGATTGAACTTATTGTAATGCCAAGTTCGGAAAATGAGAAAAACCGGCTGCTAGACGACGTAGAGTTTGATGACATAATCGCGCTTATTAATGAAAGTCGTGGTAAATACATTGAAAATCCGGAAGAGTTGGCGGGGGGTTCAACAACTTACTATATTACGCTAACAGACGGCACGCGCCATTTTGTAAGTAACAGCGGAAATAGGTACCTAATCATTGACGGTGATTATTATGATGCAGGTTATAACTGGCTTTCTTCATGGAATTACGCCAATAGAAATTCCGTATCACCTTCAGCCACACCTACATCCCCAATGATTACCAGTTATTCTAATGATGGTATTAAATTTGATTATCCAAGTGACTGGACAATAAGAGAACACCCCACAGAGGACATATATTACGTAAGTTTTCATAACTCCAATTCAGGAGATGAGCCTGTTTTTTGGTACTCAAAGGGTGAGGCATGGCTTACTGGTTTTGACCGTACGGAGGAGGTTTACAAAACACTTTTATCAGAAAGTTATAAGAATATTGATATAACAGAGTTAACAAAAACAACAATGGATGGTTATGACTCGATTAAACTTGTGTTTACTTATACACTGAAGGGTAAAGAATATGTTATGACACAGTATGAGACTGTCATAGGTTATGCTTCCTTCCAGTTCAATTATACACATCCAACGAATAAGAGTACTGAAAATGAAAGCATATTTGAATCGATTATTTCCTCGATTAAATTTACCCTGCCTTCGACTGATAAAACAGTTGATAAGAATAAAGACAATGCTAATAAAGTTAGTGACAATAATGATGTGGAAAGTGGCAATATTGATAACGGCAGTATAAAAGATTTAGGAAGTGAAGAAATATTACAATACCTAAATACAACTAATGGAATACTTCTAAAGCAGACAGCAGACAGCTTTGTAAAAGCTTACTTTTCTGGTGATGAAGATACAATTGATCAATATCTTGCTGCTGATAATGACTACAGCGGTAATAAAGTTTATCAGGTTAATGGAGTTGCCATAAACGTATATGAGAAACTTCCTCATCTAGTAGCAAAATGGTATTCTGCATCTGATGAAACTGCTGAAATACAATATGAACATAAGTTAGAAGGGGTAGACTCCTATACTTATATGGATGTTCAATTAGAATACTCAGATGGTAAATGGCTTGTAACGGAATTTTATTTTGAAAAGTGATGATCTTAAGTATTTTTAGATAGTAACAATGTAGTAGTTTGTTTACTCGACTATGTAGAATAAGAAATGAGAATAGCCGTTACATGGCCCAAGGAAATGTTTCGCTTGGGTTGTGCAGCGGCTTTTGGTGTTTAAAAGAAAATATAGATGATTGAAATGGAGTTTTGTGCTTTTCGTTTTTTTCGTAGCATTAGCTTAACTCGGAGGTAGAATGTTATTTATTATGCACAATTAATGATTTTAAGCGAGTTGCAAGTTCCGTAGAATTCTGGGCTGCAGCCGAGAGCTCTTCCATGGCAGCAGACTGGTCTTCTGTAATTTCCAGGGTTTTCTGGGAGTTGAGTTCAGTGATGCTGATTTTTTCATTAATCTTTGAATTCAATATGTTTATGTGCATTGTAGTACTTTTTGTAATTTCAGACAGCTTTTGAATCTCTTTGGCAACAACCTCAAATCCGCGTCCGTCATTTCCTAGCCTTGCAGCTTCTATAGAAGCATTCAATCCAATCAGCTTTGTCTTATTGGCAACCTGGGTAATCGAATTCAAAACCTCTTCGATTTCTTTAGTAACTATCCGAATCTCAGAAATCTCACTATACAGCTCCTGCTGGCTGCTGGTTATTGTCTGGGCAGATTCTGCGAGTATCTCCACGGTATTGGAAATTTCAACAAAGTTATTTGCCAGATTCGTTGACAATAGTTCGGTCTCAATTTTACTATATCCTTCTTGAGCAAGAGTATTGACGACAATATACAGAACCTCCGCTGCTGCTTCTATGTTTTTGTGGTTGACGATATCAATTTTTTTCGCCGCGTCATAAAGCTCATCCTCTGATAATTCTATTTCCCGGGCCACCTGCCGGATTTTTGCCTCATCCGGCTCTTTGTCTAGAATCTGTCCTCCCAGCACCGTACCAAGATGCTCCCCTTGTACAATGATAGGAGCAGAAAAGTCAATCAGTCCTGCATGACACTTTCCGATATATGGTGCACCCAGTTTAACAGATTCGGCACCGAAATCACTGTGGCACTTAGCACACCGGTTGTCACCTATTGTATTCGAATGAATATAATCACTACAAAAAGGCCTGTAATGACTGGGTTTCGTTATTTCTTGACCGGTTCTGTTGACGGATACTGCGGCGCAATTCATACCTATGGCAAAGTTATCCAGGAATTTTTGCAGGGTGGGGATACTGATAACGTCTTCAATTTCCAGCTTCTTTAAGTCAATCTTTTCGTTTACAACAGATATCATGTGATTTTCTCCTTTTTTAATTGAATGTTCTTATGATAGTGCATTCTATGTCATAAATAATTGGGCATTATGCGCATGCACTTACCAAAAATGGACTGATATACCATAATTATATATTCTAGTAGTCACAAATACAAGGATTTTAGCATATTATGTCGCAAAATGTCGAGCTAAGGACTCAAGATTCCTCACGAGAAGGAAAACGTATCTGAGCAGGTACTAAAGAGGCTGTTGAAATTGAGTAGACAAAATACTTTACTATATGAGACTGCGCAGATTGGATTTAGTAAGATAAGCACATTACATGATTGTGGTTGTGAAATGGTATTTTTTATGATGATATTAGTCGAAATCATCGAATAAGTTAAAATTATGCATGGAATCAATTGACAGAGGAATTTAGATAATGTTATATTTAGCATAAAGAATGTTTTTGAAATACAAAAAATATATTTTAGCTACTTAGCGAAAGGAACGACTGTGAAATCAATTAGACAAAGACTGGTAATATCAACATTGCTTCTTGTAATACTACCATTTTTAATTTCAAACATTGCAAATAATTATTACATGAAGAGTAGTTACGAAAAAGAACTAACTGAAAGGAACAAAGAATTAGCGACAGCCATAGCAGATCAGGTTACATCCTTTATTCAAAGAGGATTCTCTATCACGGAACAGATTATATTAAATAATGATGTAAAAGGGTTTGTTCCCAAAGCACAAGAAAAGGTTCTTAAGGATGTGATTGAGAAAAACTCATATTTTGATTTGCTCTATATTCAAGGGATAGATGGTATGCAGACAGCTAGATCTAGCGGTGAGTTAGGCGATAGATCAAATCGATGGTGGTTTATTAAGACGCTTGAAGAAAGAGAAGCATTTGTTAGTAAATCCTATTATTCCTTATCTGGGCATGTTCCTGTAACAACAATTGCTATGCCAATTAGTGACAACAATGGAACGATGGTAGGCGTTATGGGCGCTGATATTAAATTAAATATACTTCAAGAGATCATTGATAAAAATAGTGAGGGTAGTAAATATGCATTTATTATTGATGGTGAAGGTGTTGTTATTGCCCATCCAGATAGTGTACAGGTTTCTGAGTTGTATAATTACATAACAATGAAAAAGGTAGCTTTAAAAAAAGATGCCCAAGGTAACATTATGATAGATGCAGATGGTAACGAAATAACTGAAGTAATAGACATAGTTATACCAGCCAAGCAAAAAGAAATTACCGAAAAGGCTCTAAACGGAGATAAGGGAACAGCGACATACAAGGATAATGACGGAACAGAAGTTGTAAGTGCCTATACAAGCATTTCTCTTCCGGGAGTGTCTGATCAATGGGCAGTTATCACGGTTCAAGATAAAGCAGATGCCATGAGATTTATTACAAATGCGCAGGTTTTTAGTCTTATCATTTGTGTAGTGGTTATCGTTATAGCAGGCATATTAATATCCATATTAGCGAATAAAATTGCAAGGCCAATTAAGAAATCATCAGAATATTTAAGTCAAATAGCACAGGGTGACTTTACTATAAACGTAGATCCTAGATTTATTTCTAGAAAAGACGAAATTGGAACAATTGCAATTGGGATAAAGGAAATGCAGGAATCACTAAAGAGGCTTGTATCTAGTATTACAACGGAATCTTTAAGAATAGAGGAGGAAGTAGATAACGTAGTAACGAGTATTTCACGTTTAAATGATAACTTAGAAAGTGTTTCGGCAACCACGGAAGAATTAGCTGCAAGTACAGAAGAAAGTGCTGCGACTTCTCAACAGATGGCTGAAACAACGCAAAAAATTGAGGTAGCAGTTCATTCCATATCAGAGAATTCTAAAAAAGGTGCAATGGCAGCCAAAGACATAAGCCAACGCGCTATGGAAACAAAAGATAGTGTAAGTGAATCTCAACTTAGAGCTATGACTTTATTAGAAGAAACAAAAGGTCAACTAGAAAAAGCCATTGAAGAGTCAAAAGTCGTAGAACAGATTAACATTTTGACCGATTCGATTATGCAGATTACAGAGCAGACCAATCTACTTGCACTTAATGCAGCCATAGAAGCTGCAAGGGCAGGAGAATCAGGGAAAGGGTTCTCTGTTGTTGCAGAAGAGATACGGAAGCTGGCAGAGCTATCTAGAACAGCAGTCATGAGGATTCAAGAAGTGACGAATAGAGTTACATCAACGGTAGAGAACCTAACTGAAAATTCAAATAATTTACTTGCATTTGTTTCTACCGATGTAAACAATGACTATAAGAATATGTTAGAAGTAGTTGAAATATATAACAAGGATGCAAAATTTGTTGATGATTTAGTATCGGAGTTTAGTTCAACTTCAGAAGAATTACTTAAATCCATCGAAAATATTCTTGAAGGAATTGATGGTGTTGCTCAAGCCTCAAACGAAAGTGCTATTGGGACTACTGAAATTGCTGGAAGAGTATCAGATACAAATATCATGTCTAGTGTAATAACGGAAGAGGTTACTAAAACAAAAGAGAGTGCAGTAAAGTTGAAAGAGGACATTTCGGTATTTAAGTTGTAATATTAATAAGGGTAGTTGTAAAGGTAGCTTTTTGGCTGTTTTTACAGCTACCTATTTTACTAAAAGAATTAGGAGCAAGTTCAGTATTCAAAGATATAAAAGATTTGCTATATGAGTATGTTGCTCCCATAAGAATAGATTCAAATTATAAAAAAATATTTAGGAAAAGTGATGATTAATTATATGAAATAGAAGCGGATTGATAAGTAGTCGCTATCCAACTTAGAGTTGCATAGCGGCTTTTAGAAGCTTAATTTTCGAAAAGCTCTTTAATTTCCTTGACATAAATGTTATAATGTACAGTACGACAAAAGTTATAAGGCAAAGTAGGACAAATTCTAGAGAATGGGAGATATACCCATTTTTATAGAATTCGTTTTTATAAGGAGCAAGTGAGGATGGGAACAAGATTTCGATTAAGTAGAGCTTTAAAAGCATATTTACGTTGGCCAATATTGCTATCGATATTGTTGATTAGTATGAATATTTGCGTCTACATGATGAATCAGAAAGCTGGGTTGGTTGCTTTGGGCTTTGTGATACTTTATGTTGTGATAGTGCTGCTTTTATACATCTTTAACCGTCCTAGCATCATGGGAGAGCTTGTTCGATATGCTGCAGATTATGGTCAGGTACAGAAACAACTATTAAAGGAGATGGCGCTTCCTTATGCCGTATTGGATTATGAAGGAAGGCTGCTTTGGGGCAATAATGAATTTTTGGATATTATAGAAAAAGAAAAAGCAGCGCAAAAATCGATATCTAATATATTCCCTGAGATTACAGAAGAGGTTTTACCGAGAGATATGCAGGATAAGGTTGTCCGGGTAACTTTAAATCAGAATTATTATAAAATTATATTGAGAAAAATTATTGCTATGGATTTGTCGGAAGATGCTTTTTTAGGGGAACAGGAGGAAGACAAAGATATTAGCGATGCTAATAGTTTGATAGCATTATATGTTCATGATGAGACTGAAAACCGTGTCTTAGCCAGAGAGAACTATGAACAGAAGATGATTATGGGCCTTTTATATATCGATAATTATGAAGAGGCTTTGGAAAGTATTGATGAAGTAAGAAGGTCCTTGTTGATTGCATTAGTTGATCGAAAGATTAATAAATATATGCAGAGCATGGATGCAATTATAAAAAAGTTAGAAAAAGATAAGTATATCTTTATGGTAAAACAAAAATATCTCTCCCAGTTGCAAAACAACAGATTTAGCGTTCTTGAAGAGGTACGCGCTGTTAATATTGGAAATGAGATGTCCGTAACCATAAGTATGGGGCTTGGCGTGAATACCGATTCCTATCAGATGGCGTATGAATATGCCAGAGCAGCAATTGATTTAGCATTGGGAAGAGGTGGAGATCAGGCGGTCGTAAAAGACGGTGAAAAACTTCTTTATTATGGTGGTAAGTCTATTCAGGTAGAAAAGAGTACTCGTGTAAAAGCAAGGGTAAAAGCACATGCTTTAAAAGAATTTGTCGAAGCTAAAGATAAAATTGTTATTATGGGGCATTCCATAGGAGATGTTGATTCCTTCGGAGCAGCAATTGGTATTTATCGAATTGCAAAGACTTTGAATAAAAAGGCGCATATTGTTATCAATGAAGTAACTTCTTCTGTGCGGCCCTTAATGTCGCGATTTGTAAACAATCCGGATTATGAAGAGGATATGTTTTTAAAAAGTGAACAGGCAATGGGAGTTGTGGATAATAATACTTTGCTGGTAATTGTCGATGTAAACAGGCCAAGTTATACAGAATGTAAGGAACTACTTAATTTAACCAGAACCATTGTAATTCTTGATCATCACCGTCAAACCGGTGAAGCTATTGAGAATGCAGTATTATCCTATATTGAACCATATGCATCCTCTTCTTGTGAGATGGTTGCTGAAATACTACAATACATCGGAGATGGTTTAAAATTACGTCAGATAGAAGCAGATGCCATGTATGCGGGGGTTATGATAGATACGAATAATTTCCTTACAAAAACAGGAGTTAGAACCTTTGAAGCGGCGGCGTTTTTAAGAAGAAGTGGTGCTGATGTAACAAGAATAAGAAAATCTTTCCGAAGTGATATGGATGAATATAAGACCAAAGCGGCGGCTATTACTGCTACTGAAGTTTTTTCTAATCATTATGCAATTACCACTTGTTCAAGCGAAGGAGTAAATAGCCCAACAATTTTAGGTGCACAGGTAGCAAATGAATTATTGAATATTACAAATATCAGAGCTTCCTTTGTATTTACTGATTTTAACGGGAAGATTTATGTAAGTGCCCGCTCGATAGATGAGGTGAATGTTCAAGTGATTATGGAAAAACTAGGTGGTGGCGGTCATATGAGTGTGGCCGGAGTACAGTTTACAAATTGTACCTTATCTGAAGCTATTAATAACTTGAAAGAAACATTAAGAAACATGATTAAAGAAGGCGAATTATAAAAGTTAAGGAGATAATGTCATGCAAATTATATTATTAGAAGATGTAAAAGCCTTAGGTAAAAAAGGCGATATGGTAAATGTAAGTGATGGATATGCAAGAAATTTTATTCTTCCAAAGAAACTGGGATTGGAAGCAACACCTAAAAATATTAATGATTTAAAATTGCAAAAAGCAGCAGAGGCTAAGAGACAAATGGAGTTGCTAGAAGAAGCTAAGGACTATGCGAAAAAGATTGAGGCAATCACTGTGAAACTTACTATCAAGACTGGTGAAGGTGGAAGAACGTTCGGAGCAATCTCAACAAAAGAAATTTCTAGCGAATTAAAAGCACAATACGGATATGATATCGATAAAAAGAAGCTACAACTAGCAGAACCAATAAAAAATATGGGAAATTATACAGTTCCGATAAAACTGCATCCCAAGGTAACAGCTGAATTAAAGGTGAACGTTAGCAGTACTTAAGAATCGATTTTACTTAACATACTCAGGAGGAAGGTAATGGATGAGACATTTATAAAGAGAGTTTTTCCTCATAGTGACGAAGCTGAGCAGTCAGTCATTGGTTCCATGATTATGGATAAAGATGCAATTGTGGCAGCTTCAGAAGCTATTACTGGAGAAGACTTTTATCAACAGCGTTATGGTGTCTTATTTGATGCCATGCTGGAATTATTTAATGAAGGAAAACCTGTTGATTTAATCACGCTGCAAAACAAATTAAAAGAAAAAGATGTTCCACCAGAACTATGCAGCCTGGAGTTCATCCGAGACTTGATTACAGCAGTTCCCACATCTGCAAATGTTAGATATTATGCAAATATCGTGAAAGAAAAATCTGTGTTGCGGCAATTAATAAAAGTTACAGAGGGCATCACAAATGAATGTTATCTGGACAAGGAAAAAGTCGAAACCATCATGGAAAACACAGAAAAAAAGATATTTGATATTCTTCAGAAGCGTAATTCTGGAGAATTTGTAAGTATCAAAGATATCGTTTTTCATTCCTTGGAGAGCATTGAGTCAGCAGCAAAGAACAAGGGGAGCGTAACAGGAGTAGCTACTGGATTTTATGATCTGGATTATAAAACTGCTGGATTGCAACCTTCCGATTTGATACTGATAGCTGCCAGACCTTCCATGGGTAAGACTGCTTTTGTATTAAATATTGCAGAATACGTAGCTTTAAGAAGTAATGTTACGACAGCCATATTTAGTTTGGAAATGTCCAAAGATCAATTGGTGAAACGTATCTTATCCATGCATTCCAAAGTGGATTCCCAAGCGATAAGAAGCGGTGACTTAAATGATGAAGAGTGGCTAAAATTGGTTGAAAGTGCTAGAGTTATTGGAAATTCCAACTTAATTATTGATGATACCTCCAGTATTTCTATCAGTGAACTACGTTCAAAATGTAGGAAATTCAAGTTAGAACATAATCTGGGATTGGTCATCATCGATTACTTGCAGTTAATGTCTGGTAGTAAAAAATCGGAATCTAGACAACAAGAAATATCCGAAATATCACGTTCATTAAAAGCTTTAGCAAGAGAAATAAATGCACCAGTAATTGCTCTTTCACAGCTAAGCCGTGCCGTAGAACAAAGACCGGATAAACGGCCAATGTTATCCGATCTTAGAGAATCGGGTGCAATTGAGCAGGATGCCGATGTTGTAATGTTCATTTATCGTGATGATTATTATAATCACGATTCAGAAGAAGCGGGGATATCTGAAATTATTATAGGAAAGCAGCGTAATGGTCCGACAGGAACCATAAAGCTAGCGTGGCTTTCACAATATACCAAATTTGCGAATTTGGAAAGATAATATGTCAAGAAGTGATGAGATGAACAAGCTTCTGGATAATGTTGTCGATAAGTTAATTGTAAAAGTGAAACAAGTATATTGCACTCTCTTCCCACTGTGTTATAATAAAGGAAATGTAAAAAAATAACAAATTGCGGAGGAGGAAGTACAATGCGCGATATCCGATATATTATATCAGAGGCCTCAAAAAGAGTAGATGTAGAACAACACACCTTACGATACTGGGAAGAGGAATTAGATTTAGAAATACCCAGAAATGAGATGGGGCACCGATATTACCGAGAACAGGATATTGAAGTCTTTAAAGCAATCAAGATACTTAAAGAAAAAGGCTACCAACTAAGGGCAATAAAAATGCTATTACCAGATATCCAAAAGTTAAACCATTTAAACATAGAAATAACAGAAGAGAATTGTTTGACTTCTTTACCAATCCCCCATGCGATTATGGCGGAAGGTGATACAAACCTTATAGAAAAGTCATCGGATAAAATGGAGCAATTTAAGTTAATAATGAATAGGCTGGTTACAGAAGCATTACGAGATAATAATGAAGTTATTGCAGAAACAGTCAGTGAAACAGTTTCCAATAGCGTGATAAAAGAAATGGATTACCTACTTCGTGTAAAAGAAGAAAGGGAAGAAGAACGGTATAAGCAGTTTGATCGGACGCTTCGTGAGATTCAAAGTGGCCGTGCAGAATTAGCTGCGGTAAAAGCTGGCAGGAAGAAAATGAAAAAGGGGTTCTTTCAGAAGAACAATAAATAGGAAAGAACCGCCTTTTTTGTTATTCCATACGGTATATGGAACAAGCTATGTTGCATAAATTATTCTACAATAGCACCTGTTGGGCATGTAGCAGCACAAGCACCACAATCTAAACAAGCATCAGCATCGATTTCAAAATGATTTGCGCCTTCTGAGATTGCTTCAACTGGACATTCACTAGTGCAAGCACCACAACTAATACATTCATCAGTAATTTTATATGCCATGATATAATTCCTCCTTTGATTTTAATCATACTTATTTTAATATAAATGATGACATAATACAAGTTAAATCTGCAATGAACTCATTAAGATATTGGAGTATTTGGGTTAATGCTGAAGTTTTAGCCGAGATTATGAGGATTTTAATATCTTTATCCACTACTTGACGGCTTTCCTAACATAGATTATAATGTAGAAGTTCATAATATATTTAATAGACGAGATTAAGGAGGAGCAGACATGGCACAAGTTACCAAGGATATGACAATTGCAGCAGTCATTAATGTCGACCAAGGTATTATCCCAATTTTAATAAATTCAGGTATGCACTGTATCGGATGCCCATCTTCTCAAGGAGAAACCTTAGAAGAAGCAGCCATGGTTCATGGAATGGATGCAGATAGTTTGTTATCAGAAATCAATGAATATCTTGCTACAAAATAAAAGCAACCCGCAGGTTTATGCCTGCGGGTTGTTTTACATAACAGATAAGATCTGAATGGCACTATCTTTGACTATGATTTCAAAATGTTCCTGATAATGATATGGACTAGCGTAGGTAGTACGTTCTGGTTTGCCGTATTCGGAAGCAATGTTACAAATTTTATTAAATTCCTCCGGGGTATGATCAGACTTGCTAATTACCAAATAATACATGGAATTTACAGGGTTTTTATATAAGCTGTTTATGCCTTTATAATAAGTAAAAAGTATACTGGATAATTTAATTACCTCGTTCAGGCTATGGAAAGAATACACCTTAAGTAAATTAGTCTGAATGGAAACACTCTTTTGAGATGAAGGCTCGTTCTGTTCTTCTGCATTTGGAGAAAGGACCTCTACGAGAGGAACGAATTCCTCTTTGTTGTCATCGCCTGAATCAAGTAATTCATCCATTTGACCGAAAGAGTTGAGTATTTCATCAGCATAGGAATCGTCTTCCATATCTGCATCAAATGCATCTTCCTCACTATCTGCATCTGGTGAGAATTTAGAAAAACGAGTATCCAATTCATCCGGATCCTCCACCTTGGTAATTACTAGAATCAAACATTCGGAAGAAACCGGTATTGCTTCAATCATAAGAGGGATATCTTCTGCTTCAAACCCGAATTCATAATTTGCTTGCTGCATCATATCTCGAAATAAGGCCTTTGCTTTTTCGCTTCCGTAAGCGAGTTCACTAATACGCAATTCACGATCCACTAAATCATCTCTGCTTAAAGTACAGCGAATTTGATTATCGCTAATTTTCTCAATCTTCATAGAATCACATCCTTTTCTATGTGCTGGCCTGTAATACAATCAATAAAGTGCGACAACATTTGGGCGAAAAATGCGGTGCCTATGTTGTAAACAAAGTATAATTTAAATATGAACTAAAGTCAATCATATTATTTGTGAAAGATTTCTTAAATACTTACGGATTTATCTATAAAATGACACCTGAATATTGAGCAATATTTACAATTATTTTAAAAAAGTTCAGTGAATCAATCATATTGAAATCGATTGATAAAATGTAAAAAATTAGATATAATGAATTGTAGGATTACTTGATGTAGTATTAAGATATGCAGGATTATTCTGATTGATTCTGATAGGAAAGGAGAAAATGGAAAACCGGATTTGGTTACAAAAATACCGAATTATCCGAACGTTAGGAAAAGGGGGAAGCTCTACTGTATATTTAGCAGAGCATATCAGATTAAAAACCCTTAGAGCCATTAAGCAAATAAGCAAGAACAACGTTCTACACGATCAATTAATTCGTGAAGCTTATATCTTAAAAAATCTGAAGCACTCTTGCATACCGATTATCTATGATTTAGAGGAGGACGCGCACAACTCCTATATTATAGAACAGTATATAGAGGGTGAATCTTTAACGGTGTATCGACAGAAATGTGAACACCTTTCAGAACATCTAATTATCAATATTGCAGTCCAGATTTGCGATTTATTCAATTATCTGTATTCTGCAGATAACCCTATACTTTATTTAGATTTAAAACCAGATAACATTATGATAGCGGATAAGGTTGTCAAATTGATTGATTTTGGAGCCTCAAGCTACATAAGTCAATTAAAAGATAGACCATATTCACTAGGTACAAAAGGCTTTGCGGCCCCAGAGCTTTATAGCAGCCGTTTGCCAGATGAACGAACTGACGTCTATGGTATTGGCACATTACTTTATTATATGATTATGGGTAAAAGCTATGACATAGAAGTATCCAATTGCTGCAATGGGAAGAAGAACAAATTGCCTTGTTCGCGACGACTTCAAAAAATAATAGAGCGTAGTCTTAGAATTTCACCACTATTTCGTTATCCGACTGTTATGGTTTTAAAAAAAGATTTATTAGAATTAATTCAGAAAAAGGCATTAAAAAGCACCTTATCAGGTAAATCCTTATGTTTCGCTGTTGCTGGTACTCAACACAGAATTGGAACCACGCATCTTGCTCTTCTTTTAACATCCTATTTCAATTATTCAGGCCATAAGGGGATTTATATTGAGAAAAATAACTCTGCTCATATATCCAAGATTATAAAACAATATCCAAATATAAAAAATGTAGATGGCATATACCAATTATTTAATTGTAATGTATTACTTACAAGTCCGTGTCAGTTATATACAGGACTGCCTGAGGATATAATGGATTACAAAATCAAAGTATTGGATTATGGTTGCTTACAGGAGGATAATGTAGAAGAGTTTAAAAAGGCAGATATTAAACTTCTAGTAGCAGGTGCAAAGGAATGGGAAGTAGAGGCGACAGAAACTGCTTTAAGGCTGTTGAAAGGAATTCAAGAAGTAAAATACCTGTTTAATTTTACGAATGGTCAACAGTTTCAGAAAGCAGCAAAGTTTATGGACAAACTTCCCTGTTATCGGATTCCATATGAAACAAATCCATTTCAATGGAAGAAGAATCATTATCTTGAGGATTTTGTAAAGAAATTGATCAGTCATCCTTATTATCACGATATCGCAGGTGAATAAATATGTTCCATGCAGAAAGAGGGTTCCGTGCAGAAGTCACCAATATTATATAAAAAACTTACCAATATGGCAGCACATCAGGGAAAGCTGGTAATTGGGATTTTAGGCACCCATAAGGGGTGCGGAGTAACCCATCTTGGGATTATGCTGGCACATTATTTAAGCGATTATATGGGATATAGGACGGCTTTATTGGAATGCTATCCGCAGAAAGATATACAACAACTTCAAAATTATATCTATCAGGATGATGTTGCAGCCAAGGAACTGGAGGTATTTAAGATACAGCATGTAAGTTATCATCGTAATGTGAAAGAACAGAATTTGCCGGAAGTGATTGGTGGTGAATATGACGGTGTGATACTGGATCTTGGAAGTGACTTTGCTCGAAATAGGAATGAATTCTTACGTTGTGACAAGAGGATAGTAGTAAGTAGCTTATCTGCATGGAAACGCCATGAATTGGACCAATTTATTAAGAACAGTAGTTATATTAAGTCAAGCAGTCAATGGATTTATATGACGCCTTTTAGTCAGAATCGAGATATAAAAGAAGCATCCAGGGACTTTCATCGAGAGATCTATGGAATTCCTTATGAAGCTGATCCATTTACAATTTCAAAAAGTTCCTTACAACTGTTTCAAAAGCTAATTTAACAGGATATGACAATAAGGATGTTGAAGGATATCTATAACATATCACAAAATACCTTCTTATCCGAATGGTAAAAGTAATGAAGAGTAATACTAAGTAGTAAAAAGAATAAGCCTGTATCTCTTCTCCCAACATTCTATATTAGAATAGACCCTAAGTTATATTTAGCGAATGAAACCAAGGTAATTCTATCATATCATAACAGGCCGTGGCTTTATCGTATCCTCAATACACCGCTGTGAACATGTTACAGGTATGATAGAATTATCTTAATGATGAGTATGTTTATACATCATTATTCCAATGATAGCCTAAACTAGATTTATGACACCCAACCGAATAATAATTTGAAAATAGTCGATTTTAGTAATGACGATATCTAATTTCAATGTTATAATAATGTTAAAACGGTGATGGAAGATTGGTAGGAGGTAATATGGACAGAAGGATGAAGCAGGCAATCATTGGTACTGGCGTTGCTTTCGTAGCTATTATGATTATCATTGCAGCAGTCATTATTAAAAAAATAACACCAAGTGACAAGGTGATGAATTTAACAGAATATTATCAGGTTAATAAAGGTGAAGTTCTGGTTATAATGCAAGATCATATCTATGAACAACGGGCAATTCTGGAAGATGGCACCATATACTTAGATTATGATACTATTATAGAAAAATTTAATAAGAGATTTTACTGGGATGCCAATGAGAATATATTAAGCTATACAACGCCAACAGAGATCATAAAAGCAGAACTAGATAGCAAAGTATATTATGTAAATAAAAGTAAAGAACAAAAAGATTATGTTGTTGTAAAATCTAAGGGAGAAAAGGTATACGTTGCAATTGATTATGTAAACCAATACTCCGATATGCAATATGAATTTTATGAGACACCAAACAGAATTGTAATTCATTATAATTGGGGTGATTTTTTATTCACCAAAGTAAAAAAGCCAACGCAACTACGTTATGAACCAAGCATTAAAAGTGATATACTGCTAGAGTTAACACAAGGTGAAAAGTTGGGATATGTAGATACCAATGAGGTTGTCGAAGGTGGATTCAGTAAGGTAATGACGGTAGATGGTATTATAGGATATGTAAAGAATAAGTATGTGGAAGAATCCTATTATGATACCATAGAAAGCAGTTATAAAGCGCCGGAGTATACACATATATCGAAAGCCGGATCTATCAATATGGTATGGCATCAGGTAACCAATAGAGATGCAAATGACAATTTAATTAACTTGTTTGAAAGTACAAAAGGGGTTACCGTAATATCTCCAACTTGGTTCAAAGTGGAGAATAATGAGGGTGCAATTTCATCCTTGGCCGATGAGACTTATATCGAGCGTGCGCATTCACGTGAGCTTGAAGTCTGGGCTTTAATTGATGATTTTAGCCCGGAAGTAGACATGTATGAATTGCTTTCCTATACCTCCAGAAGAGAAAAATTGATTAATGAATTAATTGCAGAGGTAATTAAGTATAATATAGATGGAATCAACATCGACTTTGAAAAAATATCATTAGAAGCTGGAAAACACTATATTCAGTTTATTCGTGAATTATCCGTAAAATGTAGAAATAATGGAATTGTATTATCAATAGATAACTATGTTCCCACAGAGTATTCCGCTTATTATAATAGAGAAGAACAGGGAATCGTTGCTGATTATGTGATTATTATGGCATATGATGAGCATACAAATTCTTCTGGAGTCAGCGGATCAGTAGCTTCTCTTGGTTTTGTACGAAACGCAATTGAGAAAACCCTGACCATGGTTCCTAAGGAAAGAACGATTATTGGGATTCCTTTTTATACAAGGCTCTGGAAAGAAGTTACGAAAGGAGGTAACACAGAAATTACTTCCGAAGCTTATAGTATGACTAATGCTGCAAATGTCTTGAGTGATAACAGTGTTGAGTTGAAATGGGATGAGGATGCAGGACAGCATTATGGAGAATATGTAGTAGATGATGCAACATATAAGATGTGGCTAGAGGATGAAGCATCCATAGAAGCAAAGATGAAGCTAATCGGACAAGCAGATGTAGCGGGTATAGCGGGATGGAAGCTTGGACTGGAAAAAGCAAAAGTGTGGGATGTTATCATTAAATATCTAAATTAAATAATAGAGTTCCTTTACCTTTCATAGAATATAGTAACATTAAGAAATGAGTGCTATCATCTATGAAAGGTTTTTTTTTAAAGAAATATTTTAACATTATATTTTTAATCTTAGTAAGCCTATCAATACTTTTACTGAGGAATTCATCTACAAATATACTTTGGCAGACTAGTGGCAGTAATTATATGAATCAAAAAGATAAGATTACAATTGTTATTGATGCAGGACATGGAGGTCGAGATCCCGGTAAAATTGGAGTTAATAATACAAAAGAGAAAGATATTAATTTAAGTATTGCTCTAAAATTGAAAAGCCTTCTGGAACAGAATGACATTAATGTTATTATGACAAGAGTAGAGGATATAGGTCTATACTCAGAAAGTGATTCAAATAAAAAAGTAGCAGATATGAAAAAACGGGTTGAAATTATTAACAATAGTAATGCTGTAATTGCGATTAGTATTCATCAAAACAGTTTTACACAGGAAAGTATTTGGGGTGCTCAAGTATTTTATTATGCTGGCTCCAAGCATGGAAAAGATTATGCGAAAATGATGCAAGATCAATTAATTGTAAGTTTGAAAGATGGTAACA
The DNA here is from genome assembly GCA_023443225.1 of Bacillota bacterium. Lineage (GTDB taxonomy): Bacteria > Bacillota > Clostridia > Lachnospirales > Lachnospiraceae > Anaerocolumna. Next base: position 20,337 of record JAEZVF010000037.1, read on the forward strand.
AGAGAGTTGAAAAGGCAAATGATACCTATTATCTCTTAAGGAAGACTGAGTGTCCCTTTGTGATTGTAGAGTGTGGGTATTTATCTAATCGAAAAGAATCAGAGTTATTAGTTGACGATACATATCAGCAAAAACTAGCATGGGCAATACATCTTGGAATAATCTCTTATGTTAATCAATATTTGAAGGAATAGCGGTCACTGTATGAAGGGTTGAGGTAAATTAAGGCTCTTCATTCATTTTTGAAAAAAACATAGCAATAGGGAAGTTATAGTGATATAATAAGCAGTGAACCAAAAATAGAGATAGGTTTGTGGTAGAAATACATTGCCGAAAGATGTAATATGCAAAGGATATTAAATATGAGAACTAAAATTATAAAAATAAATCATAATAATTTCTCGATAAATGATTTAGATGAAGCATCACATATACTAAAGAATGGTGGGCTAGTTGCTTTTCCAACGGAAACCGTGTATGGACTTGGTGCAGATGGTTTGAACCCGGAAGCCTCGAATAAGATTTATACGGCCAAGGGGAGACCTTCAGATAATCCCTTGATTCTTCATATTGCTGATTTAAATTCTCTGGAAAAACTGACACATCATTGTCCGGACATTGCAAGGCGATTGGCAAAAGCTTTTTGGCCTGGACCTCTTACAATGATATTTCAAAAAAGTAAAATTGTTCCTTATAGTACGACAGGAGGATTGGACACGGTTGCAATACGTATGCCTTCCCATCCCATTGCAAAACAGCTGATTCGTTCTTCAGGAACATCTGTGGCTGCGCCTAGTGCTAATTTGTCTGGCAGACCAAGTCCAACCAGAGCAGAACATGTAATAGAGGATCTGAATGGAAAAATCGAGATGATTATTGATGGTGGGGATGTGGATATCGGTCTAGAGTCCACAATTGTTGATGTAACCGGTCCTGTTCCGACGATATTAAGACCTGGATATATAACAGCAGAAATGCTTGAGCATGCAGTTGGTAAGATTGAATATGATCAAGCAATTTTAGCAAAAACGAATGATTTGGGAATTAAACCGAAAGCGCCCGGCATGAAATACAGGCATTATGCTCCAAAAGGTGAATTGATAGTTTTTGAAGGTAGCAGTGAAGCTGTTCATAGTGCAATTAATAAATTAGCAAAAGAAAACATAACAGCTGGCTATAAGGTAGGTATAATTGCTACAGATGAGACAATTCGCTGTTATCCGGAAGGACTTGTTAAAACAATTGGAACAAGAAAAGATGAAGATACGATTGCTAGAGGATTATTTAAAATTCTAAGAGATTTTGATTCTGAAGGTACAGAGTTTATATATTCGGAAAGCTTTGAAAATGGCAAGTTAGGACAGGCTATCATGAACAGGCTGCTGAAAGCAGCAGGTTATCATATAGAAAAGGTATAGTTAATAGAGTGTAAATGAGGTTTACACACCTTGATTCGAGCAGCATTTGAATGTGATTTTATTGCTGTGAAGGAGGTAGTATGATTAAATACGAAAAAATAATATTTGTTTGCACCGGTAATACTTGCAGGAGTCCCATGGCTGTGACGATATACAAAAGTTTGGAGACAAATAGTGATATTACAGTTATATCAAGGGGATTGGTAGTTTTGTTCTCAGAACCCTCCAATCCGAAAGCAGATACCGTTTTACAGAGCCATAACTTACAACTGGAAGGACATATTTCTAAAGGATTGAAGAATTCAGATATTGATGAAAACACCCTGATACTTACCATGACTGAAAAACAAAAGTTGAGTGTAATAGAAAGTTTTAATTACAAAGATAATGTATATACCATTAAAGAGTTTGTTGGAGAAAATGGGGATGTATTAGATCCATATGGGGGTACTTTAATTGATTATGAAGAGTGCTACGTTGAACTAGCACGTTTAGTTAAAAAGACAGTTTATAAATTGAACGAGGAGGAAATAGCATGATAGGAATTAGTAGTGATCACGGTGGATTTGCATTAAAACAGGAGGTTATGGCACATCTACAGGCAAGAAATATAGAGTTTAAAGACTTTGGATGCTATTCTGAAGACGCTAGTGATTACCCGGTATTTGCAAGAAAGGTTACCGATGCCATTAAAAGTAAAGAATGTGAGCTTGGAATTATTATCTGTGGGACGGGAATTGGAATTTCCATTGCTGCAAATAAAGTAAAAGGAATACGTGCTGCACTCTGTCATGATTGCTTCAGCGCGGAAGCTACCAGACTTCATAATAATGCCAATATCTTGGCAATGGGTGCTAGAGTAGTTGGTGCTGGACTAGCTTTGAAAATAGTGGATACATTTTTAGACACTCCATTTTCAAATGAAGAAAGGCATATTCGTAGAATTAATTTAATCGAAGAAAAAAATTAAATATGGAGCAGAGCTGCTTTTGTTGTGTAAGAACTAAAGCAGCTCTGCTTTATTAATATGTATCTGCAAGGTATCAAACTTTCCATTGTAGATAATTGAAAGCAGTGAATCTAATATACGCAAGGATTTGGTAGCCTTATCCACAGAAATTATATTTTGATCCAATACATCAGCTAGTTCTGAAACATCTACAACTTTAACCATACCATTTAAATAGACAATAACATCGATTAATAAATCTTCAAAAATGATAGAATTTTGTTCTGTATCTTTCTTAATATTTAATATATCGCAATACCAATAAACAACACTTCCCATTTTATCATATATCTTACTTACTTTATAACCATCCTTCAAAAAATACGCAGACACTCCATTGGAAATATCCTGACGTGGCTTTAAGGTATTCCATTTTGTTATAATCATGTCATCAGATTGCAGTAAAATAATATCGTCCTTAAGATATATTAATTCATTTGGAATATAACGCTTTCTGTACAAACGAATCTGATTCATCAGAACCCCTTTCTTTTGTTATGATTTTTCTTACTCTTCCGTGTGATGATAAACTGCAGATTAGGAACGGGGGGCTACGTCCTATCGCTCACATTGCACTTATCCATGAAAACCCAGCCGTTTTATCATGCGAGCATGAAAAAATGGCTGACTTTCCATGGACTAATCTGCGGCAGATTAGGAGCTCTAGGACTACGTCCTTTCGCTCACATTGCACTTATCCATGAAAAACCAGTCATTTTATCATGCGAGCATGAAAAATGTCTGACTTTTCATGGACTAATCTGCTTATTGTGAACATTATAACACGTGGTTAATGGAAATACATCACTTATTTCGTATAAGTCTATTGAATTTGGTTAGAATACATAGATGTAGCTTGGCGTGCATAATTTTGGAGGTGTCAAATGGAAGAAAATAAGAGAAAATCCATGAAAGAATTCAAAAGGAATCCTGTGGATTCCAGCCCAAGATTATATAAACAGTTTTTGGCTGGTAAAAAGCCTAGGATTACGCTCATTATAATTGGAGTGTTATGGCTTGCTGTAATCATGCAGTTGATAGTTAATTCTTTTTTTAGTTATGAAAAGAATATTTTAGATGCATTTGTAAGCATGAATACGGAAGCGTCATCCTTTGAATTAGAAATGGTAGCGGATTACAATGCTGGATATTTGACAGAGGATGATAGGAAAGAACTTGTATTATATATTGCAAATAACATTGGGCTACAGGTGGATCAGAATGTAACTATTAATAAACAAGATAATATTTATGAGGTTTTTACTCAAAAGAATAGTAAAAATGCAGAGACTCTAATAAAGGTAGTTAGTGTGGAGCAGGATATCGCATCGGATATTTCCGAGATGAAACATTACCTGATTGTTCGGTTGAAAATATATAAAAATTTAGATAGTGTTCTAGTGTACCGGTCATTACTAGAGGAGATATTTCATTCGATTAAGGCGGATAATCTTCAGACTACCATGCAACTTACAGCAGATTACAAAGGCAAATTATCTATTGATGACAAGAATGAGATTGCTGATAACATGATACAAAATCTTCAGGGAAAAATAGCTTATGAAAATAGGCAAGATGAACAATATACTGTTTATGCATACAGTGGTTTACTTAAGGAATACGTAACATCAATGGATACGAAAATTAATATCAATGTTGCCATTCATTATGATAAAGCTACAGACACTACGAAAGTATATCTGGGAACACCTTACATTAATACAGCATACTAATTAAGGTTCGGATCTCTAACCCACGTCATTATACGGGTTATGAGATCCGAACCATACTATTTATACATTGATTTAAAAGTATTAGAACCAGCGTCTTCTTCCTCTGAAACGTCTGCGGCGGTTTAACAACTCATTAAATAATAAGACTTCAATCAGGTTTCTTAGATTTGAACGGTTGTCACGTCCACGACGATCACGATCACGATCACGGTCGCGATCACGGTCACGATCACGATCACGGTCACGATAAAACTGATTGATTTGTATGGAAGAGTCATCGAGAGAATGATTTAACGAGGAGTCGATACTTTCAGTATGAGTTGTAGAATCTTCATCCATGTATTTTACCTTATCAAAGATTCGATCTACGATTCTGTCAAGGTTTACACGATCCGGATATTCATCAAACATACAACTTCCATCATACTCTAATTTGTCACACTCATCATCAATTTCAATCATAATTTTTCTAGCAACCATTGGGTACATTTGTCTGAAGTAATCCCAATCCTTGTCAGCATCTTCACAATTATCATAGCCATACAACGGCATCATAGGAATTCCCATCGGGAAATGCATATCCATATATTCACTGCAATTACTACTGCAATTATCATGATCATTGTAACCCATTGTATTTCTGGTTCTGTATTCCTGAGATCGTGGGGAAGGCATGGAAGGAGTAGTCATCCCTGGCATACCTGTAGAAGGTGCTGGCATACCGGTAGGTGGCATTCCTGTAGTGGGTGGCATGGTAGGTCTTGGAGTGGCAGGAAATCCAGTCTGTGGCATGTTAGATCTTGGAGCGGCAGGAGATCCAGTTTGCGGCATAGTAGTAGGTGGCATGGTAGGTCTTGGAGTGGCAGGAGTGCCGGTCTGAGGCATGGTAGATCTTGGAGCAGCAGGAGAACCAGTCTGCGGCATACCCGTAGGAGGCATAGTAGATCTTGGAGCAGCAGGAGAACCAGTCTGCGGCATACCAGCCTGTGGCATGGTAGATCTTGGAGCGGCAGGAGACCCAGTCTGTGGCATACCCGTAGGAGGCATGGTAG
>JAEZVF010000085.1 GCA_023443225.1 Bacillota bacterium
GCTGTTATCACTTTGTTGCAACCATTGTTTACAGCAGCAGATGGTTACCTTGGAATTGCAATTATCTGGGGTGCAATGGCACTCTTCTGGTTCGTTGGTGTGCATGGTCCATCAATCGTAGAACCAGCTATCGCAGCGATTATCTATGCGAATGTTGAAACTAACCTTCAATTGTTTAAAGCTGGGGAACATGCTTCAAACGTATTGACTGTCGGTCTTGGTAACTTCGTTGGTACTATGGGTGGTACTGGTGCCACACTTGTCGTTCCATATCTTTTCTTGCTATTTGCTAAATCAAAACAATTGAAAGCCGTTGGTAAAGCGTCATTTATCCCAGTTAGCTTTGCTGTTAACGAACCTTTGCTTTTTGCAACACCAATCATTCTTAATCCTTACTTCTTTATTCCATTCCTTTTAGCGCCAATTGCCAACGTTTGGATTTTCAAATTCTTTGTTGATGTGCTTCAAATGAACAGCTTCATGTATGTTCTTCCTTGGGCAACACCAGCTCCGATTGGACTTATTCTTGGTACAGGCGTTAGCCTTCTAGCTGTTGTTCTTGTCTTTCTTCTTATTGCTGTTGATGCGATTATTTACTTCCCATTCATCAAAGCTTATGATGCTTCACTTCTTGAAGAAGAAGCTGAAAATGCTGCAATAGAAGAACTTGAAAGTATTACTCCAGTAAAAGCTGCAGAAAAAGTTGTTGAAGCAAAACCTGCTGTTAAAGTGACAACTGATAAACCAATCAACGTCTTAGTTCTTTGTGCCGGTGCTGGTACAAGTGCTATGCTTGCTAATGCTCTTACTGAAGGAGCTGCTGCAACAGGTGCTAATATTACAGCATCAGCTGGCGCTTACGGTTCACATTATGAAATCATGAAAAATTTTGATATGATTGTGCTTGCTCCACAAGTGAACTCATTCTACGAAGATATCAAGAAAGATACAGATGCCCTTGGTATCAAGTTAGCAGCTACAAAAGGTGCTGAATACATTAAATTAACCCGTGATCCAGAAGGTGCAGTAGCCTTCGTAATGTCATACTTTGACTAACTGATGTATTAAAAGCTAGGAAAAAATTATGAAAAAGCTAAAGAAGATTGTCATGGCAAGTGCAGCAGTATTTAGTCTAGCTTTTGCTGGAACTACCATGACTAAAGCCGATAACTTCATCAATGGTGCTGATATTTCAATCCTTGATGAGATGGAACAAAGCGGAGCTATTTACAAAATCAATGGTAAACAACAAGATCCGCTGACAATTTTAAAAAATAATGGTGTTAATTATGTTCGCTTGCGACTTTGGGTTGATCCTTATGATGCAAATGGTAATGCCTACGGCGCAGGAACTAATGATTTAAACAGAACGTTAAAATTAGCCAAACGTGCTAAAAATAAAGGGTTGAAAGTCTTACTCGATTTCCATTACAGTGATTTCTGGGTTGATCCTGGAAAGCAAAATCTTCCCAAAGCTTGGCAGAATCAATCCTTTGAACAATTAAATTCAAGTGTCTATTCTTACACAGCTGATGTCCTTAATCAGATGAAGTCACAAGGCATTTACCCTGATATGGTGCAAATCGGAAATGAATTAAACAGCGGTATGCTTTGGCCTTACGGAAAAAGCTGGGGCGGTGATGGAAAGGAATTCACTCGCCTAGCGACTTTCTTAAAATCTGGTGTTCAAGCTGTGAAAGACACGCAGCAAAGTAACACACCAATCATGCTTCATTTAGCAGACGGTGGTGACAAATCAGCTTTTCAATGGTGGTTAGACGAAATCACTAATCAATCCGTTGATTTTGATATTGTCGGTATTTCTTATTACCCATATTGGCACGGTACATTAGCGGAACTCTCTGAAAATATGGATAATATCAGCGAACGCTACAACAAAAAAGTTGTTGTGGTTGAAACAGCTTATGCTAATACTCTTGACAATCTTGACCAAAAGACAAATGCTGTCACAGTAACAGAAGAAGCAGCAGCTGGTTACAAAGCTAGCCAAGATGGTCAGTACGAATTTTTGACAGACTTGGTTGATAAGATTAAAGATGTCAAAAATAACAATGGACTTGGTTTCTTCTATTGGGAACCACTCTGGTATAACGGTAATGTCTCATGGGCCACACAAGCAGGAATGTCATATCTTGGCGTTTCAGATGTGACAGGTAACGAATGGGAAAATCAAGCTGTCTTTGATTTCCAAGGAAATGCTTTACGTGGTATCAAAGCCTTCAATTACTCTAATCTAACAAATCTCCTTCAAAACAATAGCTTTGAATGGGACGGTTATACCGAAAGTCCATCATTTTGGAATGTTTGGAAAAATGGCCAAATTTCTGGGATTAAGACCGAAGTTTATGATAATACGCGTTATAAACTCAGCTTCTGGTCAGACAAAGCATATGAAAGTTCTATCTATCAAACAGTAGGAAATCTCAGCTCAGGTACTTACAAATTAAGCATCGATGCTATGGGTGATACAAGTCTTGAAACTGCAGAACTTTATATTAAAAATTATGGTGGCAGTGAACAAAAAATCTCTCTCAAAGACTCAAGTACTTGGAAAACCTATACCATTGACAACATTCAAATTACAAACGGACAATGTGAAGTTGGCGTTTACGTCAAATCATCAGCCAACAAATGGCTAAATATCGATAACGTCCGACTAGTGAAAGTTGATTAAAACATTTCTCCCCCA
>JAEZVF010000033.1 GCA_023443225.1 Bacillota bacterium
TTGGACACCATTATTCTACTACAAAAAGGATGTGGATTCCTTATAATTTGGGTATTTTTACAAAGTTGTTTATAAATGGAATCTTGAAATTAAGGTTCTGTGGATAAAACTACGGAAACTCAAGAAGATATTGGTAATATTGACATCATAAAATAAATTAGCATAATCTTATTCTGAAGCTTAGAGCCGGCAAAATTAAATTGTTTCTTCTTTTTAAATAAAACCTTCATCTTCTTTATCATCCCATCTTTTCATAACTATTAGTTTCTTTCTTTACGAGGCTTAAAGGGTACTTGAATAAAAATAGAGCGGAATTTAATATTCTCGCTCCGCTAATAGTATTTTATCGTTCTTTTTCGACAATAACAACTATATTTTGTTAATTTAACAAATTATTATCAATATAAAGCAAAAAATGGTGAACAAGTAACATTTTGTTCACCATCTTATTCTACAATAATCTTTTAAAATTCAATCCAATCAGGTAATCGGTGCCGGATTAAATATGCACAAGTCATTATGTAATCCATAAAGTTCAGCCCATGACTTGTGTCTTCCACTGGCTACATCAACAATCATGTTAAATAGCAGTGTGCCGATTTCCGGAATGGTTGCCTCTCCAGTTGCAATCGGTCCAGCTGATACATCAATCAGGTCGCTCCACAAATCTTTTAGGTCGTTACGCGAAGATACCTTTATAACCGGAGCTGCCGCTAGGCCATAAGGAGTTCCTCGTCCTGTCATAAATACCTGTAGGGTGATGCCCGATGCCAGCTGGCACGGACCACAGACAATATCGCTGGCTGGAGTCGCGGCATAAATCATACCGTGTTTTGTTGGACGCTCAGCTGGGGACAGAACCTCTACTATCGGGGATTTTCCTGATTTGGCAATGGAGCCCATAGCCTTTTCCACTATATTGGACAGTCCTCCTTTTTTATTTCCTGGGGTAGGGTTTGCAGAACGGTCAACCCCTCCGTCTTCCAGATAGCGATCATACCATTTCATCTCTGCCACAAGTTTTTTACCAACTTCGTCGTTGATGCAGCGCTCTCCGATCAGATGTACACCATCACGTACTTCTGTAACCTCGGAAAACAGAACGGTAGCTCCACCCTGTACCAAAAGGTCTGCTGCATATCCAGCGCTTGGGTTCGCAGTCACGCCAGAAAATGCATCGCTTCCTCCGCACTGCATCCCAATACACAAATCCGATAAAGGCAGGTTTTGTCTCTTTCTTGTATTGAGGCATTCCAGTTTCTGTTCGGCCATCTTCATAATGGAATCAATCATGTCATGGAATCCGGCTTTTTCTTGTAAAATCAGGACATTCTCCGGTTTTATATCATTTTCATCCAACAACATTTCTACGGTTAATTTTTCACATCCCAATGCAATTACCATAACTTCACCTCCGAAGTTTGGGTGTTTCACAAGATTACGCAATGCTCGTATAGGAACCTTGGCTTCAGGAGCATTGATTGCAACCCCACAGCCATAGGCATGGTTAATCGGTACAATGTCATCCACGTTTGGATACTTTGGAAGAAGTTCTTCTTTCATCCTCTTGACAGCAACATTAAGCACGCTGGTAACACACTGAACTGTAGTGCTGATACCTAGAATGTTTCGCGTACCTGCATATCCCCCGTTGGGATTAGGGTATCCTTCGAAGGTTTTGACTGGTGCTTCTGGTAGATCAGTAACTAGATTAGTTCCAAATACCATATCATCCAGCTCTGGTGGGACAGGGAGGCGCAGTGTATGCTCATTTATCCAGCTGCCTTTTTTGATGTCACTCAAAGCATATCCCAGCACAACACCATAACGGCGTATTTCTCCGTCTTTCATAATATCATCTAACGCTATTTTGTGTCCCTGGGGGATATTCTCATTCGCAAGTATGCCATCAATTACTTCCATACCGGCAGAAATTTCCTTAACAGCAATGGCCACATTGTCCTTATCGTTTACTTTTATCATTGTTTTCATAGACATTAATTCTCCTTTTCATAACTTGTTCTTGCATTCTATACAAATACATTGTATAACAAATAATATAAGAAAAATAATTAATAGTTTTTATACTTCTCTTAAATTAATTAAGTGAATGAAAGAAGGATTCTCTCATGGATTTTCATCAACTAAATTATATTATTAAAATCGCAGAGGAACAAAACATTACAAGGGCAGCAGAAAAGTTGTTTTTAACGCAGTCTGCCCTCAACCAGCATCTTTTGAAACTGGAGCAAGAGTTGGGAACACAACTTTTTGTCCGTTCCCGTACTGACTGGCGTCCCACAAAAGCCGGTGAAATCTATCTGGAAAATGCAATTAAAATATTAAGTATAAAAAAGGATACCTATAATCAGATTAGTGATCTAGTCCACACAGCCTCCGGACACCTTTCTATCGGGTTAACGGCAGAGCGCGGAATATCAATGTTTGCTGCAGTTTATCCAAAGTTTTATTCCAGATATCCCGAAGTCACTGTAGAACCAGTAGAATTAAGTGTCCCGGAACAATTAAGATTGATTAAGGAAGGGAATTTAGATTTAGGATTTCTGACATTAAAGCAGAAGATAGATTCATGCTATACCTATGTACATCTGCTGGATGAGGAGCTCTTGTTGGCTGTTCCCGCAACTCATTCCATGGTACAGGCCGGCAGTGGTAACCATACACCAAGGCAAACGATAGAATTGGGCCACTTTTCCAAGGACTCTTTTGTGATGATTTCAAAAAACTCCACACTTCGAACTATTCTAGATTCATTATTTAAAGAAGCTGGATTTCTGCCAAAGGTTCTTTTTGAAACACGAAGTAATCATACCGTTCTTAAAATGGTCGATGCCGGACTGTGCTGCGCAATTATTCCTGAATCTTATGCTAAGGTTTCAGAAAATATTGTCTATTTTTCATTACCAAGGAATCCCACTTGGGAGGTAATAGCATGTTATAAGAAGGGTACTTATGTTAGTAAGGCTACCCAGTATTTTATAGAAATGGCAAGGCAATACTGGGTAACGTACCCATAGTGTTTAGAATTCATAATCATTGGTAATTCCGTATTTCTTCATCTTTCTCCATAGTGTTGTAGTACTAATGTTAAGCTCCTCAGATGCGGCTTTACGGTTTCCTTTGTGCTTTTTTAAAATATCTACTATTACAGCAGCCTCTGGATATTTGTACACCACAACACGCTCTTCTCCGTCAATAGTTCTTACATCCGGATACAATTCATTTAGCAAACGAATTACCATGGCCTGGTCTATATTTTTCTTATATGTGGTAAGAAAGAGCCTTTCACAGAAATTCTCTAACTGAATCAGGTTCCCTTCCCATTTATATTCCTTAATTACTTTCATTGCTTCATCTGCTATGGTAAGATGGGTAGTGTGTGTTTCCGTAAACTCTTGCAAATACTGCTTTACCATTTTTTCAATATCCTCTCCCCTGTTCCGAAGCGGAGGGATATCAAGGGTCAGTGCATTGATACTGTAATACAGATCTTCCCGAAACAATCCTTTCTTTACCAAGGGTCGTAAATCCGTATGTGTTCCTGCAATGATACGAACATCGTAATGTTTCTCTCTTTTCATATCTCCAGACATTAATCCCTGGAAGCATATCGCTTTATATATTCCATACTGGCTGGTAAGATTCAATTTTTCGATTTCATTAATATAAACAGTACCATAATTGCATGTTTGAAAAACACCACTTGTGTTCCCCTTACCATCGGATTCGGTATTAGCTCCAAAAAGATAATTGTATTGTTCTATATCACTCATAGCACTGCAATTAACCATGAGAAATGGGAATGTTTTTCGTGAACTGTTATTATGTATACATTGCGCGAAAACTTCCATTTCTGTTCCCTCTTCTCCATAGATTAAAACCGGATGTTTTGATAATGCGTACTTTTTCCCTAATTCAATGCATTCTCTTAGTTTTGGTTCGTTTGTTTTTAATGATGCAAAATCAAACTTAGCAATATATCCGTATAGATACATATCCTGAATAGTTTTACTATCGGACTGTGGAACATTTTTAATCCTGCTGCAAGAAAGAATTGCCCCAATAATATCGTTATCGTACCGTATCGGCGCCACAAGGAGCAATAAGGGTTTTCCCTTAATTTTGATGGAAGTTGAATAGTTGTCCCTTTCACCGGTTAATATATTCTCAATAGCATGACGATCAATGTCTATAAATTCATCCTCTAGTTGTTTTCCAACAATCTCCGATACTGGCTTTTTTAGTAGTTCTTCCACGATATGGTTGACAATGAGTATTTTATGATTACTATCAATCTTTATTATTCCATTGAAAGCGGTATCTAGCATTGTTTCAAGTTGGGCATTACTGCTTTTTTCCACATCGATTGCATAGCCCATTTTTTCTGCTAGTTGTAGTGCTCCACGTATAGAATCCTCTGTAGACCTTAGAAAAAGAACTGGGATGTTATATTTCTCTACACACCTAATAACATGGTCACCACCCAATATTATATCAGCGCCATCCTTTATGGCATTCTCCACAGCCTGTTCCATCTGATCAAAATTGTCTGTGAAATAACAGTTCAATTTTATGTCAAATAATTTGTCAAAATAGGATATGTCATTAATCATATTCTTCAATGATACAATAGCAATAGTTGGTATCTTCTTTTTTATTATCTTCTTACATTCCACAACGAGAAGTCCTATTTCCTGGGCCGTCATTGATATCTCGGCAACAGGGATATTCGTATAGGATTTGATAAGCTCAGCTTGTACACCTCTGGCTACAATAATATTAGCACCCTCTTCTATGCATTTTCTTGCCTCAACCACTGTATCCACAGTTTCTATTACTTTTATTGAGTCAACGGTAAAACCATTATCACGGATTACCTTCTCGGCCTGGTCTACCATATAACTTCTAGGCACTAACATTTTTATTTTAGCCATAGCAGAATACCTCCTTCAAACTTTTCTTCATTATACTATATCAATAGCTTTTTTCAACACAATGCTAGTTTTAACGGAAAAAGTCCCGTGCAAGAGAAAAGATTTTTTACACGAGACATTTTCTATATTTAAAATTGGGAGTAGGTAGCAATTATCAATTATAATTATCGAACTAAGCACGGTTTCTTTGGGTCAAATTTCCATTCTGGAATCAGATACTGCATTCCTATTGCATCGTTACGTGCTCCCAGACATTTTTCGAGATATAATTGGTGGGCTTTCATCACCTGTTCTCTATCAACCTCCACACCTAATCCGGGTTTTTTAGGAACTTCTATGCAACCATCAACGATTTGAAGAGGATCTTTTGTAAGCCTTTCAAGACCTTCTTGCCAAATCCAATGTGTATCGATGGCATTATAATTTCCAGGTACTGCAGCACCACATTGTGTAACCATTGCAAGTGAAATATCAAAATGATTATTGGAGTGTGCTCCCCAAGTGAGGCCAAGGTTATTACAAAGTTGCGCAACACGTACCGAGCCTGACATTGTCCAGAAATGAGGATCTGCCAACGGGATATCAACTGACATAAGCGCTATGGAATGAGTCATCTCTCTCCAGTCTGTAGCAATCATATTCGTAGCTGTAGGAAGTCCGGTAGCACGTCTGAACTCAGCTAAAATTTCACGTCCAGAAAAAACGCCTTCTGCACCACACGGATCTTCACAATATGTAAGGATTCCATGCATATCTTTACAAAGTTCAATCGCCTCTTTTAGAGACCATGCACCATTGGGATCAAGTGTTATCCTTGCACTTGGAAATGCATCCTTGAGAGCTCGGATTGCTTTTATTTCTTCCTTACCTTCTAATACTCCACCTTTTAGTTTAAAATCCTGGAAACCGTACTTCTCCTGTGTTGCTTTTGCAAAAGCAACAATCGCTTCTGGGGTCAGAGCCTCTTCATGTCGGAGTCTGTACCAGTCGCAGTCGGAATCCAGTTCTGAAGCATATGGCAGATCTGTTTTGTTTCTGTCACCTACATAGAACAGATAACCGAGAACACGTACCTTGTCTCTTACCATTCCATCACCAAGAAGTGCTGCAGCAGGAACCCCAAGATGTTTACCTAAAAGGTCAAGCATAGGTGCTTCGATAGCCGTAAGAACATGTACACCAATTCTTAAGTCAAAAGTCTGATCTCCTCTTTTGTCTTCTTCTCCTCTGCCTTCCAGTTTCGCCTGTACTTTTAATAGTGTGTTTTTGTATTCACCAATGCTTGTTCCAATTACGAGATCTTTCATTTCTACTAGTGCATCCGTGATTTTCTGTCCTCCAGGCACTTCACCTACCCCTGTATTTCCATTGCTATCTGTCAAAATAACAATATTCCTAGTAAAATAAGGTGCATGTGCTCCGCTTAGGTTTAATTCCATACAATCCTTTCCTGCTACCGGAAAGACTTCCATCTTTTGAATTGTTGGTGTCATATTTCTCTCCTTCTCTATGATAAATACCGCTTATACAGTATAACTGATAACTATATTGATACAGTAATGTATTGCCTTTGTTACAAGGAAATTATAAAAGAATCACGCTGCAAAATCTATCGGTAATATATCCAACAATTGTTCTTTGTTTTATTCCAAATATTATTTATTTCACTTTATGAAACTAAAGTTTCATTTCCGTTACGCATTTATTGCATTTTTGAGATTTTTATATGTTTTTACTAATTAATAAGCAAACGCAACCATAAAAAACGAAATCTTGAAACGAATGATGAAATATTAATTTCACATTACGCATTTTTTAAATGATTATATAGAATCCGTGGTTTTTTCTGTACACTTTATGAATTGTTTTACAACCTATTTTTCCTTATAATATATAGGGATATTATGTATCAACATTTACCATCTTCGGAAGGAGCAAAACAATGAAAAAATTTATTGTAATACCAGATTCATATAAAGGAACGTTAAGCTCAATTCAAATCTGCAATATCATGAAAAAAAGTATTCTAGAACAATGTCCTGATTCCACTGTAATCACAATTCCAATTGCCGATGGTGGTGAAGGTACCGTAGACAGCTATCTACATGCCACTAATTCGCTTAAGGTTGCGGTGGAAACTACCGGTCCGTTTGGAGATCCTATTACCACATATTATGCCCGCATGAAAAATACAGCAGTTATTGAGACCGCAAGTGCCGCTGGTCTTCTGCTTGCAGAGAATAACCTGAATCCACGCAAAGCTACTACGTATGGTTTAGGCTTAATATTGAAACATGCAATTCATAATGGTTGTACTGAAATCGTTTTGGGCCTTGGTGGAAGTTGCACCAATGATGGTGGTACCGGACTTGCTCAAGCACTCGGTACTAAATTCTATAAGGAAGATGGGTCGGTCTTCACCCCAACCGCGGATACTTTGGTTGAGATTAAAAAAATTGATAACAGTGCAACACAAAGACTCTTAAAAGGTTGCAAAGTGACTGCAATGTGTGATATTGACAACCCAATGTTTGGAGAGCAGGGGGCAGCGTATGTATTCGCACCGCAAAAAGGAGCCTCACCGGAAGATGTAAAACTGCTGGATAACAATCTTAGAGCCCTGTCTGAAGTAATTCGTTCTTCTCTGTCGAAAGAGGTTTCAAGTATACCTGGTACTGGTGCTGCCGGAGCTTTGGGAGCTGGCGTTGTTGCCTTCCTTGATGGCACCCTAAAGTCGGGAATTGAAACACTTCTTGACCTGATTGGATTTGAGGATCTTCTTAAGGATACTGATATGGTCTTCACAGGAGAAGGACGTATCGATACGCAAAGTCTCCGTGGAAAAGTCGTAATTGGAATTGGGTTGCGCTGTAAGAAACATAAGGTTCCGGTAACTGTTGTTGCTGGCTCTGTCTGTGACGGCATAGAAAATGCCTATCATATGGGAATAAACGCTATATTCAGTATAAACCGTACTCCTGAGAGCTTTGAGGTCAGCAGGCATTATAGCGATAAAAGTCTTGAGAATACAATGAACGACATCATGCGTTTCTATAAAGCAGTATCATTATAAGAATACTATACTTAAAACAAGACTGCTGAAACAAGTCTTTTCATTCAACGAATTTAATTGGACTCTTTCAGCAGTTCTTTATTTTAAATTTATCTATGATACTATACTATTTCAATATCCGCTTGTGCAATAAATATCTTTTTTTATCTGGCAAATCCTACCTGTTTATAATTGTGCAAATTATCTCGTCAAATATTAAGTTATTAAATTGTCTTCTTTATCAAATACAAGCTCTGCAGGTTCATCTAACGCTTCCAGCCCTTCATATTTATGGTTCTTCACATCATGATAGTATTCCTCTGATAACATAATTTCTGAGATATGAAGACTGTTAGGGATTCTAACCACTCGGACATGATTCTCGTTTACTTTATTAAGGGTTCGTATACAAATCTGAATAGCTTCCTTCTCTGTCGCAACTACCACCGGAATCATGGCAGAACGAAGTACTGTACTGGTAATACAGTTTGGATACATGACTTCCGTATCTATCTTTTCAAAGATTGCGTTGGTGATACAATCAGCAAGACCAACTCCCAAGGAATTACCATGAGATATCTCACTCAACCTTAAAAAACAGGTTCTCTGTACCTTTAGACCTCCGGATGCATAAGGGGTAGAAAAAGTTCCCGTGATATTTGGATCTACGCCAGTTCCACTATAATTTTTACCAATCTCATCTACAACGAGGACATCAGCACTTCCTACCAGTATAGATGGCATGTTAGAGCTAGCTATCTTTAATAATTCCTCTTCTCTCTTTATGATATTATCCGGAGCAATTGCTTCAATAAGGCAGGTCTCATCATACGGATTCTCCAAGCAAGGAATGGCAAAAAGAATTGGAGCCTTATTAAGGACTACCTTAGCCATAGAAGGAATATTCATGGCAATCCGATCCATTCCATCGCCATGAACCTGTTCTGCTCCTTTTTGTTTACCGAGTCCTACAGTCATCATTTTACAAGGACCACTTTCTACAGTCCCACGGAATGCATTGTGAGGCTTTAATCTGCAGGAGATAATGATGCCATCCGAATAAAAAGCGTTTTTATCCAGATAAACAGTTCTTCCTGTATCAGAAATACCTAATTCCACTACCTCCATGGACGATCGAATCTCACAGTTCATGGATTCTTCTGTTATCCCAAATCCAGCCAGCACATCCTTTTGTCCTTGGGCATTGGCCCCACCATGACTTCCCATAGCTGGAACGATAAAAGGGGTAGCTCCTTTGAATTTTACATAATCAACAATTGCTTTAGTAATAATATCTACATTACGAATACCACGGCTTCCGGCTGTGATGGCAATCTCCATGCCGGGTTTTATCTTTGCCCCAAATTCTTCTTTGGTTAATTCCTTATTAATCGCGGTAGGAATATCCTCCGGTTGAATCATAATTCTTGAAAATGTCTGCCTTGCATGAAACATTTTAGGAATCGAGACTGTTTCCAACAGGTTTGATACTTTACCTCCTTTTACAACATTCATAAGCTCAACCTTTCACTTTTACGATGATAATAAACGATTAAAGTCCGGGAGTCGTTGAACATGGCAACGGCTCTCGGACTCTATAATGTTATGTAATTTTTTTTACTATACTATGGAGCATCCCTTTCATATATCCCATTAAATACGTTTCCGAAACCTGTGACATACTTTTACCGTCTGTGTTAAAAAATGCATGATCGATGTTAATCTGTCCATCATACCCACAGCGAACTAGCTGTTCCATGATTTCATGCATGTCTGCATATCCGTCCTCTAGGAGGGTTTCCTCAAAGTAGGGAATAGTTCCACTCACATTTCTGAAATGAACAATAAATATTTTCTTCTGTTGTATAAATTTTAGTATATCCTCCATTAGATTTCCGAACTCTTTATTCTCCAACCAGCATCCGACGCACATTTTCATACCCAAATAAGGGCTGTCACCTGCTAATTCAAATGCCCGATCGTAACATTTCGAGTTCCAAATAAGGCTATGAACCCCTCCAAGACTGCTCACAGGCGGATCATTGGGATGCAGAGCCAGGCGCACATCTGCCTCCTCACATACCGGAAGGACCTTATCCAGAAAATACTTGAAGTTATCCCAGATCTCCTGCTCAAAATATTCTCTGTCATTGGATATGGGCCGCGACATGATCTCCTTCATATCACAAATCATGGTATTTGCTCCATGGGTATGCTGTCCAACTCCAATCCTGCTCCTAAAGATTCCATTGGGCTGCCAGGCGATGTAATTAACCTTTATCCCTGCCTTGCCAAGAATTCGGGTGAATTCAATGTATTTGTCAATCCAGACATCTCTGTCCTCTTTCCCCAAAAGGATTTGAGGACATTTTTGAAGAACAAGACTTCCCGCATCAGCAATCTGAAGGCCATAGGATTCTACTTTCTCTTTAAACTTGATCACTTTTTCTTCATCGCTATCGTCAGGAAAAAAGTTAACGGCCAGATATTTGATGCCCATTTCACGAATGGACTGCATCTGTTCCTCAGTCATTTTACTTGTACCATTTGCCTGTACCTTTATCATATATCCTCCAGAATTTTACTATGAATTATCCGTAAAGCGGGAATAGGATATTAGCAGAGATTGCACAAGTTAAAATTGTAAGTAACATATACGGAAGGCTGAACTTCATCACCTTCATCGGATTATACCCACCAGCTGCGAATGCAACTGCAGCTTCACCTGAACCAGATGGAAATGCAATGTCATACATGTTTGCCATACCAGCTATGAGGATGATTCCTCGAGGATCCCAGCCGCCAACAAGAGCAACTGATGCAGCAATTGGAACCAGGACTGTCTGGGTAGCAGTATTGGACAAAAAGTTTGTCATAATAACTGTAACAGCAGAGAATATCAACATGACGTAGAAGGAACTTGGATTCTCTCCGAGTAAACCAAGGAATGCATTACCGATAAGTTCACCGGCACCAGACTTGCCCAAGGCATCAGCCACAGTAAGTACACCTGCTATCATCCAGATCATGTCAACTGTCATATTTTTGACAGCATCCTGCACATTTAGAATACCTGCATAGATTAATATCAAAACTGCTAATACAGGAGCCAGATACATAAGGGCACCGGTCCAAGTATTAAGAATCATAACCAGCATAGTACAAACGAAAACGACATAGACGATAGTCTCCTGTGTTCTTGTCAGTGTAGATTCTTTTATAGCTTGTTTTACAGCGTCTTGGTTAATAGCATTATTCTTTGGCATCAAACGCCAGCCGAAAACACAAAAAATTGTGAGGACGATCATAGGAAGAAGTGAGAATAAAAACGGGTCAAACATGGTCAATGCATATTTCGTATCAGGAATGATACCTGCATATAAGGCATTAATTGATGCGAACATCGTGGCGCCGATACCGATTGGAGTACGGAACTTCCATGAGGATGTAATACCCAAAGTAGGTAAAATCAAGCGGTCCGGAGTGATTTTTCCGGTATTCCCTAAGGTAGAGAGAAACACGACCATAATGGCAAGTACAGCCGTTGCAGGGACAAACTGTGATAAAAGAGCAGCTACAAGAAAAATGAACAGAACCAACAAGTTACCATGTTTTCCTTTCACTCGCTCCATAGCATTGCTTATTTTAGCAATAAGGCTTGTTTTCGTGAGTACTGAACTAAGCGCCAACATAGGTGCAATTAGGATAACGATCTTGTTGCTAAAGCCGCTGAATGCTGTCTGGATATCCATGATTCCTGTAAGTACAAATAGTGCACAGCAGGTCATCGTGGTAACGCCAAATGGTACTTTATGCCACACGAACATGACCATCATAAACAAAGTAATAGCAAGTACAATATATAATTCCATAAAAACACCCCATATAATATGCTTTCACCAGCTTATCAAGTGCAAACACATTATACATACCTTTCTGTAATTTAATATTATTCTTTTGTTTTACGGTTACTAAATCAAATTAGCTAAGTTACGAAAATTGCTAAAAAGTACACCTTCTTCTTTCGTAAGTTACTTACCTATGCAAATCAGATATTTCTTTCAGTTTATTATGTAACTTTTTCTTTCTCGAAATAAAATTACTTGAATAGATTCGCTTCCTCAATCTTCTTTCTCATGGTCTCCCATATTACTCCTTCTGAAGCTTCACTGGGAAGAATTGATTTCCCAACATTAAGGCCTAACATATTCGCCATGTCTTTGGTTGCTACAGGGAAGCTTGCAGCATCCTGACTGATTCTAACCGGATTCAGTCGGAATTGATCTTCTCTTGCACCTTCATAATCCCCTGCCATAAACTTGTCATATATACCACATACAAGTTCCGGAAAAAGATTTGCAATCGAACATACTCCTCCTGCGCTGCCCATGCAGAGTCCACCAAATACCAAAGTATCTTTACCGGTAAACACCTTAAAATCTAAATCTCTTGTACGTCGAATAAGTTCGCTTACAAAGGTAAAGTCTCCACTGGAATCTTTCACGCCTACAATATTCTTTACATCCCTCGCCAGTTGTTCAACCAAATCTGCCGTTATTCCATATCCGCATCTTCCTGGGTTGTTGTACAGAAGGACGAAAGTATCTGGTACCGCTTCTGCTATGGTGCGAAAATGCTTGTATAGGCTTGCATCTGTTGGTTTGATAAACATTGTCTGCAAAATAGAGATACCATCTGCACCGGCAGCAGCAGCCATTTTTGCTTCTCTTACCCCCTTTGCAGTGCTAATTGCACCGATACCATAATAAATCGGCACCCTGCCTTTATTCTCATCAATAATAATCTTTAATCCTATTTCCTGTTCATCATCATCAAACATATAGAATTCTCCATTACTTCCAAAAGCAAGAATCCCTTTTACTCCACCCTCAATTACACGGTTTACCATATAGCGGAGCTTAGTTTCATCAATCTTTTCTACCTCATCAACCGGTGTAATAAGGGGGACGATAATTCCTCTTATATCATCTAGTTTCATAGTTGTTACCTCTTTTATGTTATATTAAGCCTCCTTATCAACATAGTTCTCCACCAGAAATAGGTACTGATAGATCTCATATTAATAACTGCTTTACCAACACCAATTTATTCTTTTAACTGCCGAGCTCTTTCAACAATCTTAATTGCTCTCTCCAACCGTTCTTGCATTAACTCATGCCAAATCTGCGGATCATAATAAGGATTAAAGCTATCTGTCACCTGATCTTTTAACAATAAGATTCCCACCTGATTGGTATGAGAAGGCAGACAGATATCAACATCCATTTGATCTAATTTCTTCAGCCCCTCTACAAATTCATCCATTAATGTAAATGGTAGTCCTATCTCATCAAACTCTTCTTTTGTCTGATGTAAGAGCCCCAGTCCTCCATGTATTCCACATTTAAATTTTTGGCCTACCTTATCTTGAACCTCAAAAAAGATAGAGGTACAACCTGGTGTATGACCTGGAGTTGCAACTGTATGAAACACTACTTCTCCTTGTGTTATTGGTTTATTATCTGCATATAGTTCGTCTGGTTCAAATTCCCCGCAGGTGTAGTTTTCACTAAAAATCAGATCTCGGCGTTCATGTAAAAACAGCAGATCTCTTTCACCTAGATACACTTTGGCTCCAGTTAACTCCTTCATGGTCCTTGCGGCACCAATGTGGTCACAATGGGCATGGGTTAACAAAATTTTCTTTATATCCTTTAGTTCATATCCCAACTTTCTGATGTTTTCAATCATTAAGTAAGCTGTTTCATGCATCGCTGTGTCAATCAAAACAAGACCATCTCCTGTATCAATCAGATAACAGGCCACCCAGTCATTTCCTGATATATACCAAACCCCCGGTGCCATTTTTATTGGCTCAACATATGTTTCCCAAGGTCTCTTGCAACATTGTTCCATTAAAACTTGTGGCGGCGGACTGGTTAAAGACGTACTGTTTAATGGCATAGTTTACCTCCCTAATTAATTTTAATATTATTAATTTTTTCAAAATACTTTGCAATAGCAGAGTGATCTTTCTTTTCAAGTCCATCTGCCTTACAAGCCTGCATAATTTCCATTGCATCAGCAGCAAAAGGAACAGAAACATTCACTGTATGAGCTGTATCCAGTACATTCTGCAAATCCTTAATATGAAGTTCAATTCTGAAGCCAGGATCATAGTTATCACCAAGGATTTTTGGTGATTTTTGCTCCATTACTTTGCTTCCTGCAAGCCCTCCACGGATCGCTTCAAATACAAGTTTTGGGTCAGCACCTGCTTTTTTTGCAAAAACATAAGCTTCACTCATGGCAGAAATATTTACAGCTACAATCATCTGGTTTGCAAGTTTTGCAATATTACCGGAACCTGCATCACCAACATAGGTAACACTTGAGGCCATTGTCATTAACAAATCATAATATTTATCAAATACCGGTTTTTCTCCGCCACCCATAACAGCAATGGTTCCCTCAATAGCTCCTGGTTCTCCTCCAGAAACCGGTGCATCTAAGAAATCCACATTCATTTCTTTCAACTTTGAATAAAATTCTTTGCTGGCTACTGGACTGATAGAGCTCATATCGATAATTGCTTTACCAGCAGTCAATCCGGCAGTAACTCCGTTTTCATCAAATAAAACAGAAGCAACATGCGGTGAGTTTGGTAACATGGTAATAATTACATCCGTTTTTTCAGCCACTTCCTTACTATTCGCAGCAACTTGAACTCCTAACTTTCCCATTTCATCTAAAGTACTTTGATTATGGTCATATACTGTTAGTTCATATCCTGCTTTTAAAATGTTCTTAGCCATTGGTTTTCCCATAATTCCTAATCCAATAAATCCTACCTTAAACATTTTGTTATCCTCCTATATGTTATTTTTTTGATTTTTAAGAATTCTCTCATAATTCAGTATTTGTATTACCTTTCACATGATTCAATCATGTAGTAACATTGTATTATATTTGATTTATGAAATCTATTGACAACAAAACCAACAATACGACATTACTTTTATGTTAATTATCTTTATTTTCATTTCTTGTAATTATTCTTTCATTTATGAAATGCATCTATTTTCATTCTGCATCCTTTATGTATATTTAGTTGTTATAAGTAAATGTGATTATAATGATTATGTTTATGAATTTGATTTTTTCTAAACGAATATTATACTAGAGTTATCAATAGTTGTATGTCAGTCTAATAAAAATAAATCATAAAAACCATGTAAATATTACAGGAAAGCATTTAAAAAGGAGAGATTCGTATGAAAACAGGAAGTCCAATTGTTACTGATATGAAGGTCATACCTGTAGCAGGATATGACAGCATGTCAATGACATTAAGCGGTGCCCACGCACCATTGTTCACAAGAAATATTGTAATTCTAACGGATAACGCGGGTCACACTGGTATCGGTGAGATTCATGGAGGTGATTATACATGCAATGCACTGAAAAGCTGCATTCCACTAGTTGTTGGCAAGGAAGTGGGAGCATACCGCTCTGTTTTAAACAGTATTCACAAAGCAGCTTGTGGTGCAGTACGTGCGGAAGGTGACGATGGTGAAGGCATTCAATCCTTGGATATAAGCAAGTTAAAGTTTGTTGTGAAGTCTGAATGGGCAATTGAATGTGCATTATTAGATTTATTAGGACAATATCTTGGTCTGCCTATGTGCGAGCTATTAGGTGAAGGAAAACAAAGAGATAAGGTTGAGACGTTAGGTTATCTATTCTATGTATCTGATAAAGAAAAGGCAAAACATATGTCCTACCTGGATGAGAGCAACAGTAGCAATCCTTGGTTTCAATTGCGTCGTAAAGAAATGCTAACAACGGATCAAATCGTGGAACAAGCACAAGTGTTACAAGACATATACGGTTTCCGAAACTTTAAGCTAAAAGGAGGTGTTTTGGAAGGCGAAAAAGAGATGAATGCGATTAGAGCACTGAAAAAACAGTTCCCGGACGCTAGAATTAATATTGACCCAAATGGCGCATGGAGTCTTAAGGAAGCAATTGATTTATGCAAAGGCATGAAGGAAATCCTTACTTATGTTGAAGATCCTTGCGGACCTGAAAATGGATACAGCAGCCGCGAAATTATGTGTGAATTTAAGAATGCAACATGTCTTCCAGTAGCTACCAATATGATTGCAACTGACTGGAGACAATTCTATCATGCAGTATCACTAAGATCTGTTGACATCGTTCTGGCAGATCCTCATTTCTGGGGTTTAAATGGTAGTATTCGAATGTCACAAATATTAAACGATTGGGGCTTAACCTGGGGATCACATTCAAATAACCATTTTGATATTACATTAGCTGTATTTGCCCATGTTGCTGCTGCAGCACCTGGCAAACCAACTGCACTTGATACGCATTGGATTTGGCAGGACGGACAAAATCTTTGTAATCATTCTCCCAAAATAAAAGATGGCTACCTTGAGGTTCCCAATGGGCCAGGGCTGGGAATTCAGCCGGACATGGAAAAAATCTTGGCAGGGAATGCACTTTACAACAAGATGGATCATCATGACCGAGATGATGCTATGGCAATGCAATATTTGATTCCTAATTGGAAGTTTGATTCTAAGAAACCCGCTTTGGTAAGATAATTCAAAAAGTACCACGATTCCGATGGTTATTAGGAATTGCGGTACTTTTTAACAAAAGCTACTCGAATTATTCAGCTGTAAAAGTATGGTTTTTAAAATAATTTACAAGCGTTTCTTCTGCATCATGTAACACCAAATTTGCTCGACATGCAAGAATATTATAACGGTATAATTTAGGTGTAAAACAAAAGTATGTAATATTGGGGTCAGGCTTTGCACAGGATGAGGGAATAAATGAAACGCCAACCCCTTTTGAGACCATTTTCCTTGCAGCCGCCATACTGTTCAGTTCACAAACAATATCTGGTGAAAAGTTGTTCATTTTAAATACAGAATCAGCAATATTACGAATTGTGGATTTCTCTTTTGATAAGATAAAACTACTATTTTTAAACATTTCTTCGAATTCCAACGGAACAATTTCCTTTGACTCGTTTTTATGAATCAGACAATAATGATGAGTGTTCGGCACAGCAAAAACTATCTCTTCTTCATGCAATACTTCATATCCTACATTTAGGTCCTCTAATGTATTAACAGACATAAGTGCAAAATCAATTTTTCCTGAAGTTATATCCCTCTTAATTACTGGAACAGAATCTTCAATGATTTCTAATATCACATTTGGAAAGGTTTTTTTATATTCAGGAATAATGCTTGTAAGCATATTGGTTCCCCATTGGGAGGTAATTCCAATACGAATTCGCCCTATACCAGTAATATTCTTTATACTGTGATATAGTTTACTTTTTATCTGAACCACTGCTTTTGCAGATTCCACATACAAGCTTCCGGCAGGAGTAAGGGTGAGTTCATTCTTCGATCTGATAAATAAAGGGGTTTCAAGTTCAGTTTCCAACTTTGACAGATATTGACTTAATGAGGATTGAGATACAAAAAGGCTTTTTGCCGCTTTTGTCATATTCTTTTGTTCTGCCATTTCTATGATATATTCTAAATATTTAACATCCATATTAGCTCCTGCTTCTTTGTATTCCTTTTTACCTCATCGTTCATGTATACTAGTTATATCTTACTTTCCAAAAAGCTAATTGTCAATTAAGCAATCTTTACAAGCTTACAAGTTCCATTTATTTATCCAACCCTCCAATTATTTCGCCTTGTACTTTTTTACTAAGTCCATTTAGAACTAAATGATATGACTTATCAATCAATTCCTTTAATAAATCATCCGGTACATTACCATCAAGATATACGGAATTCCAATGTTCTTTATTCATATAATACCCTGGTATAATATCTTGAAATTGTTTTCTTAAAAAATCACCTTCTAATGGTTCTAGCTTTAAAGTTACAATGTCACGCTCGCCAGTTGCATCCTTGCAAATTGCAGCATACATTTTTCCACCAATTAAATATCTAGTCCATTGCCATTCTTCTTTGAAATCTTTTGTTACACCTGCCATCGACAGTAAAACTTCATCTAACCACGTATACCTCATATTATTTTGCTCCTTTACAATGACACTCATAATGATTCGTTTTCTTATTAGTATAGCAAAAGAAACACGACATCTGTATGTCAAGTTTCCTCATAGTAATTTACTATCTTCATTTCATATTCCTTTGAATACATGTAATTAACATAGACCAAAATTCAGAGAAAGGGGCTGTCGCACTAAGTATTAGTGCGCAGCTCCTTTTCTCTGCAAAAAAATAAATCCCAAACTTCGAAAAGTAAGGGATTTATGGTAAAATATTAGTATGCGAATACCAAATAGATTACCTAA
>JAEZVF010000050.1 GCA_023443225.1 Bacillota bacterium
TAAAAAGAATGTCTGTTGCATAACACAAAGCTGTAGAAAGAAGAATGTCGGAAAGCCGTGTGAGGGAAAACCTCATGCACGGTTTGATGAGGGGAAAGAGGGCTTATGCCCTCTGACCTACTCTACACATTTTATTTCGTTTACTATTGAACTTATATGACAAAAAGTGCATAATGTAGACATAATACAACACAATTGTGGATAAATATCTTAAATACTGGACATACGAAGGAGACAGGCATGTTTACTAAAAAACAACTGATAAAGTTAATTATTCCTCTTATGATTGAGCAGCTTTTAGCTGTTACTGTTGGAATGGCTGATATGATGATGGTAGCCAGTGCAGGTGAGGCAGCTGTTTCGGGAGTAGCTTTGGTGGATACATTTAGTTTATTACTTATCAGTTTATTTGCTGCCTTAGCGACAGGTGGGGCTGTTGTATCAGCACAATATCTGGGTAATAAGGAATTTAAAAAGGCATGTAAATCAGCAAATCAGTTATTGTTATCAACAGCAGTACTCTCATTCACACTCATGTTAATTGCGCTAATCGGTAATTACGGAATATTAAAGCTAATTTACGGTAATATAGACCTTGTAGTTTTTAATAACGCTAGAAAGTATTTTTATATTACAGCAGTCTCTTTTCCATTTTTGGGAATCTATAATTCCTGTGCAGCTTTATTTCGTGCTATGGGGAATTCAAAGATATCCATGAAGGTATCTATCATTATGAACGTGATTAATGTGGTAGGAAATGCAATCTTAGTGTTTGGCTTTCACCTAGGAGTTGTAGGTGTTGCCATCCCGACCTTAGTATCAAGGGCGGTAGCAGCCATAATTATGCTTTATTTAATCCGAAATAAAGAATATCCGGTTCATATAGATAATCTATTACATTTAGGTTTTGATTGGAAAATGATCAAACGTATTCTTGCTATTGGGGTTCCTAACGGACTCGAATCTAGTATATTTCAGATTGGAAAGGTCCTTGTACAAGGATTGGTATCCAGTTTTGGTACAGCTGCGATAGCCGCAAATGCAATTGCCAGTAACGTTGCAAGTTTTGAAATTATTCCGGGATCAGCCATTGGGTTATCCATGATTACGATTGTTGGTCAATGTGTTGGTGCCAATGACCATAAACAAGCGAAACAATATACATTGAAATTGCTTAAAATAACTTACTTCAGTATGTTTGTGGTATCTCTTATTGTAGTAATATTACGGGTGCCTATCGTATCACTTTATCAGGTATCTCCAGAAACATCAGCACTAGCATTACAATTAATTATTTATCACAGTATTTGCTGTGTATTAATTTGGCCACCCTCCTTTGCACTTCCGAATGCACTTCGTGCTGCAAATGATGTGAATTTTACAATGGTGATTGCCATAATATCCATGTGGGTATGGCGAATTGGACTTAGTTATATTTTATCTAGAGGATTTGGTCTTGGTGTACTTGGAGTCTGGATAGCCATGTCTGTGGATTGGTTATTCCGTGGTATCTGTTTTTTAATTCGACTATTTAGTGGAAAGTGGAAACAGCACGCACACATCAGATAATTAAAAGCCTAATCAATAAGTAGAATTTATTTTTTTACCAGTAATATGAGCACCGACTATAACATAGAATAGTACTACAGTTCATGTGTGAGGTGCTCATGTTAAAAAAAATCACTACCAGACAAATTGTAATAATATGCGAAGCAATCATATTACTAGGTTTGTCTGCTTTTTTTGTTTATCGTAAAATTAATTGGAATTCTATCAATGCATTTTTACCGTCAGAAGAAAAAAAGTATATAAAGTGGGTAGATTTTGATATATGTAGCAAAGCGCTAGAACGGGCTTACCACTATGATGTTGAATCCCAGTCAAAAGAAGTTAAACTTAAGTGGATTGAGCTTTTAGCCTATTTAGGCGCAAAATATGGTGGTAACTTCTCAAAATATAAAGAAAAAGATATGAATGAATTAGTTAAAAA
The DNA here is from genome assembly GCA_023443225.1 of Bacillota bacterium. Taxonomy (GTDB): domain Bacteria; phylum Bacillota; class Clostridia; order Lachnospirales; family Lachnospiraceae; genus Anaerocolumna. Next base: position 1,991 of record JAEZVF010000050.1, read on the forward strand.
ACTGGAAAGTAAAGAAGTAACCATGACGTCATTGACAGAAGACATGAAATACTACAATTACTACTATGAAGCATATTCTGCTGTGCTTGGTGGATTTGTCGGTGAATATGAAATTCAGGTTACTAGCGAAGAGAATCCGGAAGAAAAGGTATGGGTGAAAAAGTATGGATTAAAAGCTTTCTTGCCAATAGCAAAGAATTTTCCATACAATGATTATGATGATTTTGGTGTTTCGAGAACCTATGGTTATAAGAGACGTCATTTAGGCCATGATATGATGGGGCAGGTCGGTACTCCTGTTATTGCTGTTGAATCCGGATATGTCGAAGCACTAGGTTGGAATAAATATGGCGGGTGGCGTCTAGGCATACGTAGTTTTGATGGAAAGCGATATTACTATTATGCACATTTAAGAAAAAATTTCCCATATAACAAAGCTTTAGAAGTAGGGAGCATTGTTCAAGCTGGGGATGTTATTGGATATCTTGGAAGAACTGGTTATAGTACCACAGAGAATACAAATAATATCAATACATCTCATTTACATTTTGGAATTCAGCTAATTTTTGATGAGTCACAAAAAGAAGGTGTTAATGAAATATGGATTGATTGTTATGATATTATAAACTTTTTATACCGCAACCGCTCTGAAACAATTAAGAATCAAGAAACAAAGGAATGGACCCGTATTTATGAGTTTAAGGATCCCGCAGTCTCTGAATACATAAAGAATAAAGATAAAATAGCAACCCCGGTGCCGAGAAAAGAGCAGGATCCGGAGGGCGGAGAGGGAGAAAACCCAAATACAAACGAGGGTCAAAATCCAGCTAGTAATTAGGGCCAGAAAACTGGCCCTTTTGATATAAGATTAGAGAATCAAAAGCCATTTTATAATGTAGTATAAATCGTGCTTGCTGTATAGATATTCATTTGTCCGCCGCGGATTGAGCTTATTTAGATATCCATCTCGGGGTTGAGACTTCTCATAGCTTGAATCGTTTTACTGATTAAGTCAGACAATTCCCATCCGAGCATTTCAGCTCCTTTACGAATCACTTCTCTAGAACAACCAGCAGCAAAGCTTGCAGTTTTAAACTTCTTTATAACAGATTTAACTTCCAGATCGGAAACGCTTTTGGAAGGCCGCATAATTGCAACTGCGCCGATTAATCCGGTTAATTCGTCCACTGCATACAGGATTTTTTCCATGAATAACTCCGGCTTGATATCAACGGTAATACCATAACCATGACTTGCTGTGGCGTGGATAATACTTTCATCTATGTTTAATTCTTTCATCATTTCTTGACTTTTGATACAGTGTTGCTCAGGATATAATTCAAAATCCAAATCATGTAGCATTCCAACAACTTTCCAATAATCCACTTGACTTGGATCATATTCATTTGCAAAATATCCCATTACTCCGGAAACAATCTTGCCGTGCTTTAGATGAAAATCATCCTTATTATATTTTTGAAGTATTTCCAAGGATTCTTCAACAGATGGTACATAACCCATACGATTCCTCCATTCTGCCACTGACTGTGGCAAATTATTTAAGTAGCACATAATACAAATCATATTACTTATAGCTGTAATTGTCAATGTATTGGAAGTCTTGAGTTTCCGTAGTTTTGTCCACATTACTCTCTTTTATCGGTATTGTAATAAACAACTTTAAGAAAATGCCATAATTTAAGGAATCTTCTCCTTTTTTGATGTAAAATTAAATCACCACAATA
>JAEZVF010000088.1 GCA_023443225.1 Bacillota bacterium
GAAAAACCTTCAGTTGCACGTGATATAGCAAACGTGCTGAAGTGTCACAAAAAAGGGAATGGTTATATTGAAGGAGATAAATATATTGTTACATGGGCTTTAGGCCATTTAGTCACTTTAGCCGACCCAGAGAGCTATGATGAAAAATATAAAAAGTGGAACTTAGAAGATTTACCAATGCTACCAGAGCGTCTGAAATTAACAACAATTAAACAAACAAGTAAGCAATATAATGCAGTTAAATCTCAACTTACACGTAATGATGTGAATGAAATTATCATCGCAACAGATGCCGGACGTGAAGGGGAATTAGTGGCTCGTTGGATTATTGATCGTGCGAAAGTGAATAAACCAATCAAGCGTCTATGGATTTCATCTGTTACTGATAAGGCAATTAAAGATGGTTTTGCAAACTTAAAACCTGGAAAGAATTACGACAATCTATATCAAGCTGCTGTAGCTCGTAGTGAAGCAGACTGGTATTTGGGATTGAATTCAAGTAGAGCGCTATCTACTAAATTTAATGCTCAGCTAAATACAGGGCGAGTGCAGACTCCTGTAGTAGCAATGGTTGCTGCTCGTGAAGATGAAATCAAGAACTTCAAGGCACAAACGTTTTATGGAATTGAGGCACAAACAAAAGAATTAAAATTAACATGGCAAGATGCGAATGGTAATTCACGTAGCTTTAGTAAAGAAAAAGTGGATGCTATTGTTAATTCATTAGATAAACAAGATGCAAAAGTAATCGAGATTGAACGTAAGCCGAAAAAGTCTTTCTCTCCAGGGTTATATGATTTAACGGAGCTACAGCGTGATGCAAATAAAATATTTGGATACTCAGCCAAAGAAACATTAAATATCATGCAAAAACTATATGAGTCTCATAAAGTGCTTACTTATCCTCGTACTGATTCGCGATATTTATCTTCAGACATCGTTAGCACCCTTCCAGAACGATTAAAAGCATGCGGTATAGGAGAATATCGAACGTTAGCAAACAAAGTGCTTTCAAAACCAATTAAAGCGAATAAATCGTTTGTGGATGACAGCAAGGTATCTGATCACCATGCAATTATTCCTACAGAAGAATACGTGAACTTTGCAAACTTTACCGATAAAGAACGTAAAATTTATGATTTAGTTGTAAAACGTTTCTTAGCGGTGCTTTTCCCAGCTTATGAATATGAACAGTTAACCGTGCAAGGTCAAATTGGCAACGAAAAATTCATTGCTCGTGGGAAAACAGTAATTTCTGCCGGATGGAAAGAAGTTTACTCAAATCGCTTTGATGATGAGGAATCAAGCGAAGATGTGAAGGAGCAATTATTGCCTCGTCTCGAAAAAGGCCAAGTATTAAAAGTAAATTTAATTACTCAAACATCAGGGCAAACGAAGCCTCCAGCACGTTTTACTGAGGCTACACTTTTATCGGCAATGGAAAATCCTACAAAGTATATGAACACGCAAAATAAGCAGCTTGCTGATACGTTAAAATCGACAGGTGGATTAGGAACGGTGGCAACACGAGCCGATATTATTGATAAGTTATTCAATTCATTCCTAATTGAAAAGCGTGGTAAAGATATTCATATCACTTCTAAAGGTCGTCAGTTACTTGATTTAGTTCCTAATGAGTTAAAATCTCCTGAAACAACAGCCGAATGGGAGCAAAAGCTAGAATTAATCGCTAAAGGCAAACTGAAAAAAGAAACCTTCATTAATGAAATGAAGCAACATACAAAAGAAATTGTAGCTGATATTAAAAATAGCGATAAGAGATTTAAGCATGATAATATTTCAACAAAAACTTGCCCTGATTGCGGTAAGCCAATGCTTGAAGTGAACGGGAAAAAAGGTAAAATCCTTGTTTGCCAAGATCGTGAATGTGGTCACCGTAAGAATGTGTCGCGTGTGACGAATGCACGTTGTCCTCAGTGTAAGAAAAAGCTTGAATTACGTGGCGAAGGTGATGGTCAAATCTTCGTATGTAAGTGTGGCTATCGTGAGAAGTTATCTGCTTTTGAAGCTCGCCGTAAAAAAGAAGGTGGAGGTAAAGTGGATAAACGTAGTGTACAAAAGTACATGAAGCAGCAAGAGAAAGAAGCAGAGCCTTTGAATAATGCTTTTGCAGATTTATTAAAAGGTTTTAATGTAGATAAATAAATATTAATTTAAAAGAAACCAGAACGTTCAAAAAACGTGTCTGGTTTCGTTATATATTATTTAAGTCTGAGTTTGAAATTTCGATTCAATGATTTTAACGATTTTAAATAAGCTAAACGTACTTCTGATATTTTCCTAGTAGTTACACATTTATCATGCTCCCATCAAAATTTGAATTACTTCCATGGTTGCGCCAATGTTTCATAGATGTGTAGCGTAACTGTGTTTTTATTGATGGGGCTGCAAAAAAGGATGTCTTTCAGTAACAAAAGTTGCCGGTTCTCTATCTTGACGACTTTCAATGTATCTTTATAACCAAATATCAAAGCGGACATTAAAGTACACCGCTCTTCCTTTTCATCTTTACCGCCTAACGAAATCGGAGCAGCGATTCGTAGTGTTAAACAATTGAAGGAAAGTGTTAGCAGATAAAATGTTATTATGTGATAT
>JAEZVF010000042.1 GCA_023443225.1 Bacillota bacterium
TATTGTGGTGATTTAATTTTACATCAAAAAAGGAGAAGATTCCTTAAATTATGGCATTTTCTTAAAGTTGTTTATTACAATACCGATAAAAGAGAGTAATGTGGACAAAACTACGGAAACTCAAGAATTTGAAAAGGATTGACATTGTTAAGTTATAAAGGTAATATTATTATAAATTAAGAATTACAAATACAGCTATTTTATAATAAATATGAATTAAAAAGAAATGGGGCATTTAAGATGAGAAAAAAACATATCTTTGGGCTGTTCCTATGTTTTATAATAATAAGCGTCGCATTCACTGCTTGCCGTAAGAAAAAAACAGTTGAGAATTCGGATGTACATAATACAATAACTCCATCAGTCACAAGCACTCCTATTACACCTACCATGGTACAAGAAGAAAAATTAGAAGAACCGACACCTTCCATTCCAGAAACAAAAGAGACTGTGGAAGAAATAATCAGTCAATCCGAAGCTTTAAAAATGGTACAAGCTAAAATTGATGAACGTGGATATTTTGTAGAATTATTCATGGATAATTTGAAGATTGGTGATAGAACTTACTATGTATATCATATCAGCGATGGTTCTTCTGTGATAGATCCAAATGTAATTATCGATCAAGCCAGTGGAGAAATGCTTTGTTATAAATCGGACGGAAGTACAGCACCTTTTTCAGACTTTCCTCTTTATGCAGAATCTGCGGTTGCTCTAAAGGAAACAAATGAGTTTACGAAAGAAGATGCGTATGAAAAATTAAGTAAACTTTCTGCCAAGACATTAGGCTTACCTCAGAAACTACAAAAATATACCATAGAGTATGATGAATGGACTACGAACGTGCAAGGGATAGAATGCTACGGAATCAATGTATTGGATATCCTGGATGAAAAGATGACGAATATGGGTGTTTATTATGTAGCATTGGATGGAACAAAGATGTTTAAGTTTGACAGCATGTTGGATGATTTTGTTGAATTGGTGACAGACTAAGAATAGCATATTACTTTGCATATAAAGAAGTGCTCGGCTACATGATATGGAGTTACATTCTAGAAATCTCATATCCTGCATACCGAGCACTACTTTCTAAATAACGTAATCGTTTCCCAATAAACCTTGTTGCCTCTCAACCAGATCAGCAAGCGTTATATTATCAATCACATTATTGATTGCTTCATTTAATTCTTGCCAAACACCTAAGGTAACGCATCGACTACTACGGCTACATTGATTTTCTGTATCATCCAGACAAGCAACTGGGGCCATACTTCCTTCAATTAGTCTAAGAATCATTCCAACAGTATATTCTTCAGGAGCTTTCGCCAAACGATAGCCACCTTGTGCACCGCGAATACTTTTAACATATCCGGATTTGCTTAGTTGAGTTATAATTTGTTCCAAATACTTGTCTGAGATTTCCTGTCTGGCAGATATGCTTTTAATCGTAATATATTCGCCGGTATTATTAAGCGCCAAATCTAACATTAAACGGAGAGCATAACGTCCTTTTGTTGATATTTTCAATGGTTTATTTCTCCTTTCCTATAGAACTAATTTCACACTAATTCTATAATACCATGGGAATAGTATGATTTCAAGCTAATTTGTAATAAATCTAATACACAAAGGAGGCTTTTTATGGGGGCCTTTGTTGACTATGATTATTTAGAATATTTATTTTATTATATTAGGAAATGAGAACGATGATAAGTCCTAAGCATTATGATTGGGGGCAAATTTGTGAAAAAGAAAAGAAAACTGATAGGCGTAATTTTATCAGATGTCACTGCAGAGTATAGGGAAAGCCTTTTAAAAGGGATTATTACTCAGGCTAAAAAGTATGATTATAATGTTGCGGTCTTTGCTACATTTGTAAAAGATCAGGGAACCCATAAGCATAAGATAGGGGAAGCTAATATATTTTCACTTCCCAACTATGACAGATTTGATGGTATTATTTTTACCCCTGATAACATACGGATAGAAGGAGCCGCAGCTAAGCTGGAAGAAGACTTAAAAAAGAAATGTAAATGTCCCGTTATATGCGCAGATGGTGGGAAATCTTCCTTTCCTAAAATACCGACGGCAGATCGGGAAGATGTGCGCGAGCTGGTGAATCATTTTATCAAGGTACATGGATTCCGAAACATTAATTGTCTTACTGGGCCGAGACATTCTGCCGATGCAGAATTACGCCTTCAAGGGTATATGGATGCTTTGGCAGAGAATAATATTCCAATTGATTTAAATCGTATACGGTATGGGGACTTTTGGAAACCATCAGGGGTTACATTTGTAGATGATATAATGAATGGGTTAATCCCTTTTCCAGAGGCTATTGTGTGTACAAATGATTATATGGCCATATCAGTCTGTGATACTTTGGCAGAATACGGACTTAGAGTACCGGAAGACGTATGCGTATCTGGATATGACAATTCTAAAGTGGCAAGGAAGAATTCACCAATCCTCACAACAATTACAATGCCGGTGGAAGGTATTGGTAGGCGGGCGGTTAAGGCAATCCACGAAAGTATAGAAGGAATAAAAGACAAGGATCAATCGATTCTACACGGTGAACTTGTATTAAGTGAAAGCTGTGGTTGCATCAACAAGAGAAATGACAGCAACAATGTGGTTGAAAAGTCGGTGAATTATCAAATTGAATTAGATACAGTAAAAGAAGATTTTTATGCAATGAATTTTATGGGTGAGGATTTGATTGGCGTTTCAACGTTGGAGGATTTTTTTGACGGACTAAAAATTCATTTATCAATGTTAAAGGATTATAATGATTTCTATTTATGTCTTTGTGAAGACTGGGATGCTGTTGGTAAGGCGGAAGATGATTTATATTTAAAACAAGGTTATACGAAAAACATGAATTTAGAGATAGCAGTAAAGAATCGTGAATATGACAAAGATCATTTTTCATTTCCTGCCCAGGATATGCTGCCTGAATTATATAATGAAAATGAGCATAGCCGCACATTTTTCTTTGTACCGGTCCATTTTAAGGACCGTTGTTTTGGATATGCTGTTTTAACGTATAGCAATCCATTTCGAATCTATGATTATACATACCGTTCTTGGATACAGAATATCAATAATTCTCTGGAATTTGTTAGGGTTCAGAATAATCTTCGTTGGTGTTATGACAGATTGGATGAAATAGCAGTAAGCGATCCCTTGACTGGTATCTATAATAGAAGAGGATTTGACCGTTTCGCAGGTGCTATATTCCAATCTAGTATTATAAATCGAAAGCCTTTTGTTCTCTTGATGGGAGATCTGGACAATTTAAAGAAGATTAATGATAACTATGGGCACGCGGAAGGGGATAGGGCATTGATAGCAGTTGCAAAAGCCTTTAAAAGTGTCCATAAAAACGATTCTATTTATGCACGTATCGGTGGTGATGAGTTTGTTCTTGCTATTCATGGTGATTGTAGCAAAGAACGGGCAGAGCAATATAAACAAAGAATATACCATTATCTGGACAAGTATAATAGTGAGAAGCATATGCCATATCTGGTTAGCACAAGTATTGGAATATATTATGATATACCCGATCCTGATATGACAATTCATGAATGTATTGGTCTAGCTGATAAGCTTATGTATAAAGAAAAACGCAGCAAAAACTTAAAATGATCCGTAAGGAATAGAATGAATTATGAAATGGAACATAAAATTTAAGACAAGATGAAGCGTAAGACAATGAAAGGAAAGATAGTGAAAAAAGTAATCGTACTATTATGTTTGGCAACAATCACGTTGTCCGGATGTGAAACCAATATAAAATCAAACAAACTGAATCCAACACCTACTCCTGTACAGGAGGAAACTGTTAATGAAGATGATATGGTAATAGAAAAGCCCGCGGCCACTGCAGAATTAGAAGAAAAAGTAGTTGAACTGGTGACGGGTGATAATCTTACCATCGCAGTTGAATTTGCGAAGGACATATTAAACGAGGATTTTGATAAGCTTCTTCATGCTTATCCATATGATGATAAGATGAAAGCAGCCATGGAGGAAGAAAATACAAAAAAGACAATATTATTTTATAATACTGGATATGGCGAATTACTTGAAATAAAGTCTGCGTATCTTTCTTCTTATGGCAATTACCAGTATGCGATGATACCAATGAAATGCTCCTATGAAAACTTTAACCTTCAGGTAACCTTTGATGGGAATCGTAATATTGTCGGCTTTACGTATACAGAATACGCTGAAAAAGATATCACTGCTGATAAAAAGATTCCGGATAGTGTTGTGGAAACAGATTATTCCTTTCAAAGTGATGGATTCTTAATAACAGGGACGTTTACAAAGCCGATAGAAGGAACAAATTTGCCGGTGGTAATATTTGTACATGGTTCAGGACCCTGTGACCGAGATGAAAGTATATTTGAGAATAAACCATTTCGTGATATTGCGTGGGCATTAGCAGAACAAGGAATAGCATCGTACCGTTATGAAAAGCGTACCTATCTTTATGCACATGAGGTTTTAGAAGATACAACCTTTACCATATATCAGGAGAGTATCAATGACGCCGTAGCTGCTGCAGATATGGTGAGTGGGCTAGACAATATCAATCCGTCAAAAATATATATGTTAGGTCATAGCCTTGGTGGTTATATCATGCCCCGTATCTCCGAATTACAACAGCAGGCAGCGGGCTATATTATCATGGCAGCACCTGCAGAACACATAAAGGAATATGTGGTGGAACAGTATAAATATTTAGCGCAGGATGACATGGTGGTATCAACGGAGGAACAGCAACAAATTAACAATATGATAGAGCAAGTCAAATTGCTTGATAATCCGGAAGACATATCTGCAAACGAACTTATCCTTGGGGCTTATAAGGATTACTGGGTAGATTTAAGTCAATACGATGCGGTGAAATCTGCCAAAAATATGGATGCCCCAGTATTGCTTTTGCAAGGAGAAAGGGATTATCAGGTAACCATGGAACAATATGAATTGTGGAAGAAAGCATTTGCAACTAAGGATAATTGGACACTGAAATCCTATCCTAATTTAAATCATCTGATGATGTCAGGAGAAGGAAAGCCAAGTCCATCCGAATATAGAATAAAATCTAATGTAGATCCTTTACTTATCCAGGATATCATTGATTTTATTAAACAGTAGCTTTCTTTCTTACAATAAAGATTTCGCAAATGACAATTTTAACTGAGCATGAAAGGAGAGAATTGATTATGAGTGAAGAGTTAAAGAAAAGTGAGACAAATGAATTGGTATGCAGACAGCAGGGTGAACTATTGAGACCAAGGAAGGACCAAAAACCAGTCACCTTAAACGATAGTACCTGTAGAAAGTTAATCCGGGAAGCTTTTCAAAGCTTACAAAATTCTTATACACCGTATTCCGGCTTTAAAGTAGGAGCAGCCTTGCTAACAAAAGACTTAAAGGTTTATACCGGCTGCAACATTGAAAATGCTGCATATTCTCCAACAAACTGTGCCGAACGTACTGCTTTCTTTAAGGCAGTGAGTGAGGGGAAAAGAGGCTTTGAAGCCATTGCAATTGTAGGCGGGAAAGATGGAAAGGTTGCAGATTATTGCCCACCTTGTGGTGTCTGCCGTCAGGTCATGATGGAATTCTGTGATCCTAAAACATTTGTAATTATCTTGGCTAAATCAGAAGACGATTACTGGTTGTATTCTCTAGAAGAGTTACTTCCAATGGGCTTTGGGCCGTCAAATCTTTGATACTTTCCATTAAATTATTACTTGACAAAGGAGCGCAGTTAAACTATACTGACACATAACAATTACATTCATAAACCTAAAAGCTGTGAAAAGAAGAAGTAAGAATCCAAAGTATTTAAACAGAAAGTTGCCGTTTGATGAGAGGCGCATGAATACGATTCTGAATACATCTTAGAGCTTCGCACCAAACAAGAGAAATCTTTAGTAGGCTGCTGACGGATCCCTGCACCCGTTATCGTGCTAGAGTATCACCACGTATTGTATTTATTACGTGAGTACTTAAAAAGGTTAACTGTGTGAACAGTTAATAAACTTGAGGTGGTAACGCGCGATAATATCCCGCCCTCTATTAATTTAGAGGCGGGATTTTTTTGACTTAAAAAACAGCTAAATGGATGGATATGATTAGTTAACACCAAGAAAACCAGAAAGGGGTAATAGAATGAAAACAATAGAAGAGCAAATGAAGATTATTAAAAAAGGTGTTACGGATTTAATCCAGGAAGAGGAACTAAGAGAAAAACTGCGAGTATCCATAAGGGATAACCGTCCCTTAATTATTAAGCTAGGCTTAGACCCTAGTGCACCGGATATTCATTTGGGTCATGCTGTAGTTTTAAGAAAAATAAAGCAGATTCAGGATTTGGGACACAAGGCTGTAATTATCATAGGTGACTTTACAGGAAGAATTGGTGATCCAACCGGAAAATCGAAAGCAAGAAAAAGGTTGACAAAAGAACAGGTAGAAGAAAACGCTACAACTTATATAAAACAAATCTTTCAGATTTTAGATCCTAATAAGACCGAGGTTAGATTCAATAGTGAATGGCTTTCAAAACTGAATTTTGAAGCTGTTTTAAAGTTGGCATCAACTACTACAGTGGCTAGGATGCTGGAACGAGAAGATTTTCAGAATCGTTACAAAAATCATGAACCCATCAGCTTAAACGAATTCTTTTATCCATTGATGCAAGGATATGATTCTATTGAAGTGAATGCGGATATTGAACTAGGTGGTACGGATCAGACATTTAATATTTTGATGGGAAGAACACTGCAAAAATCAATAGGAAAAGAACAACAGATTGCTATTTTTATGCCAATACTCGAGGGTTTGGATGGCATTGAGAAAATGAGTAAAAGCTTAGGAAATTATATCGGAATTCAGGAGTCGGCAGAAGTTATGTTTAAAAAAGTAATGGAGATTCCTGATAATCTTATACTTAGATACTTTGAGTTAGCCACTGATGAACATCCTGATTTTATAGAAAACATACGTCAGAAGTTAGAAGACGGAGGGAATCCGAGGGATATAAAAATTTATCTTGCACATAGTATTACTGAGTTATATCACGGCAGTGTTGGAGCGGAAAAAGCAGAGGAATATTTTAATACAGTTTATAAAGATGGGGGAATTCCAGAGAATATTCCCGAAATGTCCCTGCCTTTGGGGACAGAAACCTTACTAGACCTAGTGCCACAACTGATAAAAGAACAGTTTATTCCTTCAGGAAGTGAATTGCGAAGGCTGATAAAACAAGGTGGAGTTCAGCTAAACGGTGATAAAGTATTGGATGTTGACTTAATATTTATAGAGGATGATAATGTTTTAAAAATAGGAAAGAAAAAGTTTATTAGAATTAATAAATGAAACGTATAAAATGAAAAGCTTGAGTTTCCGCAAATTGCAATTGAAAAACAGGAAAGTCTTACCAAAGTGCCAATCTGCCGTTTTTCGAATTGTATAAGTGTGGCAGTACATTGATTAGAGGCACTTTAATAAGCCCCGCTTG
>JAEZVF010000045.1 GCA_023443225.1 Bacillota bacterium
TATTGTGGTGATTTAATTTTACATCAAAAAAGGAGAAGATTCCTTAAATTATGGCATTTTCTTAAAGTTGTTTATTACAATACCGATAAAAGAGAGTAATGTGGACAAAACTACGGAAACTCAAGAAGAAAAAGTATTGACACACTTGGAGTAATGTTATATAATGTTAAGACGTGACGTGAGAATACTTGAGCCAAGCCCCGGTAACAGTATTTTAACATATAACTATGAAAATAATTGAGATTTTAATTAATCTAAGGAGGTAACCCATGAAAAGTTTTATGGCTAGTCCAAAAACAATTGACAGAAAATGGTACGTAGTTGACGCTACAGGACATACATTAGGACGTCTTTCATCAGAGATTGCTAAGATTTTAAGAGGAAAAAATAAACCAACTTACACACCACACATTGATACTGGTGACCATGTAATCGTTGTAAATGCTGAAAAGATAAAAGTAACTGGAAATAAATTAGACCAAAAGATTTATTACAATCACTCTGATTATGTTGGTGGTATGAGAGAAACAACATTAAGAGAATTAATGGATAAGAAACCTACTGAAGCTATCAGTCTTGCTGTAAAAGGCATGCTTCCAAAAGGACCTTTAGGAAGACAGATGATAACAAAGTTACATGTATACGCTGGACCTGAGCATGACAATGCGGCTCAGAAACCAGAAGCATTAGAGATTAAATACTAATCAGAGGTTGAAAGGAGGAAATAACATTGGCTAAGGCAAAATATTATGGAACCGGAAGAAGAAAAAGTAGTATTGCTAGAGTATATTTAGTACCTGGTACAGGTAAAGTTACTATAAATAAAAGAGATATGGATGAATACTTTGGTTTAGAAACATTAAAATTAATCGTTCGTCAACCACTGGTTATTACAGATACAACTGACAAGTTTGACGTACTTGTAAATGTTCGTGGAGGTGGATTCACTGGTCAAGCTGGTGCAATCAGACATGGTATTTCAAGAGCATTATTACATGCAGATCAGGACTACCGTCCATCCTTAAAGAAGGCTGGTTTCCTTACAAGAGATCCAAGAATGAAGGAAAGAAAGAAGTACGGCTTAAAAGCAGCTCGTCGTGCTCCACAGTTCTCAAAGAGATAAGGATTACTGCAACGCAGGACGTTTCAGAACAACTCAAAACGATTCAGAACCTCTCAGGACAACTTGTCTTGGGAGGTTTTTTGTATATTTTTTTTGAGAACTGTGGTAAAATATAAATAAGAAAAATAATTAAAAAGGAGATGAAAAGCATGCCAGAAATATCTTTATTTTATGGTATTCGAGTGACTATGTATTATGATGATCATAATCCACCACATTTTCACGCAGAGTATAATGGCAATAAAGCCATTGTGGATATTTGTAATGCTAGAATACTAAAAGGAGCATTTCCATCCAGACAACTTAAATTGATTTTAGCATGGTGTGTAATTCATCAAGATGAATTAATGCAAAATTGGGAATTATCGAAAGATGGAAAACCATTGAATAGAATAAGCCCACTTGTATAAATCGGAGGTGAAAAACTATGTTTCCTGAAATAGTTCAAGTGGTTCCAAATGAAAATTACACAGTTACAGTTTATTTCGAAGATGGAAAGATTGTTTTATATGACGTTGCTCCATTATTGGAGAAAGGGATTTTTCAACTATTAAAAGATAAGAATATTTTTATAAATGCTTGTACCATAATAAACGATACATTGGCCTGGGATTTGGAAGGTAATAGAGATGCCAGTAAATGTATTGACATTGATCCTGAAACACTTTATGCATTACAAGCGATAGAGGATAGAATTGCATAAGCCAAAATATTTGAAACGTCTTGAGACGAAATAGAACTCCCTACAGATATTAACTGATTACCAAAATGGTAACAAGATAGATATAAGGATTTATTAGAATATTTTTTGAAGGGTAATTTTAAAGAAGTGCATAGATGTCTTGGGGATTTATTAGACAGGATTCATAGTTAATATTTAGATGATGCGACCATGTTTTGATGGTCGCATTTCTTATACTATAGAAAGAAAAGGGATGCAGGTCAAGTATTAGGATTATGTTTGAAGCCAGGTGGAACTATAGACCTGCAGGAGATATAAGATTAGACAATTCCTTTGTATTATATGTATATAAGTGGTAAAATAATGAAAAGTACATGTTTGAATACTTGAAAATATAGATTCATGTTTATAGGAGAACTATTACTATGGTAAGAGAGATAACGGATAAAGATTTAGGCGAACTTCTAAAACTCTATATGCAGCTTCACGATAATACAATGCCAGAACAAACTTCAGAATTGACTGAGCTATGGAACAAAATATTAAGTGATAAAGATCATCATATCATAGTTGCAGAGGAAGACGGTAAGATTGTTTCTTCCTGTGTATGTGTTATTATTCCTAATTTAACTCGCAATCAGCGTCCATATGCCATTGTTGAAAATGTCATAACAGATGAAGCATATAGAAAAAGAGGTTTAGCTACAAAATGTCTTAACTTTGCAAAAGAAATTGCTTTAACAGAAAATTGTTATAAAATTATGCTACTGACGGGTTCAAAGAAGGAAAGCACATTTAACTTTTATGAGCAAGCAGGTTATAACAAAAATGATAAGACTGCATTTATTCAATGGATATAGAAACAATATATAGTAAAGCTATAATATCTATATTTTTTAGGAGGTTCAATGATTGCTTTAATCGTGGCATATGCAAAAAATAGAGTGATTGGGAAGGACGGACAGATTCCGTGGAAAATAAAAGGTGAACAGAAACGATTTAAAGAACTAACCATAGGAAATGTTGTAATTATGGGGAGGCGTTCTTTTGAAGAAATAGGAAAGGCATTACCGAACAGAGATACCATCGTAATATCAAGCACGCAGAAATATGATGCCGATAATTGTATGACGGCAAGCTCCCTATCGGAGGCATTAGAAATTGCTGGGGACAGAGATGTATATATTTCCGGAGGAGTAGGATTATATGCGGAAGCGATAAGTATTGTTGATAAAATGTATGTTACTGAAATAGATGCAGTAATAGAAGGTGATACCTATTTTCCGACGTTTGATGAAAGGGATTTTTATAAACAATGCAACGAACATGTTAACGGAGAAATCCCATATACCTATGTCACTTATACGAGGATTATAAAATGAAGAATTCCATATATTCAGAACGACTAGATTTATTTGATCCTAATATCTATATCCAGTTCCTCTTTCAAATTACAGGAAGTCCAACTACAGATGCGTTGGTATTAGCCGTAAAAGCAGCATTTGCAGCAAATGAATCCACCATGTCTAAAATTGTATTAGAACAAAACGGTGATGCATTTTATGAAAAAATATTAGAAAGTGCTTGTAAGGTAACGGTTAGTCAAGACGATTGGAGAGAAATCAGCAAACAAAATGAAAAAATTCCCTTTGCAATTAATAAGGGTGAATTAATGAGAGTGTTTGTGATTACTTCAAATGATGAGGTTTTTCTATTTGTTATGGCGCATCATTTAGTTGGTGATGGAAAGTCCATTACTTATTTTATAGAAGATGTAATGACGGCCTTATCAGGTGAGAGCCTAGTGTTTAAACCAATGCGTTTAATTACAAAAGATACTTTGCCGAAAAAATCAGAAGTGAAGCTACCATTAAAATTATATGTAAATGGTTACAATAGAAGGTGGAGACATACAGGTCGTACTTTTCAATGGAAAGATTATTATGATATTCATGAAGCCTATTGGAAGGAGCATAGCTCCCAAATCATATATGAGCATTTTTCCTCTGAAGAGATCAATAGGATTCGCTCTCATGCAAAGGAGATTGGGGTAACAGTTAATAGTTATATTGTTACGGCATTTCTCGAGGCAAATAGAGACAATGATACCATTGGCATGGCAGTAGATGTAAGGTTAGATCATAATAAATCAATGTCTAATCAGGCATCAGGGATCAGTGTACAACATACATATTCTGATAAGATAACCTTTAATGAAAATGCCCAACTAATTCATCAAAAAATAGCTTATAAATTAGAAAAGCCAGCCAGAAAGTATTTTATACTTCAATTTATACCATTATTTATACCCAGCTTAATGGATTCGATTTTGTTACATACCTATGGTCTTTATGAGAATAAGACGACGCAAAAACTTGCAAGGGTTATGGGGTATACCGGTAAAAAGCCTAGAGAACTTGGGATTACGAACTTAACAAAACTAGATATACCGAATGAATATGGAATGTATGGACTAAAAAATGGATTGTTTATTCCACCAGTTGTATCCTATGGAAAGCATATAGTAGGTGTTTCAACTATGGAGGATGGGATGTACATCTCTTATCATTTTATGGGTGAAGAGGAGAAAGAGAAAGAAGAGGAGTTTTTTAAGCGTGCCATTTTAAATATAAAATGTAACTGCAGAAAAGGTGAAAGGTGAAACTATGGAATGGAATAAATTATTGTGTTTGGAAACACAAGTAGTTCGAGAAGAAGAGCCAGAAGTTTTTAAGCTCTATCCAATTAGTGACTTGGAGAAGGATTATCAATCCATTATATCCAGTGCTGCATTCAGAAGGTTGCAGGACAAAACACAGGTATTTCCATTGGATAAAAGTGATTTTGTTAGAACAAGGTTAACTCATTCTATGGAAGTTTCTACGATAGCAAGACAATTGGGTATTATGATAACACAAAATAGAACCCAATATTTACAGGAAGAATTTAAGAATAATGACAATATACCGGATGAAATCCCAGTTGTTTTATCCTGTGCAGGATTGCTTCATGACATTGGAAACCCTCCCTTTGGTCATTTTGGTGAGGTAGTAATTGGAGATTGGTTTCGGAATGAATTAGAGAAAGATACTTTTCTATATAAGGGGAAACCGGTGAAAGATATCTTAACTGAACAAATGCGGGCAGACTTAGAAAACTTTGAAGGTAATGCTCAGGCTTTGCGAATCCTTTCAAAAGTTAAAAATAAGCAGGATAGTTATGATGTTAATTTATCTTATAGTGTACTAAATACACTTGTAAAATATCCCACGGCTTCTTTGGAATTTGACAATGAACATGAGAATGTTAGAAAACATAAATTAGGATATTTTTATTCAGAAAGAGATGTAATGGATTCTATTTGCAGTCGTACCGGTACAAAAACGGATACAGGATATGTCAGGCATCCACTTGTGTTTTTAATGGAAGCTGCCGATGATATCGCATACTCAACTGCTGATTTAGAAGATGCACTTAAGAAGGGATTGTTTTCATTAGATCAATTCATTAATTATTTTGAAGCAGGAGTGGAAGACATTGAAAATAAGTCACATAAAAAGTATTCAAAAGAATTAATAGATAACCTGAAAGAACGTATTCGTCTTGAAAATAGAAACAAGGAAGATGATCTTGTTGCTTTTCAGAAATGGATAGGCTTGGTGAAAAAGTGGATGATGTATGTGGTTTCTTATAGTTTTTCTAAAAATTATAATGAAATAATGAGCGGTAAATATAAACATGATTTATTTTATGATACAAACCATGAATCATCCATAAAGATTTTGAAAAATGTTATGAAAGAGTTCGTATACAATTCAAAAGAAATATTAAAATTAGAGCTATCTGCTAAAAAAATAATAAATGCACTTTTAGACGATTTTATTTATGCTGTACTATATTGGGAGGATGAAAGCTGTCTCGGTGATCGGGAATATAAGATGACAAAAGCAGATAAAAAGTACGTAAATATAATATCTTCCAATTATAAAGACGATTATATTCATGGCAGAACAGAGAATGAAGCTGAGAATCTGTATTTACGTTTTTTGATGGTTACTGATTATATCAGTGGAATGACAGATTCCTATACTAAAAATTTATATCAGGAGCTAAATGGCATAAATTAAATGATGTAGGAGAATTCATTAAGAAAATTGATTTATAAGGGCAACAGAAGCCGATGCAGAGGAACTTGTTAAGGTTCAAAATCAGGGCTTGTGACAGTAGTAAAAATTAAGAAGTATATAAACAAATGAGTATTCATACGAAAAATGATAGGAGCAGACTGTATGCAGCAGAAATTTATAGATAACATGTTCAAGTGGATGAAAAAATACCATGTATTAACGAAAATAATGATAGGTTTCTTGTTGACAATCATTATGATTTTATATGTTTCAAAGGATATTCTTGCTTCCGGGGAAACGATGGATGCTATACAGTGGGGCATAACCATTGGAGCTTTCTTTTACGTGTGCTTTGGTATACCTTGGGGATTTGCAAAACTTAGAATTATTCAATACGAACCATTTAGTAAAATTCCAATCATAGGATTTGAATTATATCTTATTATGAAGTTAGGCCTTAGCTGTATATGTGGTACCCCAATTATGTTTTATGAATTACTTACATGGATTACGAATCAAACTAGAAGTAAATCAGAATATGATTGGCTTAAATCGGAACTAAAGCTGGAAAATAAATCATCTGTAGATAAGTACATAAAGTAAATGACACTTAGCATCCTTTGGGATGATTTTCTTGCGTGTTGCAGCCAAAGCAAAGAAAGTAATCTACATCCTAGACGGTCAGATTGCTGGAAGCAAGGAGTTTAAGACAGGTGAAGACCATAAAGAAACATTGTCTGAATGGCTGAAAGGATTTGAATCCAAAGCATAAAATATGCTTCAGTTAGGACTTTATGAAATAGTATAAATAGAGAAGGATATGGACGTCAAATAGCATTTGTTATCCATATCCATTTTTAGTATAATGATTGCTATAGATTCCACTAGAGAAAAGGAAATGATAGTATGAAGATAGATTTAAATGCAGGTGAATATAGGAAGTTTCAAAGGATCATCGAGATAATAGATATGAATTCTGAAGTTGTTGAAATGTACAGTAACTTTCTTATAAATCAACCATGCTTTATTACAAAAGAATTGGTAGAAGAAATACAGACCTCCTGTGAAGTGTCGGAAGAGTATGCCTATTTTGTTTTGTTTGCAGCAGCATGTGGGTTGGATATGGATAAGAATAAAAAAGAGTTGGAGATAGCTATGAGCTATTTTATTCCTTCCATTAAACAACTGGAAACAAAAACTTATATGGAGAATTCGTATTATAAGAATATAACAATACCCGAGGTGAAGTGCGGCGATTGGGAACTGAAATACGAGAGCTACCAATCATATGAAGCATTTATTTATAATGACCTTATGGTTGATAAGGATTTTCGAGAAATACCACGTCTGGGTTTTTTTAATGAAGAATTGCTGTTTCCAGCGGTTTTGGAATCCGATGTCGAGTGGATGACCATAACACCAAATGAAATAGAAACAATGCAACCCGTAGTGGATGAAGTGGAAGGTAGTGTAATCACTTTTGGATTGGGGCTTGGGTATTTTGCTTATATGGTTTCGGAAAAGGAGCAGGTACAAGGCATTACAGTAGTTGAAAAGAATGAAGAGGTTATCCGACTATTTCAGAATTATATACTGCCACAGTTTCCACACAAGGATAAGGTTGAGATCATAAGAATGGATGCCTTTGAATATGTGGGAAAACATATGGGAAATAAAAACTATGATTATGCTTTTGTAGACTTATGGCATGATGTTTCAGATGGTGTGGATTTGTATCTTAAAATGAATAAGTTGGAGTATTTACATCCTAATACAAAATTTAACTATTGGATTGAGGAATCTCTTCTTTCAAATCTTCGTTGGTGTGTTTATACTGCATTGTTGGATGGCATGAATACAGAAAATATAATCGATTATGCACAAGTAGGGGAGAAGACAGATGCTTGCGCTGACAATAAGGAATCCTATCAACAAGAATTTGAACAAAAGATTAGAGCGGTATCTTCGTATCTGGAGGTCAAAAATATCAACACCTTTGATGAGATTACTTATTATCTTAGCGACTCATTTTTAAAAATACTGGCGAAAGCGATCTGACTACACTGATTTGAAACACAAATCCGCCGATTCCTGTATAAAACTTGCTAAGATGGGCGAAATCCATTTATCCTTATGATAAAGGAGTTGGGATGAAATATGGTAGTCGTGTTTATAATTTAAGGGCAGTAATTTTTGACTTTGTATTTCTTCTTTTATAGCAATTTCAGGTAAAACACATATACCGAGTCCGATAATTGCCGTCTGCTTGATGGATTGTATACTGTCCGTTTCCATAATAATTTTGGGTTTAACATCTGCACTTGTAAGATCTTTTTGAAAAGCTTCCCGGTAACAACATCCACACTCCGTAACGATGAAGGATTCATTGTTGAAATCCTTTGGGTGTATATCTGACTTTTCTGTTAAAGGATGCTCAGGGCTAGCTGCAATTATAATAGGTTCCGGCATTTCAAAAACAGAAGTGATTCCATCATTTCTGATGCTGCGTCCCATTGTGAATGCTATGTCTATTTCATTATTTGACAACATAGGGACAAATTCGTTACAATTCAGTAATTTAAGAAAGATATCTACATTCGGATGTTTTTTCTTATAGGATTTGATAATGGTAGGTAAGCGGTAGATGCTTAGAGACTCGGCAGCGCCTATGGTAATTCTAGATTGACTAATATCCGAAGGAGTAACCACATTCTTCATATCCGAATATAAGGACATGATATTGTGAACAAATGGAAGCATGGCATTGCCCTCAGCGGTAAGTGCAATGTTTTTGCCAATGCGTTCAAATAGTTTAACATTTAACTCCTTTTCTAATTGCTGTATCTGTGAAGTAATGCTGGATTGAGCATATCCCAGTAACGCGGCTGTTTTTGTGAAGTTTCTTACTTTACTAAGTGTAAGAAAGGTATGTAACTGCTTAAAATCCATGGTATTCTCCTGTCTATAGATTATTTCGATTGATACAATTAAAATAATCAGTTTTACTAATATGTAAATATATGATAGCATATTAATTAGTAAAAATCAAACGATTTAAGGAAGATTATTACAATGGAGGACAAATATATGGTTGGAGTTAATCAGGAATATATAAGAGAGTTAGAAAAACACTTTCAGGCAAAAGCTGTAATAATTGATATCTCCTGTATAAGTGAGATTCAAAAAAGAGTGATTGACGTAAGCGATACTGAGTATTTAAATAATACTCAGAAATACCTAACAAAACATTTTTATGAATTTAGCAAGCCAGACTTAGCTTATGACGTACAGTCCGTCCTCTTGTTTGCATTTCCATTTCCAGCTCGGGCATTGGCCGGCTTCACCATAGAAGGTAAATTAAAAACCTTTCCTGTCTGTCTGGAGAATAGGGCACAATATGAAATTGTATCAAAAGAATTAAATGGATTATTAGGGCAGAAAGGTTATCATGCACAGTTTATGCCCAAATTACCACGTAAGCTAATTGCAGTAAGCAGCGGTCTTGCAAAATATGGAAGAAACAATATTGCCTATGTGGATGGTTTGGGTTCTTTTGTGAGCTTCTTGCCTTTTTATACAGATATTCCAACGGATAATCACATTCTTTATCCAGCTGAACGAATGTCCTTTTGCAATAAATGTTCCCGATGCGTAACTCTGTGCCCAACACAAGCAATCCGTCCAAATTTTGATATTATTGATTCAGAGAGATGCCTTACCTATTTTAATGAAAAAGACAGTAATGAGGTAACTTTCCCAGACTGGGTTAATCCTAAGGTACATAACAGCGTCATTGGATGTGAAGTATGTCAGATCAACTGCCCTCAAAACAAGGCATTTTTGGCTAATGAAAAACTCGTTGCAGTGTTTGATGAAACAGAGACAGAATTACTCTGCAAGGGCACAACCTATGAAAACTTAAGTGGACCAATAAAAGAGAAGGTAGACGCACTAAACATAGGATACTTACTGTCCGCCTTACCAAGAAATCTAAAACTGCTCCTTTCTAAATAAAAAACCAGGCTGTCACACTAATATAATAAGGGCGACCACAAAAACCGAGAATGTTTATCACATCAATAACTTTAAGACATAGCGTGTGATTTATTAATCCATAAGAGACCTTATGTGCCGCTATGAGCGACAACCAATGTCATTAAGTTAAGAAAGATAGTTTGATTATTAAGAAAATCAGACTATCTTTTTTATATTTTTTTATAAAAAACACTTGACAAATAGTCAAAAAAATGCGGCGAAGCCCTTTAAATATATAT